>JAKAPE010000015.1 GCA_021811945.1 Pseudomonadota bacterium | reverse complement strand
CGGATCGGTTGCCCTCCCCGTTGCTGGGTATGACTACAACAGCGACTGGACTCCTCTGTTGGCGGGACTTTCACCCGCTAGAATGGCAGCTAGCCTCGCTGCACCAGAGCCGAGAGTGCATTGGCGAGACGGAGAAAATCGGGGCCGCGTTCTTTTTCGGCGGCAAGCAGAGCGCGCAGCGCGTTCGCCCGACCGCTCGCCTGGAGCAGCATGGCGGCATGGACGCGGTCAAGCGTCGTGGCCTGAAGCGGGCCTGCGGACTCGACAGAGGCTGTGGCTACGGCACGTTTGCCGCGGTCGTTCACTTTTGGCAACGCCTCGCTTGCGGCAGGAAAAAGTTCGAGTTGGGCGCTCTGCGGCGCGCGCTCGATCCGGGCGGCAAGGCCCGCCGCACCTTCCTGGCCGAACAACTGCCGCGCCCGCTCGCTTACCGGCAGCAGGCGGACCACCCCCTTCTCGATGTTGATGATGCGTCCCTGCCAGGTTTCGAGATGGACACCGAGCGGCTGTGCGAAGCGGCGTACAATGTCGAAGACGAGAGAGAAACCCTTGGCGGTCTTCTTTCCGCCGTCGGAATCTTCGTCGTCATCTTCCGTATCTTCGTCCTCTTTAGTCTCGTTGTCTGCTAGGCTGTTCTCGGAGGCGGTCGATTTGATGGTCCAGAGGAACAGGGCCGTAAGACGCGCATCTTCTTCGAGCGCGCCAGCGCCACCATTGCGGGCTTGAGCCTCGGCGGTGCCGAGCACCTGCTCCAGCGCTGCACGGCCGACGACCTCCCAAACCTTCTCCAGATACTCGGGAAGCGGCACTTCACGCCCATCCGGCGTTTCCACACGAGCATAGCGGCTGAAAATTTCGAGTGCCGGGCCAATGCAAGCGAAGACGAGGTCAGCGCCGCGTACGCCTTCGCGCTCCAGTCGGACTATCCAATCGGCGACACGTCCTGGCAACTCACTTATGACCTCGGCCCAATCGCCAGTCGGGGCGTCATCAGGGCGTGGGCGGCAGACGAGGTGGACGCTGGTGGCAAGGGACGCAGTGTCACGAGCGTTTACCCTGGAGCCCCTCTCTGTTGCAATCGGCCAAGAACTCGTGATCGTCCACCCACCGCTGATCATGCCTGAAAGCAGTGCCTCCCAGCCCTCCGTTGTTTTGTGAGCGAAAACGACGCAACCGATCCCCGACTCCCGGAGCACGCGTCGGCCCTCCGCGAACGCGCGGGCCATCCCTATTTGGTACGAGGTTACGTCTTTTTTCGAATGACTCAGTGCGTGAGGTCGGTCCACGACAATCTCGGCATCCTTCGGCGTTACAGTCGACCCAAATGCGGCCGGGCTCGTCCCTTCGAACATTCGGCGCAGCCACACATAGAAAAAGTCCGACAAATGGGCATACGGAACGGCGTCGTAGTATGGGGGGTCTGTGAACCAGATGGGCGCCGACTGGTCGGGCAAAGGATGCTCAGCGGCGTTCGCGGGCTGGGTCTGCCCAATTCCTGAGCCAGGCCATGCCTCGGCGACCTTCACCACCCAATCAAGTGCGCCATCAAAGTTTCCCGACGAATCAGTCCAAGGCACGGCCTCAGTCCAGTCCCACACCATGCCTATGGCCTGACGACCGAACGTCCCTCGGACGAACTCGCCGCCCGAAACCCAAGTAGCCTGGGCTGAGCCGTAGTCCGCGAGCTTGCTGACAACAATCGCCATCGCCGTCCGAACGGCGGCGGTTTCAGATTGGGACCGCTCCCTGGCAACCCGCCCGAGCGTCACAAGCGCCACCTTTTGGCGGGCAGCGAAGAGATCACCCCAACTCGTCATCCCATAAATTGGCACGCTGATCCTTCGGATCTCGTTGAGAGAAATCATTTCATCCGGAACTGGGCAGAGGCCCTGTTTCCCGCCGCGCTCCCACTCGTCGAGGATTGCTGCGAGGCGCTCCTGTGCGATGCACACGACCTCATAATCGCGCTCCGTCGGCTGGCGATAGTGTCTACCTGGCTCGCCGGACTGGAGCGTGGCGACGGCGAGCATCCTTGCCCCGCTTTTACGGCGAAGGCGCTCGAAGACCACATCGGCCCCACCATGCTGTGATGTGAGCTGTGCTCGAACGCGTTCGGCCGAGAGCACTGCGCCGCACGCTAGGCAGGTGGCCCTCGCGCGCGTCGTTGTGCCAGCATGAACATCCTTCTCCCTGCTTGGCTGGAAAACCCCAAACTCCACGCGAGGCGTCCCCCCTGCGGATCGCACTACCTGGTGCCGTAGCGCGCGCCGACGCTTCGCTTTCGTGCAAAGCCAGAAAGAACGTATCAGTGGGATTTCCGCGCCACAGTTCGGGGATTCGCAACACACTGTCCGTGCCCAAAGGTAGGCGATCGGCGTCGCGCCATCTGAATCCTTTGGATAAAGGCCGGTGAGTTCTTTCTCCGTCTGCTGTTTGATTTCTGCCCCAACACGGCGCAGGTCCTCAGCGAGCTTACGCCCGTGCTTTGGGATGTCTTCAAGCGTTGCTTTGAGAATCAGGCAGGCGACGGGATTGAGGTCGCTCGCGAAGGTATCGCATCCGAGCCGTAAAGCTTCCAATGGGATCGACCCGCCGCCAGCAAAAGGATCGACGACGAGCGGCATCTCCTCCGGGTGAGCGGCTTTCACGAGGCCGCGGCCGGCTTCCATGTAGGTCGAATTGGCCGCGTGGTCCCAATCGGCGAAGTCACCGATGAAACGAAGCAGCGCCGCTCGCAAATCGTCGTCAGTCTTGCCGACACGACCGGGCACGGCCCTTAGGATTTCGCGAGCTTTACTCTTAAAGTCTGACGGGCAATGCGGATCGCAGGGATCGGGTAGAAGCAGCGCCAGCAGCATCGCCCGGCAGGACGCCAGCGGCCGGCGCGCCCACCACAGATGCAGCGTCGACAGGTGGCCGTGGCGGATCGATTTCTCCCGCGCCGCGTGTTTGGAAACGACTGCAATGGGAAAATCCACCTCCGCGAGGCGCTTACAGTCACGAGGGATCATCCCGGCCTCACGAGGCGTCTTAGACAGTCGATTGCGCGCCGCAGACTGTCCGCTCTTTGCGCGGCGACCTCCGGTCGCCAGGACGATGCGGCAAACTCGATGAGCCGGGACGCATAAGCCGGCCCGACGCGACGGCCGCTTCCGTCCTGTGGCACCATATCCTCGCGGACCTCCTTTCGCCGGGATGCGCGAGCCAGTGCGACCATGGCCGCCTTCGGATTGTCCAGAGCTTCTGGATCGGCTGGAACTGTGCCGCGCGCTACGGCCAGGAAAGCCGCCACGCGCTCGGCGTCGGCGAGAAGCCATGCTTCGACAGCGCGCACGGCGACGCGAAAGCACAGATGCGGTGCCAGTTGCGGCAACCAGGAAGCGCGAAGCGGCGGCGCGCAATCATGATCGCTGTCAAGATCGACGAGCACGATCCAGGGCGCATGCCGTGCCGCGGCATTATACCCACGAATCCGTTGCTGCAGGGTTCGCTTGCCGTTTTTCCCATATACGGGTCCGGGGCTTGCTCCAGCAAAAAGGATCAGAGTGCGTGCCACTGCCTCATCCACAATGCCCTCCACCGCGGCCGAGATCGCGACGCCATTCGCCATGCTCAGAGATCTCCGAACAGACTCAGTTGCTCCGCATGCTCTGGGCGGGTTCGAGGTATAACGGCCTCGGCAAGCGTTGAACCGCCTTCGAGCAACTGAGGAATCTCAGAGAAAGCGCTTGCCGGCTGCACCTCTGTGCCTTCAGCCCGTGGCCGCAGCAGCAACACTTCATCGAGCCCAATACCCTCGTCGCGCAAGAGATCGGGCGAATGGGTACTCAGAATAACCTGCCTTCCGGTCCGACGTTGCACGCGTGCAAACATTTGCGGCAAGTAGCGCACGATTTCGGGATGCAGCGACAGTTCTGGTTCTTCCAACAGCAGGGGACCGCCGCCCTCCATCGCAACCCACAACAGGCCCATGAGCCGCAAAGTGCCGTCGGAGAACTGTTCCTCAGTTTGCCAAGCCCCCTGGGGCCGCCAGTGCTCGTATTTCCCGCGCAGATGCGGTGTGCCGCGATTGTCGCGAACTAGCTCGATCTCGGCCAGCTGAGGAACCGCCACCTTGAGCGCATCACGGATACGCTTGAGTCGCGCAAGGCGTGTGCGTTCCTGAGTTTTGGCAATTTGCTCAAGGAAGTCGCCACCGAAAGGGTCGTTTGCCCGACCTACTGAACGGTCGGGCTCACGAACAAGTTGCGGGACAATGTGCAAGTACCGGATCGATTCGAAAAACGACGCCAATTCGCGAAAGGCACGGTTCACATTGACTTGCTCTAGGTGCGTCTGGGTCAGACGTTCCGGGTCCTGTTCGTCGTCGGAATTCGGCCTGTCCAGCAGCAGTTGCTCGTCTCGCGTAATGCGCTCCTTTCTAATTCGGGCACGGCGCTGGTTATCCTGATTGAACGCCAGTTCGTATTCCCATTTCGGGGAATCATCCGTCCCTAGCACCATGACATGAAGTTCGATATCGGGATAGCGGCGAGCCGCGAGACAACGAATGGCGCTCACTCCACCCCGACGGTCCGTGGCTTCCTGAAATCCGCCTCCGAAAGAGGCAAGATCGCGCAAAAAGCGAAACACGTCGAGGAAATTGGATTTCCCCGACGCATTCGGTCCGACCAGGAACACACGCCTTCCAACGGCGACATCGCAGGAGGCAAAATTCTTCCAATTCTTCAGTCGAACTTTTGAGAACCGCTGCGGTTTGCGTATATCGCTCATCAGGTCTATCTTCGCCGAATTCAAGTCTAGATTAAGTGACTGGTTACACCTGCCATCCGCTATAGCAGCTTAACTACCGCGCGGAGCTTTTAGAAACCATTCGAGTGGGAACTCCAGTCGGCCAATCTCTTACACTCCTTCGGAATCACCGTCCGGCCCCCTGTACGGCGCTTGATCTTGTTCCCTCACTTCCATCGGCCGGGTCATCGCATTCACTTCAAGCCAGTAGTGCTGGATTTTCATGACCTCGTGCCACGGGAAGCGCGCCGGGTCGCGGACCGGCTCTTGTAGTTCGGCCGTCGCGTCGCAGTTTGTCACGACGTAGAGCCAATAGCAGTCGCGCCGGTCCTCCGCCACGCGACGCTCGTTGGGGGTGAGCAGGACACGGCCAAGGGCGGCGCCGAGGCCTTTCACCTCGATGAGCCGCAACTCGCCCGACGTGGGATCGATGCTTTTAATGTCGTAGCCGAGATTCTTTTCGTGCACATCCTCGGGATTGCGGCCCTGCGCGGCCTCGTAGGCTATGACAACATCCATAGCCTTCTGCTCGACCTCCGGGTCTGGCTGAAGCCGCCGGACCTCCGGCGCGTCTCGCTCGGGATGCGGGAGGACCAGCGCGCTTGCCATACGCTCGACGCCCTGCAGCGAAAGCGCTTGCTGGCGCCGCAGTTCCTCGCGTCGCCGATCGCGCCGCGCCAGGACGTCAGCATAACGCGACTCCGCCTGCGCCAACCGTCCTTCCGCGCCTGGAGTGCCTTTCTCAACCTCTTCGGCGGCACGTCCGATCTCCTCGTCGATCCGTTGCAGAACTTCGGTCAGCGATAACTCGACGTGCCTTGCGACTCGATCAACCTCGGCCAACCGTTCGGCACGCACCTCGTCGAGAAACGGCATCAACACATGCTCGTTGAGCCACCCGGTCGCCTCCGGCAGCGAGGCTACCGACGGCGCAGGGCTGGCGGCAGGGGCGGGTGTCAGATTGCCAACAACATCGAGCTCGCGAAGCCGGGGTTTGCCATCTTGCGACAGCTCGACCACGAACAGACGCTCGTGGATGACGTGTCCGAGACCGTCCACGACGCGTGCGCGATAGAAATCGAGGCGTGCGGGCGCGGCGTGTTCAAGCGAAAGAAAACTGGCCCCCGCGGCGAACGCATCATGCCCGGCCTCGAAGCCGTGGCGTCGCAACGCTTCAAAGAGGGGATGGCCGGGCGTCACCCATTCGAGATTGTTGCTCTCCGCAATATCACGGTCTGTCGAAAGACGCGGATAGCGTGTCACCAACGGCGGCAGCTTCCAATCGGAATCGCGTTCGTACTTCCGCAAGGTCGGTGCCGTCCGGCCTGGATCGAAAGTGTGTGGTAAGCTCGCGACTAGTTGTAACGGAAACGGCACGATCTCTGCGCTCTCCTTGATGAAGCGCGCGATGGTTTCAGGCACCACACGGCGCTCCTGCGCCTTGGCGCGCCGTTCGATCAGCATGTCGAGATTGAGCCTCTTGGACGCCAGGCCTTCCAGCGCTGTCTGACAAATTGCGCGGAAATGGTTCTCGTCGACGTCGCGCAGCAGACGATCTTCGAGGTCCACGTCGCCGAGACGGCCGGCGTAGTAGTCACGCAGCACACGCTCAATGTGGGCCGCCGGGAGCACCTCGCCAACGACGTTAAAGACGGCATCGTCGTCCAATGCATCGCGGATTTCCTGGAGCTTGTGCAAGAGCCGCTGGAGAACTCGCCCTTCAATCGTGTTGGTCGCGACGAAATTGAAGATCAGGCAGTCGAACCGCTGGCCGTAACGGTGGATTCGGCCCATGCGCTGTTCGAGGCGATTCGGGTTCCACGGAATGTCGTAGTTAAAGAGAATGTGACAGCATTGAAGGTTGATGCCTTCGCCAGCAGCCTCAGTCGCAACCAGGACCTGAATTTCGCCTTCTCGAAACTGTTGCTCGACGTAAATCCGTGAGCCAGGCTCTTCGCGCGATCCCGGTTTCATGCCGCCGTGGATAAAGCCGACTCTGAAGCCCCACGCCTTGAGTTGGGCGACGAGGTAATCGAGCGTGTCCTTGAACTCGGTGAAGAGAAGCAGGCGCTGGTCGGAATGATCGAAGAAGCCCTCGTCCTGCAAGATGCCTTTGAGGCGGCCTAACTTGGCTTCCAAGCCGCTCGCTTCAATGGCCCTGGCTTTCTCCGCCAGTTCCTTCAATTCGGCGATTTCCTCGTGAACCTGCTCCGCGTTTCCGGTGAGCGTGATCGCCTCGATCATTTCCTCGAGGCGCTCGCGCTCCGTGTCCTCCATCTCCTCGATGTCTTCGGGATCGGGAAGCGTCGGCGGCGCCATCTGCGCAAGGGTCTGCGCGCGTTCGAGGCCTTCCTCCAGGCGTCGAATTCGATTTTCTAACGACTGCCGCATCGCATGGGTGCTGGATGCGAGGCGCCGTTGGTATAGCGACATTAAGAAGCCAACCGCACGGGCCCGAGGATCATCGCCCTGCGCCGCGGCCCGAGCGCTTTGCCGTTTCACAAAACGGGTCACATCTTTATAGAGGTCGAATTCCGGCCCGTCGATTTCGAAGCCGGCGGTATGGGGTATCCGCTTCGTAAATACCTGTCGGGCAACCCAGCGACCATCCGGTTCTCGCTCCGGGAAATAGACCATCGCCTCCTTGGTCCGGCGGAGATAGAAGGGTGCTCTTTGTCGATCCATCGCCTCACGGATCGATCGAACATCTGCATAGGCATCGGGATCGAGCAGCTGCAGGAAGAGAGTAAAATTCTGTGGGTCACCTTTGTGCGGCGTCGCCGTCAGCAGCAAGATGTGGTTGGAGCTGTCGCGCAGAAGTTCGCCCAAAGCGTAACGCGCCGTCTTGCGTGCCGGCGGCGACCAGGACATGCGGTGCGCTTCATCGACAACCACCAGGTCCCACGGCACTTGACGTAGGCCGGGGAGAATTTCGGTGCGCTTGGCAAGATCAAGCGATGTGATGACTTGCTTCTGTTCCAGCCATTGATTGACGCCGAATTGATCGCGAATATCGCCGCCTTTTAGGACGAGGAACTTTTCGTCGAACTTTTCCTTCAGCTCCCGCTGCCATTGAAACGTCAGGTTCGCCGGGCAGACCACGAGCGCACGCTCGACCAATCCGCGAAGCTTAAGCTCCCGGATCAGTAGCCCAGCCATTATGGTCTTGCCGGCGCCGGCGTCGTCGGCGAGCAAGAAGCGGACGCGGGGAAGCTTGAGCAGGTACTCATAAACTGCCTCAAGCTGATGCGGCAGCGGATCGACGCGTGAAATCGAGAGCCCGAAGTACGGATCAAACTCGTAGGCAATCCCGAGCGAGTATGCCTGCAGGGCGAGGCGCAGCAGACGACCATCGCCAGTATAGGAAGGGCCGGTCTCTGTAATCGTCAGCCCCACGAGGTCCGCGGTTCTGAGTGTGACCCTGCGGAATTGCTCCGAGCGCAAACCGACAACGCCGACGACCCATGCGTCGGCGCCGTCGGCCCGCACTGTCTCGACCCGCATCGGCTCGCTGAACAGCGGACCGGTGAGGATTTGACCTTCGCGGATGGCGACTTCAGCACTCACCGACGTTTGGTCCTTTCATTTCTTGCCACGACAAGTGAGGGGCTTATCGCCGCAGACAGGTAAGAGAGGCACAAGCTGCCCCCTATTTCTTAGCTTTTCCAAGTATATCGTGAGCGGACAGATATTCCCTGATCTGGCAAGCCGAATCCAGCGATAAAACGGTCCAAGAAAGGACTGGACTTCCCCCGCGAACAGAGCGTCACTGTCCGCGCCTCATAGAGCGCCATCGGCGCTTCCGGGATTCCGCCCCGCTGGCCATGGCGCCTGATCAATGGGCGCTACGATGACGACGCGTTTTCCGGCGCCTCCCTGGACCGCCCGGCCCTGCAGGAGCTTCTCACGGAGGTCAGAGCCGGCAAGGTCGACGTCATCGTGGTCTACAAGGTCGACCGGTTGACCCGATCGCTCGCCGATTTTGCCAAGCTCGTCGAGCTTTTCGACCAGCATTTGGTTTCGTTCGTCTCGGTCACGCAGTCGTTCAACACCACGTCCAGCATGGGGCGACTGACGCTCAACGTGCTGCTCTCGTTTGCGCAGTTCGAGCGCGAGGTGATTGCCGGTACTATGTGTCGCACGCACTCCTGGAGAAGCGAAATGCAGAGGCTGGGAGCGTCGCGCGTGTGCCCGCATCCGACATCGAAGTGCTGGTGCTCGACGGCATTCGCAACCACCTTGCATTAGCGGGAGAAGCAGAACCCGCGATGACGGATCGCGACCTCATCGAACGCCATGTCGAACGAGTGATCATCAAATCTCAGGGCGTGGAAGTCCACCTCATTCCCCGGTCCGAGGCTCCAGATCAAATGGAGCCTCGCACCGGCAATGACCCCGCTCACGCCGCCCGCCGCCGCCGATCACGCTTCCGTGGGCGGCGCCAAGCTTCGCGGCCGTAAAGGGAATTGTTCATGTGCGGAGCGCAAGACCAACAGTGAAGCCGGAGACCCGCAGTGCTCTTCTGGCGGCGATTGCCAAGGCTCGCTTGTGGATCGACCAAATCCGGCTCGGTCGCGTAGCATCCTTCCCGGAAATCGCTGCGCGTGAAAGTCTGGGCGAACGGCACATTCGCCTGCTTGCTCCCATCGCCTTCGTGTCGCCTCGCATCATTGCCGCGATCATCGATGGCACCGCGCCTGCGGAGCTGACGGTCACTGGCCTCGCCAAAGCGCTGTCCTATTCGTGGGCCGAACAGGAGCGAGGCGTCGGACTCGTCCAATAGGAGTCTACGCGCCGCGGCCGACGTCGCTGTGGACCTCGCGAACCGGTCTCAGAAACATTTCGAACCGGTCTCCGGCACCAGGAAACGGAAATTGGAAAATGGCGAGCAGAGACAGCCGCTGCAAAGCCGGCGATGAGCCGCCGAAAATCCAAAACTTGTCGACCAGAGACGCATGCCGAGGAGCCTAACTCGCGGAAATCTCGATGGCTCTTACAGGCCAGAACCCGCACCGCAGAGACCCGACTGCCTGGCTGGGGCGGGAGGATTCGAACCTCCGCATGGCGGAATCAAAATCCGCTGCCTTACCACTTGGCTACGCCCCAACGGTCGGCCGAGCGTCCATAGGATAGTCGGCGAGGCGGAGGGTAACCGCCATCGTCGGCGGCGCGACCATAGCGATAGGGCCAGCGCCGATCAATGTTTCGTCCGCGCGCGGCATATCGGTTTAGACGGGGTTTCTGCCGTCATCCGTGGGGTTGACCTGATCAATCCTGGTCAAGCCCGGCAATGACGGTGGAGTGTGATCCGGCTTGATCCCATTTGCTCCGGGCTGCCCGCCCGCTCGCTCGACCGCAGCACGGCGAGAAAATCCGCCTGCATTTGTCCATACGCAAGCAGGTCGGCACTGTTATATTGATGTTCGGCCGCATTGCCCCTTGCCGCTGCCAGTGGCATTGAGGCGCAAGCGGTGCCCCCTTTTCCCGCCGCTTGAAGCGGGGCCGGCAGCCCGCAAGAAACGCCGTGGAGGAAGCTCGTGACCTATCGCGCCCCGCTCGCTGACATGAATTTCGCCCTCAAACACGGGGCTGGGCTCGCGTCGGCGCTCCAGGACGGGCTGTTCGGCGACCTCACCATGGATGACGTCGAGGCCGTGCTCACAGAGGCCGGCCGCCTCGCCGGCGCAGTGATCGCGCCGCTCAACCGCGTCGGCGACCGCCACGGTGCGATGTTCAAGGACGGCGTGGTTACCACCGCGCCCGGCTGGAAGGAGGCGTACCAAGCGTGGCGAAAGGGCGGGTGGGCCGGCCTCGCGGCGCCGGCCGAGTGGGGCGGGCAGGGGCTGCCGCAGGCTGTCAGCGCGGCTTGCACCGAAATGTGGAACGCGGCCTCAATGGCGTTCGGCGTCGCCGCCGTGGTCCATATGTCGGCGATCGACGCGTTCAGCGCCCACGGCAGCGAGCCGCTAAAGCGCGCCTATCTGGGTAAGCTCGCCTCCGGCGAATGGCTGGCCACGATGCAGCTCACCGAGCCGCAGGCCGGTTCCGATGTCGGCGCGCTGCGCACGCGCGCCGAGCGCGCCGGCGACGGCACCTATCGCGTCACCGGCCAGAAGATATTCATCACCTACGGCGAGCATGACCTCACCGACAACATCATCCATTTCGTACTGGCGCGGCTGCCCGATGCGCCACCCGGCACGCGGGGCATCTCCCTGTTCCTGGTGCCCAAATTCCTGCTCAATGCCGACAGCTCGCCCGGCGTACGCAACGACGTGCGCGCGCATGCGGTCGAGGAAAAGCTCGGTATCCACGCTTCGCCGACCTGCACAATGATCCTTGGCGACCGCGGCGGTGCCACCGGCTTTCTCATTGGAGGGGAACATGCGGGGATGGCCTGCATGTTCACGATGATGAACCGCGCGCGCCTCGCCGTCGCTCTGCAGGGAGTGGGCATCGCCGAGCGTGCCACCCAGCAGGCGCTTGCCTATGCGCGTCAACGCCAACAAGGCCGCACTCCGGGCATGCCGGCGACACAATCGGCGCCCATCTTCGACCACCCCGATATGAAACGGATGCTGTTGACGATGCGCGCCCTCACACAGGCCGCGCGCAGCATCTGCTACACCACAGCGCTCGCGATCGACCGCGCCGAGCGCAGCTCCGACGATGCCGCGCGCAAGGTGGCGCACAAGCGCGCTTCGCTGCTCACGCCGGTCGCCAAGGCGTTTTCGAGCGACATCGGCATCGAAGTCGCCTCGCTCGGCGTGCAAGTGCATGGCGGCATGGGCTACATCGAGGAAACCGGCGCGGCGCAGCATTTGCGCGATGCGCGCATCACCGCAATCTACGAGGGCACCAACGGCATCCAGGCGATCGATCTCGTCACGCGCAAACTGCCGCTGGAGGACGGCACCGTGGTCGGCGCCTTCTTGGACGAGTTGCGCGGCATCGTCGGGGCGGTGAATGCGACCAACGATCCGGCGCTTGGCTTGAGCGGCGTGCGGCTGAGCGAGGCCGTCGCGAGCCTCGCGCGCACCACCGACTGGCTGTTGGCCCAACTCGGCAAGGATTTGAACTTGGCGCTCGCCGGGGCTACGCCCTACTTGCGGCTGTTCGGCATGGCGACCGGCGGCTGTCTGCTGGCGCAGCAGGCGCTCGCAGCGCTGCGGCTGAATGCCGACGCTGCTCCGCGCGTTGCGCTGGCGCGCTTCTTTGCCGAGAATTTTTCGGTGCAGGCGGCTGCCTTTGAGCGCGCGGTCGTTGAAGGCGGTACCGGCGTCATCGGCGCCGACGCGGCGCTGGCGTCGTACTGATACAGAGCTTTCATGTCGACCCTCTTGATCACTCATCCGGCTTGCCTCGATCATCTCACTCCGCTCGGGCATCCTGAGCGGCCGGAGCGGCTGCACGCCATCGAGCGCGCGCTCGAAGCGGAAAAGTACCAAACGCTCGCGCGCGTCGAAGCGCCGATGGCGCCCGTCGAGGTCGTCGCGCTGTGCCATTCCATGGACTACGTCGTGCAAATCCGCGAGGCGACGCCGCGCGAGGGTCTGGTGCGGCTGGACGCCGATACCTCGATGTCACCCGGCAGTTATGCGGCGGCCCTGTGCGCGGCCGGCGGTGCGGTCTTCGCCGTCGACGAGGTGGTGACGAAAAAGGTCGCCAACGCCTTCGTCGCTGCGCGGCCGCCCGGTCATCACGCCGAGACGGCGCGGCCGATGGGGTTTTGCCTGTTCAACAACGCTGCCATTGCTGCGCGCTACGCGCAGCATCGCCACGGCATCTCCCGCGCCGCGATCGTCGATTTCGACGTGCATCACGGCAACGGCTCGCAAGATATTTTCTGGGCCGACCGCACCGTCATGTATTGCTCGACCCACCAGATGCCGCTTTATCCCGGCACCGGTGCTGCGAACGAACGCGGCGAGCACGACACCATCGTCAACGCGCCGCTCAGGCCAGGTGCCGGCGGCGATACCTTCCGCGCGGCCCTCGAGCAAACAATCCTGCCGCGGCTCAACGATTTTGCCCCGGAACTCGTCGTCATCTCCGCCGGCTTCGACGCCCATATGCGCGATCCGCTCGCCAATCTGAATCTCACCGAGGACGATTTCGCCTGGGCAACGCGCAGGATCATGGAGGTCGCCGACTGCTGCGCCGAAGGTCGCGTAGTCTCCGTGCTTGAAGGCGGCTATGATCTCGAAGCGCTGGCAGACTCCGCCGCGGCCCACGTCACGGCGCTAATGCGGGGATGAATTAGCAAGGAGCCGCAATGGACCAGCAAGACAACGAAATGCAGAAGAGCAACAACAATGACGTCGGACAATTGTCGTTTGAGCGCGCGATCGATGAGCTCGAATCGATCGTCAAGCGGCTGGAAGAAGGCAAGGTACCGCTTGAGGAATCGGTCGCGATCTACGAGCGTGGCGAGGCGCTCAAGCGCCGCTGCGAGGATTTGTTGCGGCAGGCCGAAGCGCGGGTGGAGAAGATCACGCTCGATGCCGCCGGAAAGCCCACGGGCACCGAGCCGCTGGATGTCGAGTGATATAACAAATAACGCTGGCGAATGAGTCACCGTTCCCCCTCAT
This sequence comes from Pseudomonadota bacterium, assembly GCA_021811945.1. Taxonomy (GTDB): domain Bacteria; phylum Pseudomonadota; class Alphaproteobacteria; order Rhizobiales; family Xanthobacteraceae; genus BOG-931. Next base: position 20,153 of record JAKAPE010000015.1, on the reverse strand, counting down.
CTTGAGGGGCGAGCCGAAGGCGAGCCTCGAAGGATGACGGAACGCAGGTCGGCAATTCAAATAATATCACGCCTGCGATGCCGCGCTCTTGCCGAGCGCCGCCTGCGCCGCGGCGAGACGTGCGATCGGCACGCGGAACGGTGAGCAGGACACATAGTCGAGCTTGGCTTCGTGGCAGAAGGCGATGGAGGCCGGATCGCCGCCGTGCTCGCCGCAGATGCCGAGCTTGAGCTTCGCCCGGCTCGCCCGGCCGCGCTCGGCGGCGATGTGGATCAATTCGCCCACGCCCTCGCGGTCGAGCGTCACGAACGGATCGGCGGCAAAGATGCCCTGCGCCGCGTAGATGCCGAGAAACATCGCCGCATCGTCGCGGCTGATGCCTAAAGTGGTCTGCGTCAGATCGTTGGTGCCGAAAGAGAAGAACTCGGCCGTCTCGGCGATCTGACCGGCCTTGAGCGCCGCACGCGGCAGCTCGATCATGGTGCCGACCTGATATTTGACTTTGCTCCCCGTCTCCGCCGCAACCGTCTGTGCGACGGCGTCGATCACCGCCTTGACCGCATCAAGCTCGGCCTTGTCGGCGACGAGTGGCACCATGATTTCCGGCGCCACCGGACCGCCAATGGCGCGGCCGGCCTCCACCGCTGCCTCGAAGATGGCGCGCGCCTGCATCTCGGCGATTTCCGGAAAGGCGATCGCAAGGCGGCAGCCGCGGAAGCCGAGCATCGGGTTGAACTCGTGCAGCTCGTGAGCGCGGTCGGCGAGTTTTTTCGGATCCGCGTTCATGGCCGCCGCCACCGCGGCGATCTCTTCCTCGCTGTGCGGCAGGAATTCATGCAGCGGCGGGTCGAGCAGGCGGATGGTGACGGGTCGCTCACCCATGATTTTGAACAATTCGACGAAATCGGCGCGCTGCATCGGCAGCAGTTTGACGAGCGCGGCACGGCGCGCCTTTTCGTCGTTCGCCAGGATCATCTCGCGCACGGCGCGGATACGATCCTCCTCGAAGAACATATGCTCGGTGCGGCAAAGCCCGATGCCCTCGGCGCCGAATCTGACCGCGGCGCGCGCGTCGGCCGGCGTCTCGGCGTTGGCGCGAACCTTGAGCTTGCGCACCTGGTCCGCCCACTGCATCAGCGTGGCGAATTCGCCGGCCAGCTCCGGCTCGCGCATCGCCACCTTGCCGTCCAGCACCTGACCGCTCGAGCCGTCGATCGTGAGCGTGTCGCCTTTCTTGAGCGTGATGCCGCCGGCGCTGACGGTCTGGGTGGGGTAATCGACGCGCAGCGCGCCGGCGCCGGAAACGCAGGGCTTGCCCATGCCGCGCGCGACCACGGCGGCATGCGAAGTCATGCCGCCGCGCGTGGTCAAAATTCCCTCGGCGGCGTGCATGCCGTGGATATCCTCGGGCGAGGTTTCAACCCGCACCAGGATCACCTTGTGCCCCTGGCTCTTCAGTATTTCGGCTTCTTCGGATGAGAACACAATCTCGCCGCAGGCGGCGCCGGGCGAAGCCGGCAGGCCGGTCGCGATCACCTTGCGTTCGGCGTTCGGATCAATCGTCGGATGCAGGAGCTGGTCGAGGGTGAGCGGATCGATGCGGGTCACCGCCTCCTCCCGGCTGATCAGTTTTTCCCGCGCCAATTCGATGGCGATGCGCAGTGCCGCCCCTGCGGTGCGTTTGCCGCTGCGCGTCTGCAGCATCCACAGCTTGCCCTGCTCGACCGTGAATTCGATGTCCTGCATGTCGCGGTAATGCTTTTCCAGGGCCGCATGGGCGCGCTTCAATTCGGCAAAGGCTTGCGGCAGCGCCCGTTCCATCGACGGCTTTTGCGAGCCCGCTTCCTTGCGTGCTTCCTCGGTGATCTCCTGCGGCGTGCGGATGCCGGCGACCACGTCTTCGCCCTGGGCGTTGATCAGGAATTCGCCGTAGAGCTTCTTCTCGCCCGTGGACGGATTGCGGGTGAAGGCGACGCCGGTGGCGGACGTTTCGCCCATGTTGCCGAACACCATGGCCTGTACGTTGACGGCCGTGCCCCAGCTTTTCGGAATACCATGAAGGCGGCGATAGGTGACGGCGCGCTGGTTCATCCAAGAGCCCAACACGGCGTCGATCGCGCCCCACAACTGCGTCTGCGGATCCTGCGGGAACGGCGCGGTTGTCTCTTCGGCGACGCGTTCCTTGTAGCGGGCGATGAGTTCTTCCCAGTCGGCGGCGTCAAGGTCGGTGTCGAGCTTGTAGCCGTGGCGCTCCTTGTAGTCGTCGAGGATTTCCTCAAAGTGATGATGCGCTATGCCGAGTACCACGTCGGCATACATGGTGATGAAGCGCCGGTAGCTGTCATAGGCGAAGCGCCGGTCGCCCGATTTCCGCGCTAGCGCCGCCGCAGTCACGTCATTGAGGCCGAGATTGAGCACCGTGTCCATCATTCCCGGCATCGAGGCGCGCGCGCCCGAGCGCACCGAGACCAGCAGCGGGTTCTCCGCATCGCCGAACGTCTTTCCGGCAAGGCGGCCGACTTCGGCGAGCGCGACATCGACCTGGGCCTTCAGATCCTTCGGGTAGGTTCTGTCTTTGTCGTAGAAATAGGTGCAGACCTCCGTGGTTATGGTGAAACCGGGCGGCACCGGCAGGCCGAGATGCGCCATCTCGGCAAGGCCCGAGCCCTTGCCGCCGAGAAGGTTGCGCATCGCGGCGCGGCCCTCGGCGTCGCCGCCGCCAAAAGCGTAGACCCACTTCCTCCGCGCCGGCGCCGTTGTCGGGGGGGCGGCTTTGATCACCGCCGTGGGGCCACGGTGCGCCTTGCGGCGCTGCGCCGGCGACCGCGCCGCGTGCTCGTCGTCAGCGGCCTTGTTGCGCGCCGCGAGCTTCGGCGACGGCCGCGGTGCAGCGCGGGAGGATTTGCGAGATTTCGACTTGGCCATTGGTTCATCCGGAGGGAAACGCGGCAGCCTCAGCGAAGGAAATGATGGATCACATTAAGCCCCACCAATCCGACGATGATCAGATAGATCGCCACGATATAGCTCAAGAGCCGCGGCACGAGAAGGATGAGAATCCCGGCTATGAGGGCGGCAAGCGGCGCAATATGCGCGGCGGTGATGACCATCGGTTTTCCCTCGCTTTGCGTGTGGCAGGATGAAAACACCGGCGGGACGCCGCCAGCCAGAGAACGCGCGGCGGCGCGTTCCGTTCTAGCAGGATTCGGAAAATTGGGAACCCTTTACCCCTCGATGCGGGAGAAATCGGCCACGGCGCGCGTCGCGGCGCGGATCTCGTTGAGCAGTCTCAGCCGGTTCTCCCGTAGCCCTCTGTCTTCGACATTGACCGTCACCTTGTCGAAGAAGGCATCTACGCTGTGCCGTAGTCTCGCCATAGGACGCATGGCTGCTTCAAAATCCTCCATCTCGATTGCTCGCGCGGCAATTTCCTTGGCCAGTTGGATCTCGCGCGCCAACGTCTCCTCTTCGGTAAGTTCATAGAGCTTCGGATCGGGTGCGCCTTTATAAGCGCGATCGTCCCGCTTCTCCTCGATGCGGATGATGCTGGTCGCGCGCTTGTAGCCGGCGAGGAGGTTCTTGCCGTCCTCGGTATCGAGGAATTTTCCCAGCGCCTCGACGCGGCGGACGATGAGGACGAGATCGTCCTGGCCTTCCAGCGCAAACACCGCGTCTACCAGATCATGCCGCGCCCCTTGCTCGCGGAGCTGTACTTTGAGGCGGTCGGCCAGAAAGACCAGGAGGTCATCGACTCCTCGGCTGTCATCACCGGGCTTGACCCGGTGATCCATCTTTCTGGTTTGTGTATGCGTCGCGGTTGCATGGATTGCCAGGTCAAGCCCGGCAATGACGCCGAAATGGTCCACGAGCAGAGGGATCAACCGAAGCCGCAGTTCATTGTCGAGAATGACGCGTATCGCCCCCAGCGCCGCCCTTCGCAGCGCAAATGGGTCCTTGCTCCCTGTCGGCTTTTCGCCGACAGCCCAGAAGCCCGCCAGCGTATCGATTTTATCCGCCAGCGCTACCGCAACCGAAACCGGCTCACTGGGCACGAAGTCGTCGGGTCCTTGCGGCTTATAGTGGTCCTCGATCGCATGGGCGACCGCTTCGTCCTCGCCTTGCTCCTCGGCGTAGTATTTTCCCATGACGCCTTGCAGCTCGGGAAACTCGCCGACCGCTTCCGTGAGCAGATCGGCCTTGCACAGGCGCGCTGCTCGCCTGGCCTTCTCGACGTCAGCGCCGACCAGCGGGGCGAGCTCTGCCGCAAGCCGCTCGATCCTTTCGATGCGCTCCCATTGGGTGCCGAGCTTTTCATGAAAGACGATGTCCTTGAATTTTTCCAGCCGCGCTTCCAGCGGCGTTTTGGCATCGGTTTCATAGAAGAACTTGGCGTCGGCAAGACGGGCACGGATGACGTGTTCGTTGCCGGCGAGGATCGCCTTGCCGCCGTCCTCGGCTTCGATATTGGCGACGAGAATGAATTTGTCGGCAAGTTTTGCGTGAGCCGGATCGCGCAGGACGAAACATTTCTGGTTGTTGCGGATGGTGGCGCGGATCATCTCCGGCGGAATGTGGAGAAAGCCAGGATCAAAAGAACCCGTCAGCACCACCGGCCATTCGACCAGGCCGGCGACCTCGGCAAGCAGGCCGTCGTCCTCGATGAGTTCGAGGCCCTGGGCGAAGGCCAGGTTCTTGGCCTCGGCGAGGATGATGTCGCGCCGCCGCTCAGGGTCGAGCACGACCTTGGCCCGATCGAGCTTCTGCATGTAGTCGGCGAGCCGGCGCACGGCGATCCGGTCGGGCGCCATGAAGCGATGGCCGCGGGTAACGTTGCCGGCGGCGATGCCGTCAATCTTGAAGGGCACGATATCCGGCTCCTCGGTCTCCGGCCCGAAGGTGGCGAGGATCGAATGCAGCGGCCGCACCCAGTTCAGCGCCCCAGGTTCCTTTGACCGCGTGCCCCAGCGCATGGATTTCGGCCAGGAAAAATTCCCGATCACGTCCGGCAGGATTTCGCCGATCACTTCGATCGCAGGGCGACCGGGCTTCTCGATCACGGCGACATAAAAGTCGCCTTTCTTGTCCGCCTGCACCCTGGCTTCGCCGATGGATTTAAGTCCTGCGGCCTTGACGAAGCCGGCGATTGCGGCCTCCGGGGCGCCGACGCGCGGTCCCTTCTTCTCCTCGTGCACGTCCGCCTGCCGTGCCGGCAGGCCGTGTACGGAAAGCGCCAGGCGGCGTGGCGTCACGAACGCCTTGGCGCCTTCGTAGAGCAGACCGGCATCGACCAGCCGGCCGGTCACCAGCCGGCGCAAATCGTCCGCCGCCCGCGCCTGCATGCGCGCCGGAATTTCCTCGGAGAAGAGTTCGAGCAGCAGGTCGGGCATGTTCGGTCTTTCACCCTCCCCTGGAGGGGGAGGGTCGGCGCGCGAAGCGCGCCGGGGTGGGGTGACGGCGTTGCCGCCGATTGTGCTTCAGGGATTGCGTCTCGGAATCACGCGAACCATAAAGCGCCGCGTATATGGTCTCCAGCACGCCATCCATGTTATAAGCAAGATCGCTATTCCAAAAACGGAGCACGCGATAGCCTTCCGATTCGAGCCAGCGTGTACGGTGCGCGTCCTTTGCTCTCTGCTCTTCGGTGGCGTGTTGCGAGCCGTCCAGTTCAATCACTAATCGCGCCGCCATGCAGGCGAAATCGGCTACGTAAGGCCCGATGGGTACTTGACGGCGAAAATGCGTTCCGTCCGTCTCGATGTCACGAAGGCGTTTCCACAGCAGCATCTCCGTCTCAGTGGCGCGTGTGCGCAGCCGACGGGCGATTGCGCGGCGAAACCTGTCGATGGGCATTTGTGCCATGCGTGCCACTCCGGCGCAGCAAACGCGGCGAGGCTGTCACCCCACCCCGGACCGCCTTTCGGCGGTCCGACCCTCCCCGTCCAGGGGAGGGTGAAGACAAGCAATGGCCGCCGCGAGAATACGCATGCTGCTATCCGTTCTGTGCCGCCAGTGTCTTGTGTGTGCCGTCGCACAGCGGCTTTTTGCCGGAGCGCTTGCAGGCGCAGAACCAGACCTGTTCCGATTTCATCGGCTTGAATTCGATCGGCGTGAAGGAGGTGACCTTATGGGAACCGTCGCAGAACGGCTGCGACTTCGAGCGGCCGCAGGCGCACCACCAGTAGCTCTTGCCGGCCTCGACCTCAATCGTGATCGGCGCTCGTCCGCCGATTTCAGGCATTTCGTTCATGAGTAGCTCTCCAAAATCGTCAGGGGATGTAAGGCTGCTTGTACACAGGCGGGCAAGCGCCACAAGAAGGCACGTCGATGACACTAGACCACATGCGGTTTACCGGAGACCTGATGAGGGCCGAAGGCGCGGGCGGCTCACTGCGATCCTTTGGCGCCGGAGGTTGCCGCTGCGGACCGAAACCGTCAGCATTAACGGCGAAACGATCGAGGCTGCTGTCGCGCAGGCGAGTGAGCACCTTTCATGCTCCGCCGCCTTCGGTCGCGAGCCACGCCTCGCCACAGGCCTTGGCGAGTTCGCGCACTCGCAGGATGTAGCTCTGCCGCTCGGTCACCGAGATCACGCCGCGCGCATCGAGCAGATTGAAAATGTGGCTGGCCTTGATGCACTGGTCATAGGCCGGCAGTACCATCAGATGGCGGCCGCGGTTGCCGACCTCCTCGCCGCCTTCCGCATGCTGGGGAGGGTAGGGAAGGGGCTTCCAGCCCGCTTCGAGATATTTTCGGCACGCCGATTCGGCCATCTTGAACTGCGCGAACAGCATGTCGGTGTCGGCATATTCGAAATTGTGTCGGGAATATTCCTGTTCCGCCTGCAGGAAGATGTCGCCGTAGGTCACCTTCTCTTCGCCCTCGCGGCCGTTGAAGTTGAGTTCGAAGACGTTCTCCACACCCTGCACGTACATTGCCAGGCGCTCGAGGCCGTAGGTCAATTCGCCGGACACCGGCGCGCATTCAAAACCCGCAACCTGCTGGAAATAGGTGAACTGCGAAACCTCCATGCCGTCGCACCAGCACTCCCAGCCGAGCCCCCAGGCGCCCAGCGTCGGACTCTCCCAGTCGTCCTCCACGAAGCGGATGTCGTGAAGCTTTGGATCGATGCCGATGGCACGGAGCGATTGGAGATAAAGCTCCTGCAAATCGTCCGGCGACGGCTTCAGGATCACCTGGAGCTGATAGTAATGCTGCAAGCGGTTGGGATTTTCCCCATACCGGCCGTCCTTGGGCCGCCGCGAGGGCTGCACATAGGCTGCATTCCACGGTCTTGGCCCGAGCGAACGCAGCGTCGTCGCCGGATGGAATGTGCCGGCGCCGACCTCCATGTCGTAGGGCTGCAGGATGACGCAACCCCAATCGGCCCAATACCGCTGCAACGCCAGGATCAGCCCCTGAAAGGAGCGGTCCGGACGCATGTGCCGCGGCAAATCGTCGTTCATGCGGCGTTGTTGCGGGAAGGCTTGCCGGCGGTCAAGTCTCGCCGGCAAGCCTCGGCGATTCCGAAGTTCGCAAACGAGAGAGCCGCGATATGATGCGAACTTCGGAATCGGGACACTAGCCGGGCCGGTACTCTCCGGTTTCCGGGTCGCGCTTGAGCGTCGGCAACGCATTGCGGTCGACCGGCTCAACGGCAGATCGCTGGCGCACGTGATCGAGTTCGGCGTTCACGCGCGCCATCTCCTTGAAGCACCAGCGTACCAGGGCCGCAGCTCCCATCATCCCGAGTGCGACGGCCAGTACCTGCGACATCGTAACCTCCCGTCAGAGTCCGTACCGCGCCCACATCGCGCGAGCTTCGAGCGCCGAAATAATGTCCTCGGCAAGGCTCGCCGGCATCGGCTCGCCGCCGACGCCTGCAACCCGCCGTCCGAACAATCGGCGTTCGACGCTGATGAGCGGCGTGGCCACCTTGTCGCCGAAACGCGCCCGCAAAGTGTCCCGCAATTCGCCGACAGCATCGACGAGGCCGAGGTCGAGCGCCCGCCGCCCGGTCCAATATTCGCCGGAAAACAAGTCTTCTTCGGAACCGACCAACTTGTCGCCGCGCCGCGTCTTCACCAGTGAGATGAAATCCTCGTGGATTTCTCGTTGCAGCTTCTTCAGCCGTTCGACGTCGTCGGGATTTTCCGGCAGGAACGGGTCGAGCATGGCCTTGTGAGCACCGGAGGTGTACAGCCGGCGTTCGATGCCGAGCCTGGCGATGAACCTGTCGAAGCCGAACGAGCCGCCGACGACGCCAATCGAGCCGACGATCGAATGCGGATCGGCAATGATCTCGTCGGCGGCGCAGGCGATCATGTAGCCCCCGGAGGCGGCGGCGTCCTCCACGAATGCAATGACTCGGCGCCTCTTTTCCTGCGCCAGTTGACGGATACGGCGGAAGATCAGGTGCGACTGCACCGGCGAACCGCCGGGCGAGTTGATGGCGAGCACCACGACCGCGGCCTTGCGCACCGCGAAGGCCCGTTCGAGCGTGCGCGCGACCCCAGCGAGCGTGAGGCCCGGTTTGAGCGGCGTGGAGAAGCCGATGATACCGTTGAGCCGCACGACCGGCACCACCACCCGGTCGCCGCGCCAGCGCGCGGGAACAAGCCCGCGCAGCGCCGCCAGCGCACGCGTCCACGCGCCACCCTCGCGTTCGTCCGTCCGGGGTTCGCTCATGAAATCCACATAAAGCGCGGCTCCATGCGGCTCAAGTAAACGTTTGTTAATCCTCTGGAACGGCTTTTGCTGGGCCGGCCGATCCGCCTAACGGCTGGGCGCGGCCGTTTCGGTTCCCGGCCAGAGGCAACATGGCGCCTCTGCGCAAGACCCCTTCGGCTTGCGCCGTCGGCTTCCCGGTTTCGTCGGCGAGGAGGAAGCCCGGCAGCAACGACAGCGGCGTCCGGCTCGCCTTCACGGCGCGCGCCAGCACGCGGATCGCCGGCGCGCCGGGTTTGGCATAGACCGGCAGCAGGGAGATTCCACCGAGGTTTTCCGCCGAGAAAGCCGCCAGCACGACGTCGAGCGCGTCGGCGCGGCAGATCATCGTCAACGTGCCCTGGCCGCGAAGAAGCCGCGCAGCCGCGCCGACCCACATCCGCAGCGTCTCATCGGCGGCACTACGCGCTAGCCGACGCCGGCGATCGGGCGAGGGTATTCCCTGCCGTGCCGGATTAAACGGCGGATTCATCAAAATCTGCGCCGCTGTGCCCGGGCCAAGGCCGGCGGCGGCGAAAGCGGCGGCGGACGCGGCGACATCGAGGCAAACGGCGCGCACCCGCGCAACAAGGCCATTGCGCGCGGCGTTCTCCCTGGCGAGCCGACAGAGTTCCGGGTCGATGTCGATCAAGGTGACGGCCAAGCCTTCGACGCGGCGCGCGAGCGCTAGTCCCGCCGCACCGACGCCGGCGCCAAGATCGACGGCGTGGTCGCCGCCACGGGCGGAAACCGCCGCCGCCAGCAGGACGGCATCGTGGCCGAAGCGATGGCCGCGGCGCGGCTGGCGCAGCACCAGCCGGCCGTCGAGAACGGCGTCCTCGCTTATTTCGGCGGTCATGTCCTTGCTCATTGGCCGCTTTCAGCCGCCATCCCGGCGCAGCTCCTTGCCGAAGCCGGCCTCGCTCAAAAGCCGGCGCGCGGCGTCAAGGTCGTCCCCGTCCACCAAGACGCGGCGCGGGAAAATGCCGATTGAGCCTTCGAGCACGCTCATATTCTGATCGACGACCAAGTGCTCGATCTGCGCGCTTCTCAGCAGCGCTTCGATCGCCGAGATCAGCACGGCATCGTTGGTGCGACAAAGTTCGCGCAACGCTTTAGCTCCGGCGCCGCTCTTCGCCCGGCGCGCGCAAAGCAAGATAGGCGATGAGCTTGAGCTCGCGCCGACCGCGCGTGACGGTGTCGAGGATCAGGCCGCACGCCATTGAGAGGAAGGCGAGCAGCATCAGCCCGGTGGCGAGGACCGCCGTCGGTAGGCGCGGCACCAAGCCTTGCTGTGCATAGGTGATGAAAATCGGGATGGCGAGGCCGATCGAGACGAGCGCCAGCGCGCAACCGAAGGAGCCGAACAGCGACAACGGGCGTTCGGCGCGGTAGAGCTTGAGCACAGTCCACAGAATGCGAAATCCGTCGCTCCAGGTCGAGAGCTTCGAGGCCGATCCGAGCGGCCGCACGTAATACGGCGTCGCCACTTCACCGACCGGCAGCTCGAGCTCCAGCGCATGTATGGTCAGCTCGGTCTCGATTTCGAAGCCGCCGGAGAGAATCGGGAACGATTTCACGAAGCGGCGCGAAAATACCCGATAACCGGAAAGGATGTCGGTGAAGGCACGCCCGAAGGTATGGGCGACGAAGCCGGTGAGAAGCCAATTGCCGGCGCGATGGCCGGGGCGATAAGCTCGCTGGTCTCGATCAACCCGGGCGGCGACCACCATGTCGAGCCGCTCTTCGATGAGCTTGGCCACCATGTCCGGCGCGCTCCGCGCGTCGTAGGTCGCGTCTCCATCGACCAGCACGTAGACGTCCGCTTCGATGTCATTGAACATCCGCCGCACCACGTAACCCTTGCCTTGATGGGTTTCGCTCCGAACGACGGCGCCGGCGGCTTTTGCGGCTTCGACGGTGCCGTCGGTCGAATTATTGTCGTAGACGTAAAGGACTGCCTGCGGCAGCGCCGCGCGGAAGTCGGCGACGACCTTGGCAATGGCGCGTTCCTCGTTGTAGCACGGCACCAGAACTGCTACCTGGTATCGGGTTATAGAGGTGCTCTCGGTAAGGTTCTCGTCGCTTGACATTTCCTCTGCGCCGCCCGGGCGATAGCGTGATCCGCTGGTCATTTGCGAAAGGCGAAGCGACGATGCGATCCAGGACGTGCGTCGGTGTCTTCGATGGCTTCCCTTCGCCGGCGGCGACGCTAGCATACTTGCCACCTCGCGGTAGCGTTTCTATGTTCCCGCGTCCTCCTGGAGAAGCCTAAGTGGCCGTCGTCGTCCCGTTCGAGAGCCGCGGTGAGCCGTCGATCGACCCGTTGCTCGACCTTGTTACCGGCGACATGGAACGCGTTAACGGCGTCATCCTTTCGCGCACCGGTTCCGACGTGGCGATGATCCCGGAGGTCGCCAACCATCTCATCAATTCCGGTGGCAAGCGGCTGCGGCCCATGCTCACGCTCGCTTTGGCGCGGCTCACCGGCTATGCCGGGGACGGCCATATCAAGCTCGCCGCGGCCGTCGAGTTCATGCATACCGCAACGCTTTTGCATGACGACGTGGTCGACGAGAGCGAGCTGCGCCGCGGGCGGCTCGCCGCGCGGATGCTATGGGGAAATGAGGCGAGCGTGCTGGTCGGCGATTTCCTCCTCGGCCAGGCGTTCAAGATGATGGTCGAGGTTGGCAGCCTCAAGGCGCTGGAAATCCTTTCGGCGGCCGCGGCGGTGATCGCCGAGGGCGAGGTCATGCAGCTTGCCGCGGCTAAGAATACGGCGACGACCGAGGACGAATATATCGCGGTCATCCGCGCCAAGACCGCCGAACTGTTCGCTGCCGCCTGCGAAGTCGGACCGGTGCTGTCGGCGCGCCAGCGCGACGAGCAGGCCGCGTGCCGCTCCTTCGGCATGAATCTCGGCATCACCTTCCAGCTCGTTGACGACGCGCTCGATTACGGCGGCGTCGCGGCCAAGCTTGGCAAGAACCTCGGCGACGATTTCCGCGAAGGCAAGATCACCCTGCCGGTAGTGCTTGCTTTCCGCCGCGGCGGCGACGCCGAGCGGGAGTTTTGGCGGCGCACGCTCGAACGCGGCGAGGCGACGACGGCCGATCTCGAGCACGCCATCGGTCTCATGGTCAAACACCGCGCGATCGAGGACACGATAGGCCGCGCCCATCATTACGGCGCTATCGCTCGCGACGCGCTCGCCCTCTTTCCTGATTCAAGGATGAAGACTGCCCTCGCCGAAACCGTCGATTTTTGTATTGCGCGCACGTATTGATACATGTTCCGGTCGGCGCCAGGGTGCCACCGTGTAGAAGCGCCTCTGGTGGGCGCTTGCGGGACGGCCGCAAGGGGCTGCCCCTTACACGAGACGTTGCCGTCCCGCACCGCCCAAAATCACCGCTTTGATCCACCACTCGGCATATTTGGCGCGCAGCAGCTTGGCCGCGCGGCGCGCGGCGGCTGCAGATGGAAACAGCCCGAAACAGGTCGCGCCCGAGCCCGACATTCGGGCGAGGCGGCAGCCGGTAAGGGCGCGCAAAGCAGCCAGGACGCCGGCGATGACCGGGGCGAGCGCAATCGCCGCGTCTTGCAAGTCGTTCGCCTGCGTGGCCAGCAACCGCATGAACTCGTCGCGCGAGGCCAAGTGGGTGAGCACGGCGACATCGAGCGGGGCCGATGGCGTGTCAGCAGGCCGCCATCCGGCAAAAACCGCCTTCGTCGCCACGGCCACGCCGGGATTGACAAGAACCGCGGATAGCGGCGGCAGCGAAAGCGGGGTCGAGAGCACGTCACCGATGCCACGCATGAGGCGCGGTCGCGGATCGAGGCACACCGGCACGTCGGCGCCGGTCGCGTGGGCCGCATCGTAGAGGCGAGGGTCATTGCCGACGAGGCCGTTCGCCCGGCCGAGAAGCCGCAATGCCGCGGCGGCATCGGCGGAACCGCCGCCGAGCCCGGCCGCCACCGGGAGTCTCTTGTCGAGACGAAAGGCGCCCAACCGAAGGCCCGGACAGCGCGCGGCGAGAGCGTGCGCCGCCTTGAGGACGAGATTTTCCGGCCCGCTGCCCGCTTGCGCCGCGTTCGCTCCGCGCACCGTCAGCGCGATCGTATTGCCCGGCGCAAGGCTCAGCCGGTCGCCGAAGTCGGCAAAGGCGACCAAACTTTCGATCTCATGATAGCCATCGCCGCGGCGAGCTACGACCCGCAGGGTCAAGTTGACCTTGGCCGGCGCTTTCTCGACCGGCTGAACGGGCAGCGACAAAGCTCAGCCGCCGTTGCCGGCCTTTTTCGGCTTAGCGACGGCGGCCGAGGTGTCGGAGAGACCGACTTTGAGCTTTTCCTTGATCTTGGCCAGGTCTCCAGGATCCGGACCGAATTCCTTGGCCTGCGCCCACTGGTAGTGCGCTTCGAGGGTGCGGCCGACGCGCCAATAGGCATCGCCCAGATGATCGTTGATGGTTGGATCGTCGGGTTTGAGCTCGGCGGCGCGCTCGAGGTTTTTCACTGCCTCCGGGTAATTGCCGGTGCGGTAATAGGCCCAACCGAGCGAGTCGACGATGTAGCCGTCGTCCGGCCGCTGCTCGACGGCGCGACGGATCATGCCCATGCCTTCTTCGAGATGGACGCTCTGGTCGATCCAGGAATAGCCCAGATAATTGAGCACAAGCGGCTGGTCGGGTTTGAGTTCCAGCGCCTTTTTCAAATCGGCCTCGGCTTTCGGCCACTGATGGGAGCGCTCATAGCAAATGCCGCGGAAGTAGAACATCACCCAGTTCGATTGCCCAGGCGCGGCTATGGTATTGATCGCTTTGCCGTACACGTCGGCGCATTCCGCGAATTCCTTGTGTCCGCGCAAAAGGTTGCCGAGCGCCATAAGGGCTTCCGTGTCTTTGGGATACTCGGCGACGAGATGCTGCAGGCGCGTCTTGGCTTCCGCACTGCGCCCGAGCGCATCGAGATCGGTGGCGGCCTGGATTTCTGCGTTGCGGTGCAGCGGGGAGGAGGCCGCAATGCGGTCGTAGGCAAGGATGGCGAGACCGGGCTTTTTCATCTGCTCGTAGAGGTCGGCGAGCGAAAGCAGCGCCATCGTATGGGTAGGCTTAAGGTAAAGCGCGAGCTGCAGATAGATGAGCGCCAAATCCTCGCCGCCGCGGCTGCCAATCGAGGCGCCGAGTCCGTAAAGCGCCTCAGCGGCGCCCGCCTGCGGTGAGTCAACGAGCGATGGCAGCTTCTTCCCTGCGGCGATCTCCTTCATCTCTTCGACGACCAGCGGATGATCGGGAACGGACTTGGCGAAGTCCTGATAGATCTTCAGCGCGGCGTTTTTGCCGACGGCGCGCGACAGGTACTGGCCGTAAGCCTGTACGGTGCGCAGCGCCCCCGGGTCGGCGTTGTAGGCGCGCTGGTAACGCTTGCCAGCCTCCTTCTTGTGGTTGGCAAGATCAAGGATGAGGCCGGCGTGCAAATCCTTGAAGATGTTGTACCAGTCCGGACCGGTGAGCCGGTCCAAAGTATCGACAGCGAGGCGGGCGTCGCCGGCACCGGCAAGCGCCCATGCCGAAAGCAGCGTCGCCGTGAGATCGGTCACCGGACCGCGCACCGACTGCGCGAAATTCTGTCGGGCGCGCCTGTAGTGCCGCTCTTTGAGTTCGCGCACCCCGATCACGAGCCGCGCCATGCGGTTGCTGCGGTCGGTCAGGATGAGCCGGTCGGCGAGCTTGCCGGCTTTATCGATGTTGCCGGCGTCGAGTTCGGAAAGGAATGCTCGGCCGAGAATGTCGGGATTGCGCGGATCGGCTTTGAGCACGTTGAGGTAGTAGGCGGCCGCGGTGCCCGCATCGCGCTCGATGCTGGCGTGGCGCGCCGCAAGATAGCTGCCAAACGCGGTCGAGTGCTCCAGATCCTGGGCCGACGGCGGTGTCGATCCGTAGGCGGCGAGCGCCGGCTGGCTCAAGATGACGGCAGCACCCACAGCAGCGCCGATGACGGCAACGCGCCAGGGCAAGAGCGAATGGGTCACGAAAGCTCCATTGGCAAACGGTATTGGCGGACCGCGAATCAAGCACCGGACGCCGCCGGTACGAGAATGGACTTTTTGCCCTGCGCCCGCAAGGATGCGGCGGCCGAAGTCGGCTACGCTTATCGCCGCGCTCGGCAACGACCCCCGATCGTAGCGGGCGCATCCGCAATGGAAGCCAGCTTCGACCATCGAGGACCGAGTTCATTACCTTAGGCCCGGACGACGGCAAAATCGCGGCAGCACAATCGCGCTCCTTCGTCCGCGTTCACATATTCGGATAATTCGGCCCGCCGCCGCCTTCGGGGGGCACCCAGGTGATGTTCTGGTTGGGGTCCTTGATGTCGCAGGTTTTGCAGTGGACGCAGTTCTGCGCGTTGATGACAAAGCGGGGTGTCCCGCCTTCCTCAACCCATTCGTAGACTCCGGCCGGGCAATAGCGGGACGACGGCCCGGCGTAGACGTCGTATTCGGAAGATTTTTGCAAGGCGCTGTCGCGCACGAAGAGATGCGCCGGCTGATCCTCTTCGTGATTGGTGTTGGAGAGATAGACCGAGGACAGCCGGTCGAAAGTAAGCTTGCCGTCCGGTTTTGGGTAGGCGACAGGATGGCATCCGGCCGCCGGCTTGAGCGTCGCCGAATCCGGTTTGCCGTGAGCGAGCGTCCCAAGGAGGGAGAAGCCGAGCGTGTTGGTCCACATGTCGAAGCCGCCGAGCGCGATGCCGGCAAGCGTGCCGAGCTTCGACCACAGCGGCTTGACGTTGCGCACGCGCTTCAAGTCGCGCCCGATCGGCGAAGCTCGCCACGCCGCCTCGTAGCTCGAAAGCTCATCACGGGCACGGCCGGCCGCGAGCGCGGCGGCGACATGCTCGGCCGCGAGGATGCCCGAGAGCAGCGCGTTGTGGCTGCCTTTTATGCGCGGCACGTTCATGAGCCCTGCGGCGCAGCCGATCAAAGCGCCGCCGGGAAAGACGAGCTTCGGCACCGATTGCCAACCGCCCTCGGTGAGCGCACGGGCGCCGTAGCAGATGCGCCTGCCGCCCGCGAAGGTGCCGCGGACCAACGGATGAGTCTTGAAGCGCTGGAACTCCTCGAACGGCGACAGATAGGGATTCTCGTAATTGAGGTGGACGACGAAGCCGACCGCCACGAGATTGTCGCCGAAATGGTAGAGGAAGGAGCCGCCGCCGGTGCGGTTGCCAAGGGGCCAGCCCATCGTGTGCTGCGCGAGGCCGCTGTGAAAGTTCTCCGGCGGGACCTGCCACAGCTCTTTCAAGCCGATGCCGAATTTCTGCGGCTGGCGGCCGTGCGCGAGGCCGTAGCGCGCGATCAGCGTCTTGGAAAGGCTGCCGCGCGCCCCCTCTGCGAACAAGGTGTATTTGGCGCGCAGCTCCATGCCGCGGGTGAAGCCTGTCTTGTGGTGGCCGTCCTTGGCGACGCCCATGTCGCCGGTGGCGACGCCGGCGACCACATTGTCGTCGAACAGCACTTCGGCGGCGGCAAAGCCCGGATAGATTTCCACCCCGAGCGCCTCGGCCTTTTTGGCGAGGTAGCGGCAGACGTCGCCGAGCGAGACGATGAAGTTGCCGTGATTGCTCATCAGCGGCGGAAAGAGTGCATTCGGCACCCGTACCGCGCCGGATGGTCCAAGCATATAGAAGCGGTCCGCGGTGACGGCAGTCTTGACCGGCGTGTCCTCGCTGCGCCACTGCGGGAGGAGCCTGTCGAGGCCGATCGGGTCGATTACCGCGCCGGAAAGGATGTGCGCCCCGACCTCGGAGCCCTTTTCGACCACCACGACCGACGTATGTGGCGCGACCTGCTTGACCCTGATGGCCGCGCCAAGACCGGCAGGTCCGGCCCCGACGATGACGACGTCAAACTCCATCGCCTCGCGGGCGGCGTCCGTGGCGTTCATGGCCTTCTCCATGCCGATGCCATAACAAAGTCTTTCATGCTTTCGTCCGCTCGCCTAGACTCGCCCTCGATATGAACAAGAATACCGCACGAATTGAAGCGCGCGAATTGCTCGCCTTTTACCTCGACGCCGGGGTCGACGCCTTTGTCGGCGAAGAGCTCGTCGACCGCTTCGCCGATGAGATCCAGTCAGAACCCGCTCGTTCCCGCGCAAGCGGGAATCCGGAGGATAACGCCGTGGCGGCAAAATCTTCCGCATCTCCGCTTTCGCGGGGAGGAGCGGATAACGGCGAGCGACTAGACGCTTCGCCGGTCCCGCCGGTCCAGGAGGACGGGAGATCAGAGGGCGATGCTGTTCGGACGGGGCGCATTGCTCCAACTGCAGGGGCACGCAGCGAGCCTTCGGTGGCACCGCCATCCTCCGAGGCTGCCGTCATGGCGGCGCGCGAGGCGGCGAAGAGCGCGCAAAACCTTGACGAGCTGCGGGTGCTGCTCGAAGGTTTTGAAGGCTGCATGCTGCGGATGACGGCGACGCGGCTCGTGTTTGCCGACGGCAATCCCCGAGGTCGCGTCATGTTCGTAGGCGAAGCGCCCGGACGCGACGAAGACATCGCCGGCTTGCCGTTCGTCGGCCGCTCGGGAAAGCTGCTCGATCTCATGATGCAAGCGATCGGGCTCGACCGCGGCCAAGCCTACATCGCAAACGTTGTGCCGTGGCGTCCGCCCGGCAATCGGACGCCGACGCCACAGGAGACCGCCATCTGCCTGCCTTTCATCCGCCGCCAGATCGAGCTTGCCGATCCGGACATCCTGGTGTGCCTCGGCCAGCCGGCAACGCAGACGCTGCTCGGGACCAAAGAAGGTATTACCAGAACGCGCGGGCGTTGGTTCAGATACGACACCGGCAGGCGCGAGATCCGCGCATTGGCGACCTTTCATCCGGCCTTCCTCTTGCGCAGCCCGCTGCAGAAACGACTCGCGTGGCGCGACTTTCTGGCGCTGAAGAAGGCACTGACAGGGTGATTTCACCCGTGGTCACGTGGATTGGATGTAGTGGCGCGCACTTCTCCCAAGTGGCGCGAAACGCCGTTCAAGGCCTGCGCTGAAGTCGACAATTTTGACGTAGATCAAGGTCGCGGTGCCGCAAAGCGCCGCATAACGCTGGGCGGGAACCGTTGAAGCCATTCGTCGTGCTTCACGGCGGCCGCGCAGGGGGCATGCAATGAGCTCGCGGACCAGCCATCCGCCGCGGCGCTTTTGGCTTGAGATCGCCGCCGTCCTCGCGGCGAAGATGATTGCGCTGACGGCCCTCTATCTCATCTTCTTCTCGGCGCCGCCCCAGCCCGACGTTCCCGGCCACATTTTTCAAATAAGGGACGGCCGATGAGCACCCTCGACGTCGTCGATCTGTCCCGGCTGCAATTCGCGCTTACCGCGCTTTATCATTTTTTGTTCGTCCCGCTCACGCTTGGCCTTTCCGTTCTGCTGGCCATCATGGAGAGCGTCTACGTCATGACCGGCCGCCATATCTGGCGCGACATGACGCTGTTCTGGGGCATCCTCTTCGGCATCAACTTCGCCATGGGGGTGGCGACCGGTATCACCATGGAGTTCCAGTTCGGCACCAACTGGTCCTATTACGCGCAATATGTCGGCGACGTTTTCGGCGCACCGCTCGCCATCGAAGGACTGATGGCCTTCTTCCTCGAGGCGACCTTCATCGGACTGTTTTTCTTCGGCTGGGATCGGCTGAGCAAGCCCGGCCATCTCGCGGTCACCTGGTGCGTCGCCTTCGGATCGAATTTTTCCGCGCTGTGGATCCTCGTTGCCAACGCCTGGATGCAGCATCCGGTCGGCAGCTTCTTCAACCCCGATACCATGCGCATGGAGGTCACGAACTTCCTGGCCGTCTTCTTCAATCCCGTCGCGCAATCGAAATTCGTCCACACGGTGAGCGCGGGCTATGTTACCGGGTCGATATTCGTTCTATCGATCAGCGCCTTCTACCTGCTGCGTGGTCGCCACGTCGAATTCGCCAAGCGCTCGATGACGATTGCCGCCTCCTTCGGACTCGCCTCGGCGCTGTCGGTGGTCGTTCTCGGCGACGAGAGCGGCTACACCACGACCTTGAACCAGAAGACCAAGATCGCGGCGATGGAGGCGATCTGGCATACCGCGCCGGCGCCGGCGCCGCTGACCGTCTTCGGCATTCCCGACTCCGTCCATCGCGTGACGCGCGACAAGATCCAGATCCCCTGGCTGCTCGGCCTGCTTGCTACGCGCTCGATCTCGACCCCGGTGCCCGGCATCCTTGGCGTCGTCAACCAAGCAGAGGCCCGCATTTACGACGGTCGCGTGGCTTACGCGGCCATCCAGGAGCTGCGCAGAAACCCCCACGAAGAGCGTGCCCGCAAGATCATCGCTCAACACCAAGGCGACCTCGGCTACGCGTTGTTATTGCGGCGCTACGTTAGTGACCCGACCAAGGCGACCGACCAGGAAATCGAAAAGGCGGCATGGGATACCGTGCCGAACGTGAACGTCCTGTTCTGGTCCTTCCGCCTCATGGTATTGCTCGGTTTCTACTTCGTTGCGCTGTTCGTCTTCGCATTTTTTGTCGCCTCGCGCCGGCAGCTTGACCGGCACCGGATTTTCCTGCGCCTGGCGCTATGGTCGTTGCCGCTGCCGTGGGTCGCCGCCGAGGTCGGCTGGGTCGTGGCCGAATACGGACGCCAGCCATGGATCATCGAAGGCCTGCTGCCGACGTTCCTGGCCGTGTCGCCGCTCTCGACCACGGACGTGCTGATCAGCCTCGCCGGTTTCGTCGTCTTTTATACAGCGCTGCTCGTCGTCGACCTGTATCTGCTGGTCAAATATGCGCGCATCGGCCCGACCGAGACCTGGGAAATTCCAGATATTGCCGCCCGGCAGGTGCCGCCCGGCGGCGTCGTGATCGATCACGCGAGCCCGCACCCAACGCCTTCGCCTGCGGAGTGATCCCGATGTCGGCGCCCATCGACTATCCGACCCTGCGACTGATCTGGTGGGCGCTCCTCGGCGTCCTGCTCATCGGCTTTGCCATTTTCGACGGGTTCGATCTCGGCACCGCCATGCTGCTGCCGTTCGTCGGCCGCAACAACACCGAGCGCCGCGTCCTCATCAATTCCGTAGGGCCGGTCTGGGAAGGGAATCAGGTCTGGTTCATTCTCGGCGGCGGCGCCTCCTTCGCGGCCTGGCCGGCGCTCTATGCCGTCTCGTTCTCCGGCTTCTACCTAGCGATGTTCCTGGTGCTGGTGGCGCTGATCCTGCGCCCGGTCTCCTTCAAGTTTCGCGGCAAGCTCGACAATCCGCTCTGGCACACCATTTGGGATTGGGGGCTCTTCCTCGGCGGCCTGGTGCCGGCGCTGGTCTTCGGGGTGGCCTTCGGCAATCTGCTGCAGGGTGTCCCATTTCATTTCGACGCCGATTTGCGCGGCGTATACACCGGAACCTTCTTAGATCGGAA
>JAKAPE010000014.1 GCA_021811945.1 Pseudomonadota bacterium | reverse complement strand
GTTGTTCGACGCCGAGATTGCCGGGCAGCCGCGCGGCGAGCGCCTCGAGTCCGGCGCGAGCGCGCGCCACGTTGAGAGGTATGCCGCCGCCGATCAGCGCCGGCGGAATGCGGCCGAGGACAAGATTGGCATCGGTCAGCGTCGGATCGTTGCCGCCATTGGGATAGCACATCGGACCGGGTTCGGCACCGGCGCTGCGTGGCCCCACCTTGAGCTTGCCCTCGCGTGTAATCCAAGCAATCGAGCCGCCGCCGGTGCCGATCGTCTTCACGTCGAGCATCGGAATGCGCACCGGGAAGCGGCCAACGCGGCCGCTGTTGGTGATTTTCGGCGCGGCGGTTTCGATCAGGCAGAGGTCGGTCGACGTGCCGCCGGCGTCGAGCGTCACCACGTCGGAAAACCCGGCGATGTCGGCGACGACCGCGCTGCCGAGCGCGCCGGCGGCGGGTCCCGACAGCGCCGTCGTGATCGGCTTGCGCATGACCTGGCCGGGACTCGCCACGCCGCCCGAGGATTGCATCACCAGGAACGGTTTCTTGCTCAATTGCGGCCCGAGCTCGTCGCGAATGCGGTCGAGATAGCGGCTCATGTGCGGCTTGATGAAAGCGTCGACGAGCGTCGTCACTGCCCGTTCATATTCCCGGTATTCGGGCAGCACCTCGCAGGAGAGCGACAGCATGCAGCCGGGATATTCCTGCGCCAGGATCTCTGCCGTGCGGCGTTCGTGCGCGGGATTGGAATAGGCGTGCAGCAGGCAAATGCCGACCGCAGTGACGCCCTGGTCGCGAAAGAACCGCGCGGCGGCGCGAACGCTCGCCTCGTCGAGCGGTCGCAGCTCGGCGCCACGGAAGTCGAGGCGGCCACCGACCTCGCGCACGCGGCGCAGCGGTACGATGCGCTCGGCTTTGACCCAGAAATACGAGTTGCCGTAGCCCTCCGGCACCGCCTGCCGCGCAATTTCGAGAATATGGCGGAAGCCCTCGGTCACGATCAAGCCGAGGCCGGCGATTTCGCCCTGAAGAAGCGCATTGGTCGCGACCGTCGTGCCGTGCGCCAGCACCGCGAGATCGTCCACGCCTGCGCCGCACGCGCCAAGAATCGCCCGGACGCCGCGAACGAGCGCTACGGCGGGGTTTGACGGCGTTGACGCCACCTTGGTCACGCGCACCGCGCCGCCGGCGTCATCGACGCAGACGACGTCGGTAAACGTGCCGCCGGTGTCTATGCCGATCCGTAGGTTTGCTCGCCCTGCATTCATGTCGACGCACTCAATCATATCACGGCGGCGGGGTTGTCCGCGTTCGAAGACAATGTCCTGCGCGCCTTGCCACGGCGTCATCTTGCCCGGTGCCCGGCAAATTCTCGCGACCATCGGTAATGGTCAAGAAATGATTTCGGCCAATTGCCGACCTTGCTGGAAAAGCGAACGGCGCCGGCGCCATCAATACCCGACCGCCAACGCCCCGCGCGTGCGCGGGTCGGCGACGCCGAGGAAGCCTGCGGGCGTGACCAGGATCGAGTTCGCCGAGGTTGGCAGGTGTCGCACGACGACGGTGTCGCCGCGCTTTTCCAGAGCGGCGATGACGGTTTGCGGCAGCCCCGGTTCGGCCAGGACCACATCGGGCATCCACTGATCGTAGACGCGAGGCGCCGAGACCGCGGCGGCGATGTCCATGCGGCTGTCGATCTCATCGACGATGATCTGCAACACGACGTTGGTAATGAGACGGCCGCCCGGCGAGCCGGTGATGAGGAACGGCTTGCCGTGCTTCAGCACGATGGTCGGCGTCATCGACGACAGCGGCCGCTTGCCCGGGCCCGGCGCGTTGGCGGCAGAGCCGAGCAGGCCATAGGCATTCGGCGCGCCCGGCTTGACGGCAAAATCATCGAACTCGTTGTTGAGCAGGACGCCCGTACCGGCGGCGACGAGCCCGAGACCATAGCTGAAGTTGAGGGTGTAGGTGTTGGCGACGGCGTTGCCGAAGCGGTCGATGACGGAAAAATGCGTGGTGTTGCGGCCTTCCGGTGCAACAGTCCCACCGGGACGAATATCGGCGGCCGGGGTCGCCCGCGCTGGATCGATGGTGGCACGCCATCGCGCCGCATAGCTCTTCGAGGTCAAGCGGGCGACGGGAACCGCGACCGCGTCGGGATCGCCGAGGTATTCTGCGCGGTCCGCGTAGGCGCGCTTCATCGCTTCGATCATCAGGAACAACCGTTGCGCCTCGTCGTCATGGGCGAGATCGTAGCCTTCGAGAATGTTGAGCATTTCGACAAGCGCCACCCCGCCGGCCGAGGGTGGCGGCATGGAGACGATGTCGTAGCCGCGATAGGTGCCGCGGACCGGCGTGCGTTCGATCGCGCGATAGTTTCTCAGATCGTCAGCCGTCATCACGCCCCCGGCGCGCTGCACAGCGGCAGCGATCTCTTGCGCGATCGTCCCTTCGTAGAACGCCCGCGGCCCGTCTCTGGCTATCACGGCAAGCGTACGAGCGAGATCCGGCTGCACCAGTCGGTCGCCGAGACCGAGCACCCTGCCGTCGGGCCTGAGGAAGATCCGCGCCGAGGAGGGCCAGCGCGCAAGCCGCGCCCGGTCGAGGGGCAGTGAATCCGCCGTGTCGTCGGCGACTATGATGCCGTCGCGCGCAAGTTTGATCGCGGGCGCGATCAAGTCGGCGAGGGTGAAACGGCCGGACCCGTATTTTTCCTCGGCAAGCGCAAGGCCGGCCACCGTGCCGGGCACGCCGATCGCCAGCGCGGAATCGCGGGACTTCTGCGGGTCGGCATTGCCCTGCGCATCGAGGAATGATCTCCTGTTGATCGCCTGCGCGGCGGTCTCGCGGTAGTCGATAGTCGTGTCTCCGCCACCGGCGCGGTGAATGACCATGAATCCGCCGCCGCCGATGTTGCCGGCGCGCGGATACGTCACCGCCAGAGCGAACCCGGCGGCCACGGCGGCATCGACCGCGTTGCCGCCTTTGCGCAGGATATCGGCACCGATCAGCGCCGCCGCCGACTCCTGCGCCACCACCATGCCGTGTTCGGCGGTGACGGCGCGCGCGGTACCGATCTTGAGAGCGAGCCGGCCCTCGCCCTTCGCCTGGAGCGGCGATAACAGGAGCAGAGCAACGGCGGCGACCGCGAGGCAAGGAAAATCGGCGACGGCAAAATGGGCGACGGCATGTCGAGGCAGATTTCGCGTCACAATCGGCTCACGCCACCCCCGCCCGCAGCAGGTCGTGGAAATGCACGATGCCGACCGGGCGGTCGGCTTCGACGACGATAAGGGCCGTGATCTTCGACGCATTGAGCAAGGCAAGCGCCTCGCTGGCGAGTTGGTCGGGCCGCACGGTCTTCGGCGATGAGGTCATCACCTCCTTGACCGGCGCCTCGAGCAAGTCGGCGCGCATATGGCGGCGCAGGTCGCCGTCGGTAACGACGCCGGCGAGCCGGCCGTCGTCGCCGGTCACGGCTACGCAACCGAAGCCCTTAGCGGACATTTCCACGATTGCGTCCGCCATCAAGGCGCGGTGCCCGATCAATGGCACCGCAGCACCGGGATGCATCACGTCGCGGACGAATTTCAGCGCCGCGCCGAGCCGGCCGCGCGGGTGAAGGACGCCGAAATCGATCGCGGTGAAGCCGCGGCTCTCCAACAGCGCGATCGCCAGCGCGTCGCCAAGCGCAAGCTGCATCAGCGACGTTGTCGTCGGCGCCAGATTGTGCGGACAGGCTTCGCGCGCCTGCGGCAGCGCGAGAACGATATCGGCAGCCCTGCCCAGCGTGCTCTCCGCCTTGACGGTGACGGCGATGAGCGTGATGCGGAAGCGACGCGAATAAGTGATCAGATCCTTGAGTTCCTCGGTCTCGCCGGACCAGGACAACACCAGCATCACGTCGTCCGAGGTGATCATGCCGAGGTCGCCGTGGCTCGCTTCGGCCGCATGGACGAAGAACGCCGGTGTTCCGGTCGAGGCGAGCGTCGCCGCGATCTTGCGTCCGACATGGCCCGATTTGCCCATGCCCGTGACGATGACGCGGCCACCGCCACCGCGCGCGGCGCGGATCGCCTCGACGGCAGCAGCGAAGGCTTCCCCCAGGCCGTCGCGCATCGCCGTGCCGAGCGCCGCCAAGCCCTCGCGTTCCAGTTCGAGCGTACGCAACGCCGACGCCGCGAACGCGTGCGGTTCGGGCTTTCGTATCCTCGCGTCGGCTGGGCTCATCGTCGCATCGTCCCCGGCACTAAAGCCGCAATAATAGCCGCGGAAGAAGGAAAAAGTCTGCTTACTTTTTTTGCCAGGCGGCGAAGGCTTCGGCGAAAGCGCGGTCGCCCGGCGGACCCTTTTCCATCGCCAGAATGGCGCGACCGCCGTTGCTGTAGACGATGGGGATGTCGAACCACTGGCGGTCCTTTAGCAGATCGATGTTGCGCTGCATGTCAGTATTAACTGCGGAAAGTCCGATGAGGAAATAGCCGCTGGTCACCTTGACGGCCAACCCGGCAAGTGGCGTGCCGCGCGCTTGCTCGGAGTCCTTCATCAGGATCCCTGGCACATTGCCGATGCCGCCGCCGGGAAAATCGGAGGGCAGCGTGAACATGATTTCGATGGTGTGGCTTGCCGGCAGCGCCTTGTCAGTATTGCGCCGCAGCGACCACGTCATAGTCATGTGCTTTTCGGGAATGGTCACATTGGCACGCACCGCAATTTCCGGCGCAAGGCCGGGGCCCGGCGAGACGGTCTCCGTGCGCCAGACGACGGAACCGACATAGCGCCTCCCCTGCGGGTTCTTGGGGTCTTCCTCATAAAGCACGACGCGCTGGGCGACCATCGCCGCCGGCGCCGTCTGACTCCCCGCTGCGCCGGCGCCCGGTGCGGCACCGGCGTTTTGCTGCTGCGGAACTCGTCCGGAGAATTTGGGCGGCGCGGGCACTGCCTGCGTGGCTTGGGCGGACGGCGGTGGTCCGCGGTGGACAAAGAAGTGGTAGAGCCCAGCGATGGTGGACCATTGCCAGGAGAGCGTCGCCATCGCGCCAAGCAGGACGACGGCAGCCACCGCCAGCTTGATCAGGCCGCGATAGGAGCGCGGCGGGCGCAGCTCCTGGAACTCCTGTTCTGCAGTGGCCCGCGGCTGCGGCCGCGGCGCCTGCGGCGCCGCCGGCTCCTCGTCCCCGTAGGATGGTTCGAGGCTGTGCAAAGATAGGTGGTCGTGCTGCGCGTCATCGCCGACAGAATCGAATGCGTCGGCCTCGGGCTGCGGCGCCACGTCATCATGCGCAGACGTTTCCGGCAACTCGTCGACGTGCGGCGTGTGGTGCGGGATGGCGCCTGCGCCATAGGAGTCACGGGCGTGACGGGCGATTTGCGCCGCCTTCGCGGTGGCGCCGCCGAGGTCGCGCACGTCGCTCGCGACATCGCGGAAGCCCTTGAGACCTTCTTGCGTCGGCGACCGGGCCCGCGCGTTCAACAGCCGTTCGCGTGCCGTCGACACCGCCGGCCGCTGCGTTTCAACCGCTGCAGGCTCAGCGGCATGTGGCGCCGGCGCAGTCTCCCGGTGCTCGCGCGGCGCCGGCCGCAATTGCTGGCGCGTCTCAGCCCGCGCCTTGCGCGAGGCCTCGGCCTCGACCTTACGGATGGCTTCTTCCAGCGCCAAGCGCTGTTTGGTGATCTCCGATTCGGGCAGCGCCGGTTCCACTGCGCGCAACTGCGCCACCAGCGCCGTGCGCGCCCGTTCGTAGAGCGCCCGCCGCGCTTCTCCGCTGTTCCTCTCGAGCCCTTCGACGGCCCGGGCAATGAGCGGTTGATAATCGGTCATCGATTAAGCTTACGCCCGGCTTCTTGGCTTTTCATCTTTTTCATGTTGTTTCAAGTCTCGAACGGATTCTGCATCAAAATGGTGTCTTCCCGCTCCGGGCTGGTCGACAGGACGGCAACGGAACAGCCGATCAGCTCTTCCAGCCGGCGGACATATTTGATTGCCTGCGCCGGCAGCTCGGCCCACGAGCGCGCGTGCGCGGTTTTTTCCCGCCAGCCCGCGATGGTCTCGTAGATCGGCTCGACCCGCGCCTGGGCATGCTCGCCGGCGGGAAGATAATCGATCTCGCGGCCGTCCAGATGGTAGCCGACACAAACCTTAATTTCGTCGAATCCGTCCAAAATGTCGAGCTTGGTCAGCGCTAAACCCTGGATACCGCCGGTGCGCACGGTCTGGCGCACGAGCACCGCGTCGAACCAGCCGCAGCGCCGTGGCCGTCCGGTGACGACACCGAATTCGTTGCCGCGCCCGCCCAGTGTGCGGCCGATCTCGTTTTTCAGCTCGGTCGGGAACGGGCCTTCCCCGACCCGCGTCGTATAGGCCTTGCAGATGCCGAGCACATAACCGATGGCGGCGGGTCCAAGTCCCGAACCGGTCGAGGCTTGCGCCGCCACGGTATTCGAGGAGGTCACGAACGGATAGGTGCCATGGTCCACGTCGAGCAGCGCGCCCTGCGCGCCCTCGAAGAGAATTCGTTTGCCTTCGCGGCGTTTCTGCTCGAGCAGCAACCATACCGTGTCCATGTAGGGCAGCACCAACGGCGCGACGTTCTCGAGCTCCCGGCGCACATCTCCGCCGTCGATGGGATCAAGACCGTGACCCTTGCGCAGCGCATTATGATGCATCAGCAGGCGTTCGATCTTGCGGTCGAGGGTCGCACCATCGGCCAGGTCCATGAGGCGGATCGCCCGGCGCCCGACCTTGTCTTCATAGGCAGGCCCGATGCCGCGCCGCGTCGTGCCAATGCGCATCTCGGCGCTCGCGGCTTCGCGCGCGGCGTCGAGCTCGCGATGCAATGCAAGGATCAGCACAGAGTTCTCTGCAATACGCAGATTGTCGGGAGTGACGCTGACATTCTGCTTCGCAAGTTGGGCAATCTCGGCAATGAGCGCGTGCGGGTCGAGGACGACGCCATTGCCGATCACCGAGAGCTTCCCCGGCCGCACTACGCCGGAAGGCAGCAGCGAGAGCTTATACGTAGTGCCATTAATCACCAGCGTGTGGCCGGCATTATGGCCGCCCTGGAAGCGGACGACGATATCGGCCTGTTCTGAAAGCCAATCGACGATCTTACCCTTGCCTTCGTCCCCCCATTGGGAGCCGACCACAACAACATTTGCCATGAGGCAACCGTCCTCGAAAGGCCGCTGAATGCTCGCATGATTGGATATCGGCCGCAGCCGATATCTCGGATAAAGGATGATGCCGCAGGACGCAAGGCAAAGCCGCCGGCCGTCGAAACTGATGAAAGGGTCCAAGTGCTTGGATTCACAGACGTCTCTGCCGATGCCCCAAAGAGTTCCGCTCATTCCTGCGCTGGCAGGGATGGCGCTCGGCTTGCGCGGGAGACGCGGAGACGAGCGGACGACAGCGATGCCATCCAAGTTGCCCTACAGCACGCTACAGCCAGGGCCGCGCCGCCTTGCCGGCCTCCTCGAAGCGCTTGATCTTGTCGCTCTTGACCAGGGTCTGGCCGATGTCGTCGAAGCCGTTAAGGAGGCAGTGCTTGCGATGGGGGTCGATGTCGAATTTCACCACGCCGCCGTCGGGACCGCGGATTTCTTGTTTTTCGAGATCGACCGTGAGCGTAGCGTTGGCGCCGCGCTCGGCGTCGTCGAACAGCTTTTCCAGGTCATCCGGCGAGACCCGCACCGGCAAAATGCCGTTCTTGAAGCAGTTGTTGTAGAAAATGTCGCCGAACGAGGTCGAGATCACGCAGGTAATGCCGAAATCCTTCAGCGCCCACGGCGCATGCTCGCGCGAGGAGCCGCAGCCGAAATTGTCGCCGGCGACGAGAATCTTCGCCTTGCGGTACGCCGGCTTGTTGAGCACGAAATCGGGATCCTCGCTGCCGTCGTCGCGGTAGCGCTTTTCCGCAAACAGTCCCTTGCCGAGGCCGGTACGCTTGATCGTCTTGAGGTATTGCTTGGGGATGATCATGTCGGTGTCGACGTTGATCATCCTCAGCGGCGCAGCGATACCTTCGAGCACCGTGAACTTTTCCATGTTTTCCAGCCTGTGCGTAGCCGAGCAGACCCTGTCCGAGCCGCTAAATGCCGCGTCGTGGCGACGCGGTCAACCCTGCGTCCGACGCAGCGCGACCCCACGTTTTCCAGGCCTTATCCGGCAAGCGGCATAACCTCTAATGGCATGATGATTCCACCTACGGACGGAACATCGGCCTGTCACGGACGAGCAGCAACGCTGGTGTGGCGTGCAATACCAAAGCCAGCGCCAGCGATCCCCACAGCGTCCCGCCGGTCAGGACGCCGAGCGCCCCCGCTTTCAGATAGCAGGCAATCCCGATCGGAATGAACAGAACGAGGGCGGTGGCAATACCGGGAAAGAACCGCCACCTCGCGGCGATCACACCGACGATATGGACAACGGTGTTGATCAATAGCAGCGCGGGGAACACCAGCGCCAAGAGCGGCACCGTTGCGGCGAGGTTGGCGCAGACGATGCCGAGAACGAGGACCAGCGCGTTGACGACGTAGAAATCCGCCCATTCGATGTGCAGCCCGCTGACGGCGCGGGCCCAGGCCGGCCAATCGAGCATGTATTCTTCGAACATGTGCACGCCGTAGGCCGCAAGCGCGAGCCAGATGAGATCGCTCAGGGCCATCGCCTTCCTCCTTTCGCCGCGCGGCGGTTATTCCGTGCTGGTTTCGATCGCCGCCATGTCGGCGTCGGAGAGGCCGAAATGATGGCCGATCTCGTGCACCAGCACGTGCTTGACGATGGTGCCCAGTGTTTCGTCATGTGCCGCCCAGTAGTCGATAATCGGCCGGCGGTAGAGCCAGATCATGTTGGGCATCTGCACCGGCGCGCTTTCCGAGCGAAACGGCAGGCTGACGCCGTGGAACAGCCCGAGCAGGTCAAACGGGCCGCGGGCGCGCATCTTGCGCAGCACTTCGCGGCTCGGAAAATCGTCGATCTGGATGACGAGGTCGGCGCACAGGTCGCGAAATCGCCTCGGCAGCCGGCGAAAGACGTCGTCGGCTAGAACTTCGAACGCGGCGAGCGAAGGCGCCTTTGCCGCCCGCCAGAAGAGAGGATCGGATGTCGCGTCGGCCATGCAGCATGTCTTCGCGCAAATCGCTTGGCGGCGGATCGTGCTCGAAGGCGCGACGCGCTCGATGCTCACGGCCCGGCCTTGACCTGCCTCGGCCTAGCGTATCTGCGTGTCAAGCCCAATAGAGCCGCATCGGATTATAGACCAGGAGCGCCTGCTGCTGCGCGGCCGTCGGTGCGATTTTCGGGATGTAATCGACCAAGACGCCGTCGTCGGGCGCCTCTTTCTTCATGTTCGGATGCGGCCAGTCAGTGCCCCAGATCACGCGGTCTCCGAAGCGTTCGACCAGCGCGCGCCCGAACGGCACAACATCATCATAGGGCGGTCCGGCTACAGACATGCGCTCAGGGCAGGTGACCTTCACCCAGAAATTTTCGCGCCGGTCCATGAGCCGGTGGAAACGCTGATTTTCGGGGTGGTCGACACCTTTCTTCACATCGGGAGTGCCCATGTGATCGACCACCACAACGGTCGGCAGCGAAGTCAGGAAGTCCTCGAGCTCGGGCAAGTCCGGCATCTCGAAATAGACCACGATATGCCAGCCGAGCTTGTCGACGCGCTGGGTAATGCGCTCGAGCACGTCGCGCGGGGTGAAATCGACGAGCCGCTTGAGAAAGTTGAAACGCACGCCGCGCACGCCTGCCTGGTCGAGCCACTTGAGTTCGTCGTCGGTCACCTCTTCGCCGAGGAAAGCCACTCCCTTGGCGCGGCCGTTTGCCGCCTCGAGCGCATCGACCATCGCGCGGTTGTCCTTGGAATGACAGGACGCCTGCACGATCACGTTCTTGTCGAAGCCGAGAAAGTCGCGCAACGCGAACAGCTTCTCTCTCGGCGCATCGCACGGCGTATATTTGCGTTCCGGCGCGTAGGGAAATTTGCTCTCCGGGCCGAATACGTGGCAATGCGCGTCGACCGCGCCGGCCGGCGGCTTGAATTTCGGCTTCGAGGGATTGGGATGGAACGGAATATAACCGGGACTCATCGGCACGGAAGATTCTCCACGTTGTATCATCGAGGGCACGCGCGAGGCCGGCTTTGGCCGAGGCTGCGAGGAGTTCCGGCGCGAGCGCGCAATCCATGGGTGAAGGTTCCTCGCGCCACAAGAGCCCCGCGCCGCCTTACGCCACGGCGATGCTTTGCGCGACCGAGCTTGCTTCCCCGCGGTCCCCTTGCCCCCCTTGCCCCCCTTGCCACCCGCATCTTGCCAAAACCGCGCGCATGTGTGCAGGCACAGGCGCAGTGACGCGTATCGGCGCGCGGTTCTTGTAGAGCGGGACGACGATCTCGCGGGCGTTGAGATGCAGCATCGGGCCGCCGGTTCTTGATGCTGTCCCATAAATCGCGTCGCCAAGCACCGGCCAGCCCGTTGCGGCGCAATGCACCCGCAGTTGATGCGTGCGGCCGGTCGTCGGCTTGAGCGCGAGCCAACATAATTTTCCTGCCTCCTTGTGGGAGACGGCAAGGGTGGAGCGATTATTATGACGACCCTCCTCCCCCGCTTCGCGGGGATCGAGGGTGGCGGAGCCCAGCACGTTCCATTTCGTTACCGCAGGCTGGCCGTCAGGATCGGGCTTCATCCACCAACCTCGCGCCGCGTCGAGCCGACCGAGCGGAAGTTCGATCACGCCCTCGTCTGCGTCCGGCACGCCTTCCACCACGGCCCAATAGGTCTTGACGATGATCCCCTGCTTGAACAGCCGCCCGAGCTGGGCAAGCGCCTTACGATGGCGGCCGAGAACGAGGCAGCCAGAGGTGTCGCGATCGAGCCGATGCGCTAGCGCCGGCGCGCGCGGCAGGCCGAAGCGCAGGGCGTCGAAATGATCTTCCAGGCTCTCGCCGCCGTTGGGACCGCGATGGACGGCGAAGCCAGCCGGCTTGTCGATCACCAGCATCAGGGCGTCGCGGTAGAGTAGCCGCGACACCATTTCTTCGGGGGTCATGGTTGTCTGCCTCGGCGAAACCGCTATCACGGACGAGACATGAACGGCAATGCGAAGGGCGGTTGGTGGCAGCGCCTGAC
Source organism: Pseudomonadota bacterium (assembly GCA_021811945.1). Classification (GTDB taxonomy): domain Bacteria; phylum Pseudomonadota; class Alphaproteobacteria; order Rhizobiales; family Xanthobacteraceae; genus BOG-931. Next base: position 22,660 of record JAKAPE010000014.1, on the reverse strand, counting down.
CGGCGGCTTGAGGAAGACGTCCTCGGCGCTGGGCGGCGCCATTGCGGACCTCGTCTCCAAACGAAAACTCGATGCCGCGACGATTGCCGAGATTGAGGACGTACTCATCCGCGCCGATCTCGGCCTCGACACCTCGGTCGGCATCGCCGCCGCGCTCGGTGCAAGACGGCATGAAGCGGGAATTTCGCCCGACCAGGTCAAAGCGGTCGTGGCGCATGAGATCGAGAAGGTGCTTGCGCCGGTCGCCCGGCCGCTGGCCGTCGATGCGGCAAAAAAGCCGTTCGTCATCCTCGTTGCCGGCGTCAATGGCTCCGGCAAGACCACGACCATCGGCAAGCTGGCGGCAAAATTCCGCGGCGAAGGCCGCACCGTGATGCTCGCGGCCGGCGACACCTTTCGCGCGGCGGCCATCGATCAGCTTAAAATCTGGGCGGAGCGCACCGGCGCCGCCTTTTTCGCGCGCGAGGCCGGCGCCGATGCTGCGGCGCTTGTCTTCGATGCGTTGCGGGCCGCGAAGGAGCGCGGCGTCGATATCCTGCTCGTCGATACTGCCGGCCGCCTGCAAAACCGCAGCGAATTGATGGAGGAGCTGCAAAAGGTGGTGCGCGTGATGAAGAAGGTCGACGCTTCCGCGCCGCACGCCGTGCTCCTCGTCCTCGACGCTACCGTCGGTCAGAATGCGCTCTCCCAAGTCGAGATTTTTCGCAAGGCGGTCGGGGTCACCGGCCTCGCCATGACTAAGCTCGACGGCACCGCGCGGGGCGGCATCCTCGTCGCCGTCGCGGCAAGATTTTCGGTTCCCGTACATTTCATCGGTGTCGGCGAGACCGTGGACGACCTGGCGCCGTTCTCGGCGCGCGATTTCGCCCACGCCATCGCCGAGGTCGAGTAATTCGGTTGCCGCGGGGCTCCGCGGTTCATGTGCTCCGGGAGGGTGGGAAACGGGAGCGCATGACAATCTCAATCGTCCGCGCTACACACCCGACCCAACATGACCGCAACGACAAAGCCGCCGCTCAACCCGTACCTCAAGCTCGCGTTCGATCTCGGGCCGCTCATTCTGTTCTTCGTCGCCAATTCCCGTTATGGGATATTCGTTGCCACGGCGGCGTTCATGGCGGCGGTGATCGTGGCGCTGCTCGCTTCTTACGTGCTCACGCGGGCGCTGCCGGTCATGCCTGCAGTCACCGCGATTATCGTGCTCGTGTTCGGCGGCCTGACCCTCGTTCTACACAACGATGTTTTCATAAAGATCAAGCCGACGATCCTTTATGCACTGTTCGGCGCCGTGCTGCTGGGCGGCCTTGTCTTCGGCAAGTCGTTCCTGGGCGTACTGTTCGACACGCTGTTCCAGCTTACGGATGAAGGCTGGCGCAAATTGACGCTGCGCTGGGCGATCTTCTTCTTCGCCCTTGCCGTGCTCAACGAGATCGTCTGGCGCAATACCTCGACCAACGTCTGGGTGGATTTCAAGGTGTTCGGCTTTCTGCCGCTCACGATAGTGTTCGGCGCGCTGCAATATCCCCTGCTGCAGAAATACGCTACCGCCCCTGTGGCGGAGAAATAGCGGCCGTCATTCGCCGTCTCGCGCAATGACAGTCACGGCATCGCCGCGAGCGCCTTTTCGATCTGCGGCCTCACCGACGACCTCAGATTGTCGGGCGTGATCGGCCCGACCAGCTTGTAGGCGATGCGGGCGTCACGGCCGACCACGTAGGTCTCCGGCACGCCGTAAACGCCCCACTCTATCGCGGCGCGGCCGCTCTGATCGGCACCAACCGCGGCATAGGGATTGCCGTAGTGGCCGAGGAAGCGGCGAGCGTTACCCGCCTCGTCCTTGTAATTGATCCCGACGAGGCGCACGCGATGGTCCTGTGCAAGCCGCAGCAGGAGCGGCACCTCGTCGCGACACGGCACGCACCACGACGCCCAGACATTCACGAGCGTCACCGCCCCTTTGAAGTTCGCGGGGTCAAGTCCGGGAACCGGTTTGCCGTTGCGGTTCAAGTCGGCGACGGGCGGCAGGTGTGTTTGCGGTGCCGGACGGCCAATCAGCGCGGAAGGAATGAGGGAGGGATTGCCCAGATAAAGGCCGATCAGAAGCAGGGTCACGAGCGCGAGGAAAAGGACGAGCGGCACCAGTACGACAATACGGCGTCGGCCCACGTTCGCGCGGTCGTTCGCTGCAACGCTCATGCGTCTTCCCTTGCCTTCTTCAGCGCCGGTCCGGCGTGTGCGGCGGCGGAGCTCCCCGAGCGGCGGGAAAAGCCGCGCCGCTCGAGATCGGCAAGCGTGCGCCGCAGTATACGATAATCGAGCGTGACCCAGCCGACCAGAGCGCCGACAACAACAACGGCCGCAACATAAGCCGCGACAATGTAGCCGAGATGGTTTGCCGCCAGCATCGTCAGGCCGCGGCGCTGGCTTGCATGAGGCGCATCGCGCGCACGCGCCGGCGCAGGATTTCGTTGCGCGTCGCGGCGAGCAGCAATGTGGCGAACAGCAAGGTGAACGCCAGCGCCATGATCAGCAGCGGAATGAGGATCGATGGATCGATCGTCGGTCCGCCCATGCGGAAGATCGAGGAGCCCTGGTGCAGTGTGTTCCACCAATCGACCGAGAACTTGATGATCGGCAGATCGAGGGCGCCGACCAGGGCGAGGATCGCCGCTGCGCGGGCCGCGCGAGAGGGGTCCTCGACGGTGCGCCACACTGCGATAACGCCGAGATACAGCAGGAACAGGACCAGCATTGAGGTGAGCCGCGCATCCCAGACCCAATAAGTGCCCCACATCGGCCGGCCCCAAAGCGAACCGGTGACGAGGCACATGAGGGTGAAGGCAGCGCCAATCGGAGCCGCCGCCTTCGCGACGACGTCGGCAAGCGGATGGCGCCAGACGAGCGTGCCGAGCGCGGCAACCGTCATGACCAGCCAGCCGAGCATGCCGAGCCAAGCCCCCGGCACGTGAAGAAACATGATCTTTACGGTTGCCCCCTGCTGGTAATCGTCCGGCGCGGACATAGCCTGATTGATGGCAAAGGCAAAGACGAGCAACGTCAGGCCGCCGAGCCACGGGATCGTGCGGGTGGCCAACGCCAAAAAGCGCGATGGATTGGCGAGATTGATAATGGCCATCGGCAGCTTCCTAGTCCAAATAGCCGCTCCGACACAATGCCGGGCGATGGCAGGAAAATTCAGCTTTCCACGGAGTCTCTATAGGAGTCACGCGAGCCTCGCATTCCCTCGATCGTCGTCATGCGCGCCAGGCCATTTGTATTGCGGATTTCATGATGATTTTCCGCGCAATGGCTATTCCATTTCTTGCCGCAGCGCCGCTGCGGCAGCAAAGGGGCCGACCGCTGAGCTGGCCAGCGACAGCGCACAGAGCACCGTGAACGGCGTGCCGAAAGGCACCGTTCCGCCCACGGCGGCGTTCGCCGCGGCAACCCCGAAGATCAGGACCGGCACCGTCAACGGCAGGACGATGACCGCCAGCAACAGGCCGCCACGACGCAATGTCACAGCAATAGCGGCGCCAACGAGGCCGATGAATGTCAGGGCCGGCGTGCCGGCGATGAGCGTCAGCACCAAGGCTCCCTCCGCAGGAGCATCGAGGTCGAGCAAGAGACCGATCAGCGGCGCGGCGACGATCAGCGGCAAGCCGGTGGTCAGCCAATGGGCGAGCGCCTTGGCCGCAACTACGAGTTCGAGCGGCATGCGGCCCATGAGAATAAGGTCAAGCGAACCGTCGTCGTGGTCAGCCGCAAACAGCCGGTCCAATGCCAGGAGGCTTGCAAGCAGCGCGGCAAGCCAGAGGATCGCGGGACCGATTCGCTTGAGCAAAACGAGGTCGGGCCCCAGCGCGAACGGCATGAGCGTGACGACGGTGACAAAAAAAAGCACTCCCATGAGCGCGCCGCCGCCCACGCGCACGGAAAGCCGCATATCGCGAACGAGGATGGCGGCGAGGGGAGTCATTTCTCCTCCGACCCTCCGCCTTGTGGGGAGGCGGCAGGACTTGGAAGGTTTGCTGTTCCGACCGACCTCATCCGTCACCTCCATGCCCGCACTCCGACGAGCGGGAGAAAGATGAATCGAGCCGCAGTTCCTGCGCGCCGTCCAGCCCGACGTCTCCGTGCGTCGCGACGAGAATCAGTCCGCCGCCGGTCAGGTGACTGCGCATGAATTCGGCCAATCGTTCCTGCGCCGGCTGATCGAGCGTGCTGGTCGGCTCGTCAAGGAGCCATATCGGGCGCTTGACCGCAAGAAGCCGTGCAATCGACAGCCGGCGCCGCTGTCCGGCCGAAAGATAGGCCGCTGGAAGATCGGCGAGCCCCCCGAGGCCGACCGCCGTCAGCGGCTTCTCGAGGTCCGTTGAGCCGGCGTCGAAGAATCCGGCCCAGAAGCGCAGGTTCTCGGCGACCGACAGCGAGGATTTCAGCGCATCCTGGTGGCCGAGATAATGCGCCTGCTCGCCGATGGTCAGTTCCGGATCGCCGCCTTCGATCGTGAGCTGACCGCCGGCAATGCGCACGAGCCCGGCGACTTGGCGCAAGAGCGACGATTTTCCCGCCCCGTTGCGGCCGCGGATCGTCAAAGCCTCGCCGGACGCGACGGCAAAGCTCACCCCGGCGAACACGTCGCGTGCACCGCGGCGACAAGCGAGATCGACGGCAGCGAGCCGCATCAACGACATCCTGCGCGCAGCGTACAGGCCGGGCTGGCGCGCTTGCGAATCAGCGAGGGACAGGCCTGGATTAAACAGAATGGCGGAAAAGTCGACAGCGGGTTTTCGGCGAAAATCCCGCTTTCTCGATGGAATCTCAGCATGTTTGGTATTCGCCGCCGATGTGGCACAAGATTTGGAAAAACCCTATAAGCTGCAAGCGGATGACGCAGCATTGGCGACAGCCTTCAGACCCGCCACCAACGGCCTGTTGGAGCGCGTTGCGGCAATAATCAAGTCTAATTTGCGCCGGCCGCGGCTGGCTAATGGGAAAATAATCATGGTCTCGCTCGACAGCTTCAAATGCCTAAGGCCGCTCAAGGTTGGCTCCAGGATCTACGCCTTTTACAGCCTTCCGGTGGCGGAAAAGAACGGCTTGAAGGGAATTTCGCGGCTGCCGTTCTCGCTCAAGGTGCTGTTGGAGAATTTGCTGCGCAACGAGGACGGCCGCTCCGTGACCAAGGAGGATATCGAGGCGGTGGCGCAATGGCTCAAGACCCGAACATCCGACCGCGAACTCGCCTTCCGCCCGGCGCGCGTCCTGATGCAGGACTTCACCGGTGTCCCCGCGGTGGTCGATCTGGCGGCAATGCGCGACGCCATGGAGATGCTGGGCGGCGACGCGAAAAAAATCAATCCCCTGGTGCCGGTGGACCTCGTCGTCGATCATTCAGTGGTGGTCAACTTTTTCGGCGACAACACCGCGTTCAGGAAGAACGTGGACGAGGAATATAAGCAAAATCAGGAGCGCTACCGGTTCCTGAAATGGGCGCAGCGCTCGTTCGAGAACTTCCGTGTGGTGCCGCCCGGCACCGGCATCTGCCATCAGGTCAATCTCGAATACCTCGCCCGCACCGTGTGGACGACGAAGAATCGCATCAAGTTCGGCGACAAGGTCGTCGCTGCCGAGCTTGCCTATCCGGACACACTCGTCGGCACCGATTCGCATACGACCATGGTGAACGGGCTCTCCGTGCTCGGTTGGGGCGTGGGCGGAATCGAGGCTGAGGCCGCAATGCTCGGGCAGCCCTATTCGATGCTGCTGCCGGAAGTCATCGGCGTGCGCCTCAGCGGCAAGCTCAAGGAAGGCGTCACCGCAACCGATCTCGTGCTCACCGTCACGCAGATGCTGCGTAAGCGCGGAGTCGTCGGCAAGTTCGTCGAATATTTCGGACCCGGCCTGGCCCATCTGTCGATTGCCGACCGCGCCACGCTCGGCAACATGTCGCCGGAATATGGCGCGACATGCGGCTTTTTCCCGGTCGACGACGACACGGTCCGCTACCTGCGCGCCACCGGGCGTCCGGCAGAGCGCGTCGCTCTCGTTCTCGCCTATGCCAAGGCACAAGGCATGTACCGCACCGCAACGACGCGGGATCCGGTATTCACCGATGTGCTCAAGCTCGACCTGTCCGCGGTCGAGTCCTCGCTTGCCGGTCCGAAGCGGCCCCAGGACCGCGTGCCGCTCAAGACAGCCAGAAGCAGCTTTGCCACGGCAATGGACAAAGAATTCGGCAAGGCGGCCGAGATTGACAAGCGCGTCCCGGTCGAGGGACGCGCTTACACCCTCGGTCACGGTGACGTGGTCATCGCGGCGATCACCTCGTGCACCAATACATCCAACCCGAACGTTATGATTGCGGCGGGGCTGTTGGCGCGCAAGGCGGCGGCCAAAGGTCTTGCGGTCAAGCCGTGGGTCAAGACCTCGCTCGCGCCCGGCTCGCAGGTCGTCGGCGAATATCTCGCCAAATCAGGCTTGCAGAAGGATCTCGACAAGCTCGGCTTCAACCTGGTCGGCTTCGGCTGCACCACCTGCATCGGCAATTCCGGGCCGCTGCCGGCGGAAATCTCAAAGGCCATCAACGACAACGATCTCGTCGCCGCGGCGGTGCTGTCCGGCAACCGCAATTTCGAGGGCCGCGTCAATGCCGACGTGCGCGCCAACTATCTCGCTTCACCGCCGCTCGTCGTCGCTTACGCGATCGCGGGCACCATGCAGACCGATCTCGCCAAGGCGCCGCTTGGCACCGATCAGAAGGGCCGCAAAGTCTATTTGCGCGACATCTGGCCGTCGGGCAGGGAGATCAGCAGCTTCATCCGCAAGAACATCACCAAGCAGATGTTCGCGCGCAAATATGCCGACGTTTTCAAGGGCGACGTCAACTGGCGCAAGATCAGCGTGCAAGGCGCCCTCACCTTTCCGTGGGATGCGAAATCGACCTACGTGCAGAACCCGCCTTATTTCTCCGGCATGCCGCGTCGGCCGAAGCCGCCGGCGGACATCGTCGATGCGCGAATCCTCGGCCTCTTCCTCGATTCCATCACCACCGACCACATCTCGCCGGCCGGCTCGATCAAGGTGGACTCGCCGGCAGGCAAGTATCTGGTCGATCACAATGTCAAGCCGATGGACTTCAACCAATACGGCACGCGGCGCGGAAATCACGAGGTGATGATGCGCGGCACCTTCGCCAATATCCGTCTCAAGAACCAGATGGTGCCTGGCGTCGAGGGCGGCTACACGGTGCATTACCCGTCCGGCGAGCGCATGACGATCTACGACGCCGCGATGCGCTATAAGAGCGAGCGCGTGCCGCTTGTCGTGTTCGCCGGCAAGGAATACGGCACCGGTTCCTCGCGCGACTGGGCGGCCAAGGGCACGGTCCTGCTCGGTGTCCGCGCCGTGATCGCGCAATCCTTCGAGCGCATCCACCGCTCCAATCTCGTCGGCATGGGCGTGGCGCCGCTTGTGTTCGAAGAAGGTACGTCCTGGCAGACGCTTGGACTAAAGGGCGACGAGCAGGTGACCATTCACGGATTGCACGGGGCTCTCAAGCCGCACCAGCGGCTCACGGCCGAGATCGTCGCTGCCGACGGCGGCCTCAGGCGTGTTCCGGTGATCTGCCGCATCGATACCCTCGATGAGCTCGAGTATTACGGAAACGGCGGCATATTGCAGTACGTAATGCGCCATCTGGCGGCATAGCTGCCCGGCAGACAAGTCTCCCAGTCGTGCGGCTTGCGGGCAGTTGTCGCTTATTTGCAGGCACGTAATGCGACGCGGGCTACCAAGGCTCACTGCGAATTGAGTGGCGAGTGACCCGCGCGACCGATATTAGTGGGCGTTACCAATCGTCACTGCGGGGGGTCAGGCGGGGTAATCGGAATGCTGCGTCGCCACCTCGGGTCGGCACTTCTGACCGTAGGTCTTCTGATAACGACTTCTCCTCTGGCCCGCGCCGGAGGGCGACGCGCCTTACTCGAATTGTTTACCAGTCAAGGCTGCTCATCCTGCCCACCCGCCGACAAGCTGTTGGGTGACCTCACCGCGGATCCCTCGCTGGTCGCTGTCAGCCTGCCGATCGATTATTGGGATTATCTCGGCTGGAAGGACACCCTCGCCCGTCCGGCGCATTCGGCGCGTCAGCGCGCCTACGCGCACATGCGCGAAGATCGCCAAGTGTATACACCGCAAGTCGTCGTCAACGGCGGCATGCACGTTCTCGGCAGCGACCGCGCTGCCATCGAGCGCGTGATTGCGCAGACAAACCGCCGCGACGCCGCGATCATGTCGCTGCCGGTGCTGGTCTCAGTGAGCGACAGCGACTTGATGGTGAACGTAGGAGGAAGCCAGAAGCGACGCCTCGACGGCGAGGTCTGGTTATGGCCGTTGGAGCGCGCCGTGCGCGTGGCCATCGGTCGCGGTGAGAATCGCGGGCGCACGATCACCTATCACAACGTCGTGCGGCACCGGCTCAAGCTCGGCGACTTCACCGGCGCAGCCGAGTCCTGGAGCATTCCGGCCGGCGAAATCCTCACCGATGGGATCGATGGCGCCGTCGTCCTCGTGCAGGAGGGCACCGACGAGGCGCCGGGCATCATCCTCGGCGCAGCCTTTGCTCCGCTCGGGAAACAAATGGGAGACGAACAAAGGCAAACCACCTCCGCCAGATGACGGAAGCCCGACGACGGATGCCGTTATTCCAGCCTCTGCCTCTTTCCTCGGCCGTAAACAAAAAAAGCCGGCCAGAGCCGGCACAAGTCGGATTGAACCATACTGGTAAAACTCTGGCCCGGTCCGTCCGCACCCCGGGGGGCTGGGGGGCTGAGGAATCCGGAGCGCAATCCGGACCGGGCCCTGAGGCAACGCCCTCTATCTCGCAGTCCAGCTTGGCGCGTGCTGGGCCGAAATAGGGCCGCATTATGATTTGCCTAACGAATGCGTGAGTCAGGTGTTGGAAAGCCCTGCCCGCCGCGAACGGGCCGCGTCGACCGCCTCATCGCAATCAGGCACTCCGGACGTCCCGCAAAGCCCTCCAAAGCCCTCCAAAACCCTCCAAAGCCCTCCAAAGCCCTCCAAAGCACTTGCCGACGCGGTCATCCGGCGCGATCATGAAGCTCCGATGACACCCGAAGAACAGGAGGCGCCGCATGGTATTCGGCGATACCGAACCGAGCGCGTGGCGCGGGGGCGAGGTTCGCGTGCCCGCCCCCGCCAGCAAGGTCACCTTCAGCCGGCGCGAATTTGACCGCATCCTCGGTCTGTATGGCCGCAAGGTGGCGGACGGCGAGTGGCATGATTACGCTATCGATTTCCTCAAGGATCGCGCGGTGTTCTCGGTTTTCCGCCGCACCAGCGAAATCCCCATCTACCGGATCGAGAAGCACTCGCGGCTGCCACGGCAGCCGGGCGGCTTCAGCGTGGTCTCCGCGACCGGGCATGTCCTGCGCCGCGGCCAGGAACTGGATCGTGTGCTCGGCGCGCTCGACCGTTCCCTGCGCGTTGTTACTGGCTGAGGCGGATGCGGCTTCGTAGGTCGCGTTTCGGCTGTGCGGGGGCGTGCACGCTCCGCATTCGTATCGGCCGACCGTGCAGGCAACCGGAGGGTCGACCAGACTGAGGGCCTTGGAAGATCGCGGGAATGCACAAGGAACCCAGTCGCGCCGCGTTGTGGTCGCGGCGGTCGGGACATCGCAGACGCTGGCTTGGGCTTCGAGCTATTACCTGCCGGCGATCCTTGCTGACCCGATCAGCGCCGGCATCGGCGTTCCCTCCTCATGGGTCTTTGCCGCCTTCTCCGCCGCGTTGTTGATTGCGGCATTCGCCGGCCCGGCGGTGGGGCGCTTCATCGACCGCCGCGGCGGCCGCGGCGTCTTGGCGCTGTCGAGCATCGTGTTGGCGGCCGGCCTCACGGTGCTCGCCGTTGCGAACGGCGCCGTGGTCCTGTTTGCCGCCTGGGCGGTGCTCGGCATCGGCATGGCGCTCGGGCTTTACGATGCTGCGTTCGCGGCGCTCACCGCGCTTTATGGCCGTACGGCGCGCGGCCCGATTACCGGTATCACGCTGTTTGCCGGCTTCGCCTCGACCGTGAGCTGGCCGCTGACGACCTTTCTGAACGATGCGGTGGGCTGGCGCGAGACCTTGCTCGCCTGGGCGACGCTCAACTTGGTTCTGGGTCTGCCGCTTAATTTGCTGTTGCCGGCGGCCGCGCGGCCGCACCTGTCCGCCTCCGCGCCGGCGCCGGCGATCGGCTGGAGGCCCTACAAGGAGATGTTTCTGCTTGCCTTCGTATTCGCGGCGGCTTGGTTTGTGACCGGTTCCATGGCGGCGCATTTGCCCGGACTGTTGGAGCGGGCCGGCGCCACGCCCGTTCAGGCGATCGCCGCCGCCGCCCTGGTTGGACCGGCACAGGTGGCGGCGCGTCTTGCCGAGCTTTTGTTGCTACGCCGGACGCATCCGCTGATCGCGGCACGGATCGCCGCCTTGTTGCACCCGCTTGGCGCTGCGATCTTTGTCCTGATCGGGCCGGCGGCAGCGGCAGCGTTCGCGATCTTTTATGGCGCCGGCAACGGCTTGCTGACCATCGCGCGCGGCACGGTGCCGCTCGCCGTGTTCGGGCCGCATGGCTACGGCGAGCGCACCGGCCTGCTCGGCGCACCCGCGCGCGCGGCGCAAGCCTGCGCTCCGCTCCTGTTCGGCCTCTTGCTCGACGCCACGGGGGCTGCCGTGATTATCGTTTCCGTTGCGTGCTGCCTAGCCGCCTTCGCGGCGCTGCTCTGTCTGCATGCGTCAAAGCCAGACCCCGAAGTTTGATGCTCAGGGCGGCATCGAATCGCCGGCGCGGGGCGCGCGTTGCATCGCGACGGCATTGAGCCAGCCGTCGCGCTTGAAGCCGACTGATTGCAGCGTGCCGATCAGGCGAAATCCGGCTGCGCCCGGAAAATCAAAGCGCCCCGGGGACACCGTCCCCGGAGCGCTTTGATTTGAACCTGTGCCTAGCCGGTCAGCGCCGGTCGCCCATAAGGCGCAGCAGCATCAGGAACAGGTTGATGAAGTCGAGATAAAGACGCAACGCGCCCATCACCGCCTTACGGCCGGCAACGGTGCCATCGTCTTGCACGTCATACATCTCCTTGATCTGCTGGGTGTCCCAGGCGGTCAAGCCGGCGAAGATGAGAACGCCGACCACGGAGATGAGGAAGCTCAGGCCTGGGCTGTGCAGAAACATCTGCACCAGCATCGCGATGATGAGGCCGAACAAGCCCATGACCAGGAACAACCCGATCGGCGAGAGATCGCGCTGCGTGGTGTAGCCGTAAAGACTCAGCGCCCCGAACGAGGCCGCCGAGATGAAGAACACGCGCGTGATCGACGTGCCGGTATAGGTGAGAAATACCGAGGACAGCATCAGCCCCAACAGGCCGGAATAGAGCATGAACAAGCCGAGCGCGGTCGAGGGCTGCAGCCGGTTGATGCGGAAGCTCATGTAGAACACCAAGCCGAGCGTGCCGAGGAACAGGATGATCGTCAGGGGGCCGCCGAAGATGGCCTGCCCAAAGGCGGTCAAACCGATGATCCGATTGCCGGCGACTTGAATGGAATCGCCGCCGGCCGCTTGATAGGTGAGCCAGGACACGACGCCGGTCAGCGCCACGCCCGCAGCCATGTAGTTGTAGACGCGGATCATATAGGCGCGCAGGCCCGCGTCGATCGCGACCCGGTCCGCGCGATAGCCGGTCCTGGCGGCCGCCAAATTCCGGTCGAAGTCCGACATGGAACATACCCCTGAGTTATCCGGCACCGGCCGGGTTTGGCGTCCGCAGCGGACGCGAACTATCTGTCGCGGCGAATCTAATGCGAAAGGCCAATGGGCGCCAGATGTCCACGTGCGATATTTGCGCCGATTACTAACTATTCATGCCGCCGCCGAGCGGCCCTGCGGTGCTACAGATTCCTCAATATTTGCATGGGCTTGTGGCCGAGCGCGGAAAGCGTGCCGGCAAGCCCGAGAACAACCGTGACGGCGAGCACGACGAGTGCCGCGCTTGCCGCCTCATCCGCCAGCCAAAAGAACGGAAAATCCATGACCCGGGTTATGACGAGATCGGCAGCCAGTGAGCCGAAAGCGACTTTCTTGGCGACCTGCGCCGCTTGTTGCCAAATCGTGCGCGTTCATATGGGTGCCGGCGAAGTCGCGGCCAAACCGTGCTTGCGGCGGCGGCTTGTAGCGCGGCGTTCCTTGCCGCGACAGCGGTTGCGTCGACGGTCGCCGGCGCGCCGGTCAGGATCGTGGCGTTCGGCGATTCGTTGACCGCGGGCTACGGCCTGCCTGACGGCGACGGTCTTGCCCCTCGCCTGCAGGCGGCGCTGGCAGCCAAAGGAATCGCGGCGACGATCGAAAATGCCGGCGTCTCCGGCGACACCGCCGCCGACGGTCTGGCGCGGCTCGCTTGGTCAGTGCCGAAAGGCACCGACGCCGTCATTCTCGAGCTTGGCGCCAACGACATGTTGCGCGGGATCGATCCGAAAGTGACTCGCAACGCGCTGGACGCGATCCTGCACCGGCTGAAAGAACGTCACATCGCCGTACTCCTTTGCGGCATGCGTGCGGCACCGAACCTAGGCGCCGATTACGGCACGGCATTCGCGCGCATCTACCCGGAGCTCGCCGCCAAATACGGCGTGCCGCTCTATCCTTTCTTCCTTGACGATGTGGCCGCCAACCACCGCCTCACCCAGCACGACGGCATGCACCCCACCGCGGCGGGCGTTGGCGTGATCGTCGCGCGCATTTTGCCAAAGCTGGAGGACTTGATCGCCCGTGTCCGCGGCGAACCGCCATCGTGAGGGTTGCGCGCCGGCCCGGATACCCCCATGCTGCGGCTGCTGCGAATCGCTTGGTGCGGCGTGTTTTGAAGTCCCGACGAGCCGCAGGTTATCATGCCCCGTCTGTTCACCGGTCTTGAAATCCCTCCGCGCATCGCCGAGTCGCTCGCCATGATGCGCGGCGGTTTGCCGGGTGCGCGCTGGATCGACCCCGAGAACTATCACCTTACGCTGCGGTTCATCGGCAACATCGACGGCGGCACAGCACGCGATATTGCCGGCTTGCTCTCCCGCGTGCAGCGCGCGCCGTTCGAGCTGCGGCTCGACTGCTTGTCATCCTTCGGCGGCAGAAAGCCCCGCGCAGTGGTTGCCGCGGTACGGCCGGTCGCCGCGCTCATGGACTTGCAGGCCGAGCAGGCGCGGCTGTTGCAGCGGCTCGGACTCGATCCCGAAGGACGCAAATTCACCCCGCATGTCACGCTGGCGCGATTGCGCGAGTCATCGAGCCGACAGGTCGCTGAATATCTGACGGCGCGCGCGCATTACCGCTCCGCTTCGTTCCAGGTCTCGCGTTTCGTGCTGTTCTCCTCGCGCGCTTCGGTCGGTGGCGGCCCCTATGTCGTCGAGGCCGCCTATCCGCTCGCCGAGCGGGAACTGAGGTGGGCGTAGCGATATTTTCCCCGCATTCCGCTTCGCTCCATACGGGCCACGTGCTTTGCTTTCGCTCTGGCATTCGATCTTGCGCTATGGGTCGCTTCACTCTGCGGCGTTGGCGCTTTCCGCGCCCGGACGCCGGGCATTTTGCCAATCCCCCGGCGCCAGCACCTTACTCGCGTCCGGCGATAAACGTCTCCTGCGGGAGGTCGAGCTTGCCGAGCTGGCGCATGTGTTTCTGGTTCTCGGTGTTGCTACCGCGCTAGGCCAAGCACCAGCAGTAGCGCGGTATTCAATCGGCCAATCGTCTCCGAGTCGATGCTGCCAATGACGGTACGAAGGTGCTGGCGGGGCAATGCCAGCATCTTATCAGTCATGATCTGTGAGCGGACGCGAAGACCATTTTCCGCGCTCGGTTCGAGGATCGGCCGCACGGGCAAGTTCTCGGTCACCTCAGACGTTAGCGGACAGGCTAGAAGCGTCGTTGTCATGTCGTTCAATTCGTCCGCCTGCACGACAACGACTGGGCGTGGACGGCCAAAGTCCCCGTGAACGGCAATGAGCACACGGCCGCGTTTTACTTCCATTCTCTCCAATCGTAGTTAGCCTCAATCCACGCGTCGATCTCCGCGTTCTCGGAATGCTGAGCGAGCAATCTCGCTTGCCGGCGCAGATCAGCGCGCACGCGCGGGTCGCGCAGATCCGGCACCCAATACTGAACGGGCCGCAATCCTTGGGCGCGCAATCGCTTTCGCCGCGCGCTCATGCGCTCTTGCGCGGTCTTCGGACGCTTCGTCTTCGGCTTCCCAGGCATGGGTCATACTTTAACATGTCGTAACATGTTACGCAAGCATGATAAGCATAGCAAGCTGTACCCCGGCGAGCGCAGCGAAAGCCGGGGTACAACGTTACGCCGCTTCTATAAGAAGCTCCGGGGAAAGTTGCGCCCTGGCATCGAGCAATTCGATACCGACGATGCGGCCTTCCGCGTCGTAATCAAATACGACATCGGGGGCGACTTCAGCACTCTCCAGGATCTTTTCCGGCGACAAACGGATATAGGCGGCGTTGTCCTCTGGGCGGTATTTGATCGTGGGCGTCATGACGGCCTCCGCGCATCCCGGTCGAAAAATATGGTTAGAACACGAATCTCGTCCGCTGTTTCAACACAGGCCACGCGGAGCATGCGGCCGCCAAACTCAGAGATCGCACGAAACCTGCGCTCCACAACCGGCCGTCGCGGATCAGGACGAGCCCATTCTGGCTCCCTTATGGTCCTCTCGATCCAGCTCTGATCCAGCCCACGTTCCACGATAACATCTTGCGCGTGCCTTGTGAATCGGAGGGGCTTACGATCGGGCATATTATCTTGTTGCAACCATTGTCGTCTCTGTCGAGCCCTCACACATCCACCTTCAGCGCGGCGATAAAAGCCTCCTGCGGAATCTCGACCTTGCCGAACTGGCGCATGCGCTTCTTGCCCTCCTTCTGCTTTTCCAGGAGCTTGCGCTTGCGCGTCACGTCGCCGCCGTAGCATTTGGCCGTCACATCCTTGCGGAAGGCGCGCACGGTTTCGCGGGCGATGATCTTGGCTCCGATGGCGGCCTGGATCGGCACCTGGAACATGTGCGGCGGAATCAGCTCTTTCAGCTTTTCCACCATGGCGCGGCCGCGGCTTTCGGCGCGGGTGCGGTGCACCAGCATCGCCAGCGCATCGACCGGCTCGCCGTTGACCAGAATCTGCATCTTGACCAGATCGGCTGGCTTGTAATCGGTGAGCTGATAGTCGAACGAGGCGTAACCCTTCGACACCGATTTCAGCCGATCGTAGAAGTCGAACACCACTTCGTTCAGCGGCAGCTCGTATTTCACCAGTGCGCGGCTGCCGACATAGGTAAGCTCGGTCTGGATACCGCGGCGGTCCTGGCACAGCTTGAGCACGCTGCCCAGATAGTCGTCCGGCGTGAGGATCGTGGCGCGAATCCACGGTTCCTCGATCTCTTTGATCTTCACCGGGTCCGGCATGTCGACGGGATTGTGGATCTCGATCTCTTTGCCGTTCGTCAGCTTGATCTTGTAGATGACCGAAGGCGCGGTCGCGATCAAATTGAGGTTGAATTCGCGCTCAAGCCGTTCCTGGATGATTTCGAGGTGCAGGAGCCCGAGGAAGCCGCAGCGGAAGCCGAAACCGAGCGCGGCCGAGGTTTCCATCTCGTAGGAGAAGCTGGCGTCGTTGAGGCGCAGTCTTGCTATCGCCGCGCGCAAGGCCTCGAAGTCGGCGGCGTCGACCGGAAACAGGCCGCAGAACACCACCGGGACGGCCGGCCGGAAGCCCGGCAGCGGCGCCTTAACCGGGTTGCGATCGTCGGTGATGGTGTCGCCGACGCGAGTGTCGGCCACCTCTTTGATCGAGGCCGTCAAGAAGCCGATCTCGCCGGGTCCGAGTTCGGCAAGCTCGACGCGCTTTGGCGTGAACACCCCGACGCGATCGACCTCGCAGGCGGCGCCGGTGCCCATCATGCGGATGCGCTGGCCTTTCTTGAGCACGCCGTCGACCACGCGAAAAAGAACGACGACGCCGAGATAGCTGTCGTACCAGCTATCGACCAGGAGCGCCTTGAGCGGCGCGCCGCGATCGCCCTTGGGCGGCGGCAGGCGGTGCACGATCGCTTCCAAGACCTCCGGCACGTTAAGCCCGGTCTTTGCCGAGATGAGGATGGCGTCGGAGGCGTCGAGCCCGATCACGTCCTCGATCTGCTCTCTCACCTTTTCAGGTTCGGCCGCGGGCAGATCGACCTTGTTGAGCACCGGCACGATCTCGTGATTGTTGTCGAGCGCCTGATAGACGTTGGCGAGCGTCTGCGCCTCGACCCCTTGGCTCGCATCGACGACGAGCAGCGAGCCTTCGCAGGCGGCCAGCGAACGGTTGACCTCGTAGGCGAAATCGACGTGGCCGGGCGTGTCGATCAGGTTGAGCACGTAGTCCTCGCCGTCGCGCGCGCGGTAATTGAGCCGCACCGTCTGTGCCTTGATGGTGATGCCGCGCTCGCGCTCGATATCCATGGAATCGAGCACCTGCTCGACCATCTCGCGCTCGGACAGCGCGCCGGTCGCCTGGATCAGCCGATCGGCAAGCGTCGATTTGCCGTGGTCGATATGGGCGATAATCGCGAAATTGCGGATGTTTTCGATGGCGGCTGCGCTCATGCGGCGCAGATAACACTCGCCTTTCCGAGCGGCAAGTTCCGATGACGGCAGCGGCCGCGCCCGCTTCCAGATCGGTTCGCGAAGTACCCAAGATTATCTCCCGTCACTCGCGTGGACAGAGACGGACGGGCCGTGCATAAGTCCGTCCCCGGACCCGGGCGGACGCTCGACGCGGCGGCGGAAAGGAAGCTTCTGGTCAATCGATGAGCGTTGGATATTTGCCGAGCCGCAGGCTTCCGTTCGGTGCGGCGGTGGCCGCGTGGTACGATCATGAAAGCGGCGGCCGCGCCGTGTGGATCTTTCTGGCGCTGTTCGTGGCTGTCTGGACCTCGTTCCAGCTCATCGTCTATTCGGCCGTCGGCCTAGACGATGATCTCGCCGAAGTGTTCGTGTGGAGCCAGCACCCGTCGGCCGGCTATCAAAAGCATCCGCCACTTACCGCGCTCGTGGCCTGGACGTGGTTCAAAGTGTTTCCGGTCAGGGAATGGTCATTTTACCTGCTGGCGATGGTCAACGCGGCCGTCGCGCTCTTTGCGGTCTATCTTATCGCGCGCCGCTACATCAAAGGCGACAAGCGCCTACTGGTCCTGCTGCTGCTCCTATTGACACCATTTTATCAGTTTCATGGCCAACGCTTCAACAACAATGCGGTTCTGCTGTCGACTTGGCCGATCGCCACTTACTGCTTTTTGCGCGCTTTCCGGTCGCGCGGGCTGGCCTGGTCGGCGGTTGCCGGAGTCATGGCCGCGCTGGCGATGCTCGGCAAGTACTACTCCATATATCTGGTCGCCGGTTTCGCCGTCGCCGCGCTCTGGCATCCGCGCCGGTGGGATTACTTGCGCTCGGCCTCGCCCTGGGTCTCGTCTCTCTGTGGCTTGGCAGTGCTCAGCCCACATCTTTATTGGCTGGCGACCATGGGACCCGAGCCTTTCAGATACGCGCTTGCCGCTCACGGCGGCACGTCGGTCTGGGGCGCAACGGGCGCAGCCTTAGAATATGCGGCTGGCGCCCTCGGTTACGTGTTGGTCCCCTTCGCCGCATATCTCGCGGCCGTACGGCCGAACCGCCGTCAGCTTGCAGCGGCGCTCTGGCCCGACGATCCGGACCGGCGCATGCTGGTCGTACTGCTTGCGGCGCCGCTGCTGCTGCCGATGCTGACGGCGCCGATCATCGGCGTCAAATTGACCTCGCTATGGACGATGTCGGCGTGGTTTCTGCTGCCGATCGTACTGCTGGGTGCGCCCGAGATCACGCTGACCCGCGTGGCGGCGGTGCGCGTCGCGCTCGGCCTGATGGCGCTGACCGCAGTGATTCTCGCTGCAGCACCGGCGGTCGCATGGAAAAACTACTTGCAGGAGTCCGGCCATGGTCGCGCCTACTATCGCATCGCGAGCGAAGAGCTGACGCGGTCCTGGCGGATGATCATGCGGCGGCCGCTGCGGATCGTTTCCGGAGATCCCGCCTTGGCGCAGGCCGCGAGTGTCTATAGTCCAGACCATCCCGACAGCGCGCCCGACTTTGCCACGTCAAGCAGGCCCTGGATCACGAGGGATCGCTGGGCGCGCGAAGGTTGGGCGGCCCTGTGCTTTGCCCACGAGCACGGATGTCTCGATGCGGCCAAGCGGTTTTCGGCAGGTCGTGCCGGCGTCGTGCGCATCAGAAAGACGCTCGCAGTATCGTTCTTCGGCTTATCGGGCACGTTGGCGAAAGTCGTTTTCATCATGGCTCCGCCTCGGCAATAGCACCGCGCATGCCGCGCCCGCGCTGGCGACGAAAATTGCCTCAATTCTCGTAGCCGCACCCCAAACCTTGAATTATCCGCCGCACCCCCTAAGATTTGCGGCCGTCGAGGTGCTTTGGGCGGCGTGGAGCCGAAGGTCAAATTGTGCTTCGTGCGGGTTCCATGGACAAACCTACGCTGTCGTTCGTTCTGCCGGCGCATAACGAGGCGCTCAACGTGGCGAGCATCGCGGCTCGGTTAGCGGGGATTTGCAAGTCATTCGGAAGCTTTGAGCTCGTGTTCGTGGACGACGGCTCCGACGACGACACGCTGGCCGCAATCCGATCGCTTGCCGCGCGGGATCCGGCGGTTCGTTTTGTCTCCTTTACACGCAATTTCGGCCACCAGGCCGCCTTGCGCGCCGGCCTGCGGCACGCCCGCGGCTCCGCGGTTATCGTCATGGACTGCGACTTCGAACATCCGCCGGAAACGGTGCCGTTGCTTGTCTCGGCTTGGCAGAACGGCGCCAAGATCGTCGTGACGCGACGCGCGGATAAAGGCGCAACAGTGTCTGCCGTCAAGAGCTGGACCTCTCGACTGTTCTATCGTGTCCTCAATACGCTCGGCGACATCAGGATCGAGCCCGGCAGCGCCGACTTCATGCTGCTTGACCGTGTCGTGGTCGACGTCATCAATGCGCTGGACGATCAGGATGTATTCTTGCGTGGCTTGGTGCGCTGGATCGGATTTCCGATCGCCGCGGTGCCTTATGTGCAGGGAATGCGGCAAGCGGGTGACTCGAAGTACACCCTGCGACGCATGGTGGACTTCGCCGTGACCGGCATCGTAGCGCACAGCGTGCGGCCGTTGCGGCTCGCGATTTATCTCGCGCTGTCCTTCGCCGGGATCGGCGTGCTTCTCGTCGTCTATTCGATCGTCAGTTTCTTGTGGATTCACCATACCGTCGCCGGGTGGTCGTCGATAATGGCCGTCATCGCCATTCTCGGCGCCGGCCAATTTCTGGTGCTTGGCATCATCGGCGAGTATGTCGGCCGCATCCTGCGCGAAACGCGACGCCGGCCGATCTATATCGTGGCCGCAACCGAGGCGGACGACCCGCAACTCAACGCGACCGGCGGCGACGCTGCGGGTCGTGCCGTCCGCATGACGACGATTTCCGCGGCCGACGCACCGCCGCCGCAGCCCGGACTTCGCCGTCCGGCATGACGCAACCTCAATACCGATACTGGTCCGACTTGTACGGCCGGTCGACCGGGACCCCGATATAGGAGGACTGCTTGGTGAAAGACGACGACATCACGAAGCTTAGGTGACCCATGGCGTTGATGCGCTTGCCATCGCGGAATTATGTTCTTGATATGTACCACAAAATTACCAGATCAATTGGTAGTGTCCTAATTTGAATTTCTGAGCTTTCTAAGCCAGTTTTCGATTTTTTGGCCTAAGCGGTCCCAATCGTCGCGCGGAACGTAGCAGTCGGCTGACACGACATTATCGGGCAGGGCGCACTTTACATACGAGTAGTTGAAATCGTAGCCAGCCGCTTTCATGCATACCTCAATGAGTCTGTTTGAGGGGGCGTAACTGTAAATATCTTGAGCCGCCGGATAGGTCTTTCGAGCGTCCAGTTCACACTTTGCGGCTTGTTGCTCCAGATCAGCACGGCAACCCAAAAGGGCTACGCTCAGGGCGGCAATTGTCAGCCACTTCATCTGGCAGCCTTTTGTTCTGCCACGATAGCCGCCCGCACAGCCTCTGCTGGCGACGTAACCGGGGGCAGATGCAGCACTGCAAAGAACCGTCGCTTGTCACTCCCCTCAATCGGTGATGACCAGGCATAGGCCCTAGTGGCCTTGGGATGGCCGGTGAGGTCGAATACGTGAACGACCCCTTTCCATACGGTCGCATCGCCGTGCCGCTCCCTGACGGGCACAGACTGGGCTAGGTGCGCCTTGCAACGATGCATGTGCTCGACGGCGCCCTTAAGCTCGGAAGCTTCAACATCCATAGTATCTATGATACACGATTTAGGCGCGCGGTCTTTCCGCACTTCGCACCACCTCCCCTCGGGCAGCCTTGGCAGGCCGGGTTGGAGTGAGTAGCCACAGAGGCCGCAACCTCTGTGGCCCAATCTTTCAAAGCCCCTTACCCGAATCGTCTTCTACAATTGGCATTGAGAGAGGCAGGGGCAATGTCTCATCATAACGGGGGTGGACACGGTCTAGCTTTTCAATGAAATCACCGTAAGCGTCGCTCAGCTTCATGATCGTGATTTCAGAAACTAGCAATTCTCTGAGCTTTGGGTGTCCTATGTCATCCGTTAGTCGTTGGAAAAGGGCGTCCTTGAGGCGGCCATCAGGGCGTCGTGGTGTCGCCTTCCGTAATTCATTTAGCACATACGGAGCGAGGCGACGATAAACAATGTCGTTTGTTAGATGGCCAAAGTACTGAGGTCGCTTCACGGTGTCTTTAGGAAATTCTAATCCACGAAGCCGAAATAACTGCTCGTAAAATTCTTGCGGAAATGTCCTTACCCAAGGACGCAATTCTTTGGCAATGAACGCTTCGAGAATGGTTGCCAGCGCGTCCGTTGCTCGATCACGTTGAAAGCCGGTTGCTTCATCGACAAGAGCGATAATCCCGACATTCGCCAATGACCGAATAAGGATATCGGCTGCGGCAATCATTCGTCCGTAGCGTGTCGGGATTTCTCCATTGTCCTTTAGCTGCTGATCCCGAAAGCGTAAGTAGACCTCCGCGACCAGCGGCAAAAGTCGAGCGTCGTATCCGACTGCCCTCCCCCCCGACTTAGTGCGATAAAAGATCGGTGTTGTCGACTGTACTAAGTCGCTGGAGATAAAAGGCTTTAAGACTTCCGCCTGCAAAAAGAAGGGCAGTTCGTCGACAGTCGAAAGCACGCCCGTTCCGGCCTTTGGCGTTCGTGAGCGCCCCAACGCAAGCATGAAAGTTGATTGCGTGATGATGCGGGTTCCGTTTTGGAGGACTGCGCAGGCTATAGGGGTTCCACCCAAAGGAAATTGCCCCTCATAGCGCGCGATCGGAAGATTGCCTGCCCACCGGGTTTCGGCTGCCGTTCTTGCAATTTCTGCGCGCCGTTTGGGCGTAAGTGCGTGAGCTCGAGCCTTTCCTGCGGCGACCCGATCTGGTCTCTTGTCCTTAACCATAGCGGTCCTCTGTGCTTGATTCGATTGTCATAATAATGCTTGACGATTAAATTATCAAGCACTATTATGCAGTCTATCAAGCACGGGGGATGAAATGAACCGTCTGCCGCTGAGCCGTCGAACCCAAATCATCAACTGCTTGGTCGAGGGCAATTCGATCCGCTCAACGGAGCGGATGACCGATACCCACCGGGATACGATCATGCGCCTTATGGTCGAGGTCGGAACTGGCTGCGCTGCGCTCGCCAATGACCAGATGCGTAACCTCGATTGCCGGCGCATTCAGTGCGATGAAATCTGGACGTTTTGCCGCATGAAGCAGGCTCATATCCCCCGCTTCACTGACCGAACCAAGATCGGCGACCAGTGGACGTTTGTGGCGATTGATTCGGAAACCAAGCTGGTCCCGGCCTATCGCGTCGGCAAGCGCACGGGCGAGAATGCGGTGGCATTCATGACCGATCTTTCCGAGCGGTTGAGCAATCGCGTACAGATTTCGTCGGACTCGCTCCGGTCCTATGTGGACGCGGTAGAGCGGGCTTTCGGTGCCGATGTGGACTACGGGCAGATCGTTAAATTTTACGATGCTGAGCCGATCGGGCCGGGCCGTTATGCCCCTCCGCACGTGACAGGTGTGGAGCGCACAGTGATCGCGGGACGCCCTGACCAAGCCCACATTTCGACCAGCCATGTCGAGAGGCAAAACCTCACGATGCGAATGAGCATGCGCCGATTTACCAGGCTAACCAACGCGTTCAGCAAGAAGTTTGAAAATTTGCAGGCGGCAGTTGCCCTGCATTTTGCGCACTACAATCTGGTCCGATTGCATAAGACCTTGCGCGTTACGCCAGCGATGGCGGCCCATGTGACGGATCGGGTATGGTCACTAGAGGAATTGGTGGATCGGACTAGCAAGTGATCGCGCAAGATTGGCTGTCATGGTTCTCCAACATCGCCACCGTCATACTAGGCAGGCCGAAAGTATCTTCAGGGGTCATGCCGCGTATTTGGTCTCGGGGGCCTGAAAGAACGAGCGGAC
>JAKAPE010000230.1 GCA_021811945.1 Pseudomonadota bacterium | reverse complement strand
TGGCGGCGTCTCGGTCAATTATCACACCTTGGCGGACTTTCGGGTCGGCCACGTCGAACTGCTGGATCGGCTGCTGGCGGAGAACGTGGCGGCCTTGGCGCAGGCGGGGGTCATCGATCTTTCGACGCTGACGCAGGACGGGGTGCGGGTGCGGGCGAACGCGGGGGCAGCCTCGTTCCGACGCCAGGCGACGCTGGAGAAGCATCTGGCCGAAGCATACGAGGTGGTGGAGAAGCTCAAGCGCGAGGTCGACGACGATCCGGCCGCCAGCAACCAGCGCATCCGGGCGGCGCGCGAACGGGCGGCGTTCCCTTCAGCGCTACAGCCCCGCGACCGCGAGCGCCGCCGCCTGGCGCTTGCCGACACGCTCCATCGAGAAATTCTCGATTGCCGCGTTGAACAGGCGATAGAAATTGAGCTCCGCGCGCAGGTGAAGAAACACCGCGCCGAGTCCGATCGCGGCGCGGTCCATGAACACGAATTCGCGCGGCACCGTGACCGGACCCTTCTGCTTGAGCGCCCGATGCACGCGGAAGGCTTCGCGGCGGCCGTATTCGCCGGGCGCGACCCCGTCGGCGATGGTGCGCACGCGGTCGTCAAGGAGCGGGGCGTAGATGAAGCGGGCCCAGATGTTGAGCGTGTCGATGAGATCGCGCGACAGGCGGCGGAAACCCCAGGTCTCGTAGGCGCTGACGATGAGCGTGTCGTCGCCGTGGAGAAGTCCGTGATAGAGATCGACGACGCCGCGGACGAATTTCGGCGCAAAAATCCGGATGCAGCCGTAGTCGAGAAGGTTGATGCCGGCGGGCTCGCCGTCGCGCTTGAACACCGTGTAATTACCAAGATGCGGATCGCCGTGGATGACGCCGAAGCGGCTGAAGGGAAACCACCAGGCGGTGAACATCGCAGTGGCGAGCCGGTTGCGCGCGGTTAACGGATCGTTCTTGTGCGCCAGCATGCGGCTGCCTTCAAGCCAGTCGAGGGTGAGCAGGCGGCCGGTGGAAAGTTCCGGCCAGGTGCACGGCACGCGCACGCAATCGACGCCGTCAAGCATCGTGCGGTAGAGCTTAACGTGCTTGGCCTCGCGCCGGTAATCGAGTTCCTCGCGCACGCGGGCGCCGATTTCCTTGCCGATCTCGCTGGTATCGATCGCCGAATCGAAGCGGCGTCGGATGGCGAGCAGCCATTGCAGTTGCTGCAGGTCGGCTTCGACCGCCGACTGCATGTCGGGATATTGCAGCTTGCAGGCCAGCGGCTCTCCGTCAAGCGCGCGGGCGCGATGCACCTGCCCGAGCGACGCGGCCGCCGCGGGACGATGCTCGAAGCTTTGGAACTTGCTCTGCCAGTCGGGGCCGAGCTCGGCGGTCATGCGGCGCTTGACGAAGGCCCAGCCCATGGGCGGCGCTTCGCTCTGCAGCTTCGCCAGCTCGGTCGCGTATTCCGGCGGCAACAGGTCGGGCACGGTCGCCATCAACTGGGCGACCTTCATCAGCGGGCCTTTGAGATTGCCGAGCGCTGAGGCGAGCGCTGTCGCCTCGCCCATGCGGTCGGGCTCGCCGCCGAGAAACCGCCTGCCGGCATAGCGCGCCGCGACGCCGCCGACATTGGCGGACACGCGCGCATAGCGCGCCGCCCGGGCGGAGAAGCGGTTTTTTTCGCGGTCAGAGGGCTGTTGCATGGATCGTGCTGCCTAGGCTGATGCGAACATAAGCATGTCAGGGCGCAACCGCAGGCGCGTGAAGGGGCTTGATGTGATCAGCAATCCAACGCACCAGCGAGTCCTCGGTGATCTCCTTCGCGGCGACGCCAAGAACAATCGTGGCAACGGCCTCTTGTGGAGCGTCGAGATCAAGGCCATTGAGTCCGAGAAACACGAACATCGATGTCAGCGCCGTTCACTTGTTGCCGTCAACAAAGGGATGGTTGCGAGCAATGCCAAATCCATATGCCGCGGCGAGTGCGGCGAAGTCGGTTTCGCCACGGACGAATTTGTTGATCGGCCTTGCCAACGCGGATTCGAGCAGGCCAAGATCGCGGACGCCGCCGGCGCCGCCGAAAAGTGCGAGCTGTTCGGCGTGGAAATCAAGGACGATGCCGATCTCGAGCCATTCCGGCTCCTTCATTTCGCCAGCGCCTTGTAGGCGTCGGCATATCGGCGAAACGACCGTCGCGCGATCTCCATCGCCCTGGCGTGCCTGGGATCGTAGGGGGTGAGCTTGATGCCGCGTTCGGTCTGCTCAACGACGCGGAGTTTGTCGCCCGCGGCAAGTTTGAGCCGCGCCAAAAGCTCTTTTGGCAGGATGAGTCCGGTCGAATTCCCAATTTTCTTGATCTGCAGTACGTAGCCTTCAGCTTCGGTCGCCTGCGGCCGCCCGTTCATGGCACTCCTCCGTTATACGGTGTGTATATCATAGTCAGGCTGCCGCGACATCCAAGCACGGATGACCGCTCGTTGGCCCAATCACGTTCGGGAGCCACGTACGGGAGGACGGGTTTAACACCGCTTTAAGCCGTGCTCGGCGAGAGTTGCCCCGAAACGGCACACAGGCTGCCGCAGCCAGGGGATATGATGACCATCCTCATCGTCGACGACGATCCGGTGCAGCGCCGGCTCATCGAAGCCATGGTGCAGAAATTCGGCCATGAGGCGGTGACAGCCGAAGGCGGCGAGGCCGCCGCGGCGCTGCTCACGGGGCCCGACGGTGCCGCGATCGACTGCGTCATTCTCGATCTGGTCATGCCCGATCTCGACGGTCTCGGGGTTCTGGCGCGGCTGCGGCAGAACGCCGTGACCGTGCCGGTGATCGTGCAGACCGCGCACGGCGGCATCGACAATGTCGTCTCCGCCATGCGCGCGGGCGCGGTCGATTTCGTCGTCAAGCCGGTCGGGGCCGAGCGGCTGCAGGTCAGCCTGCGCAACGCGCTCAACACCAGCGCGCTCGAAGGCGAGATCAAGCGCATCAGGCACGCCCGCTCCGGCACGCTCGGCTTTGCCGACATCATCACCAAAAGCCCGGCCATGCACGCCGTGCTGCGGATGGCGGAGAAGGCGGCCGCCTCCAACATTCCGGTGCTCATCGCCGGCGAATCCGGCGTCGGCAAGGAAATGATTGCGCGCGCGATCCACGGTTCCGGCGAGCGCCGAACGAAGCCTTTCGTGGCGGTGAATTGCGGCGCCATGCCGGAAAACCTCATCGAGTCGATCCTGTTCGGCCACGAAAAGGGTTCCTTCACCGGCGCGACCGAGCGCCATGTCGGCAAGTTCGTCGAGGCATCGGGCGGCACCCTGTTTCTCGACGAGGTCGGCGAGCTGCCGGGGGCGGCACAGGTGAAACTGCTGCGCGCCATCCAGGAAGGCGAAGTCGAGCCGGTCGGCGCGCGCAAGCCGGTGAAAGTGGACGTGCGGCTTGTTTCCGCCACCAACCGCGACCTCATCGCCGACGTGAGGCAGGGCCGCTTCCGCGAGGATTTGTTCTACCGGTTGCATGTGTTTCCGATCACCGTGCCGCCGCTGCGGGCGCGTCTTGCGGACATCCCTGCATTGACGCGGCATTTTGTGGCGCGCTTTGCCGCCGAGGAGGGTAGACGCATTCGTCTCGTGACACCGGAAGCGCTGCGCCTGCTGACCGCCTACCGTTGGCCCGGCAATATTCGACAACTCGAGAACGCCGTCTTTCGCGCCGTGGTGCTCGCCGAAGGCGACAATCTCGGCATTGCCGAATTCCCGCAAATCACGGCGCTGGCTTCGCCGCCGGTCGAGGAGGCGCTGCCGGACCAATCAGCGCAGCCGGACGAACGATCATTCGCCGAGCCCGCCGTTGACGAGGCGACCGTCGGCATGCCCGTGTGTGCCGAGCCATCCGCGGGCCGCTTCGACGCCGCCGCAGTGTCCCCGTCCCTTCCGCCGTCCCTTCCGGCTACGACGCCGACTGCCGCGGCAGCGGCC
This sequence comes from Pseudomonadota bacterium, assembly GCA_021811945.1. Taxonomy (GTDB): domain Bacteria; phylum Pseudomonadota; class Alphaproteobacteria; order Rhizobiales; family Xanthobacteraceae; genus BOG-931. Next base: position 3,703 of record JAKAPE010000230.1, on the reverse strand, counting down.
GACATGTTGCCGTTGCTCGGAGCCGACGGTGACCTGCGTCCGCTCGAAGAGCTCGAAGCGGAGCTGATCCGGTATGCGATTACCTACTATCGCGGCCAGATGTCGGAAGTCGCGCGCCGGCTCCATATCGGACGCTCGACGCTCTACCGCAAACTCGACGCACTCGGTCTCAATCATGGCGGCCGTGAAATGCACAAGGCGGGGGCCGTGGCCGCAGAGCGACAACCCCGGAAAATTGCATGAAATTGAACGCCCCCGGCCGCCCCAATCGCGACAAGTTGGGGCGGTTAACATAGAGTAAGCGCAGAATCGGAACTTGGTCCATCTCAAAGACCAGCTCAAAGAGATGAGTGAGACGACCATCCTCCAGCCGCGACAGCTTGCGGCCGCGTCTGGTCGTAGAATTGCGGGATTCCACAGGAGAAACTGCATGCCCGGCGTTCGCCTCGATCGGTTTGTCGTCTCGTCCGCCATCGCGCTCCTCATGTCTGCCGTCGGCGGCACCGCGCTCGCGGAACCGCCGAGCAAGACCGCTGCGGCTCAAGACGCGCCGACCGCGACGATCGTCACCATGTCGCCCGGCGATAGCTCCGCGACCGCGCCTGCGGCCCCCACCGGGAAGAAAGACAGCGCAACCTCAACGCCCGCCGAGGCACAGGCGACACCCAACAAGCCGGCGCCGGCGACCGCGGTAACGATAGCGCCGGCGGCCGCGGCGACGTCCAGCGCGGCAACTGCGGCATCATCGCGCCCGGTGACCGGAGCGGCGCCGCAGGCCCGGCCGCCGTCAGCGGCTCATGAGTCAAGCGGCGGACCGCCCGCCCCGGCGGCAACTGCCGCCGCGCCGGCGCTCAATTCCGCCGGTCGGGCTGGAACGCCAGCAGCCACGGCGCCCGCAACGGCCGGTGCGACATCCGGAGCGCGGGCCAAAGCGCAGCCCGCCGTCGCGGCGGACAAGGAATCCAAGCCCTCCGCCGTCGCGACACCTGCCGCTCCCGTCGACGTCGACGCGGCCGTCGCCGAACAGTTGCGCAAGCTCGCCGAGGGCAAATTCGACCACATCATCGGCAGCAAGAAGGAACGCGTCATCATCGACGCGTTCTACTCTGGCCGCAACTACGCGCCGCTGTGGATTACCGGGGGCAAGGCCAATGCGCGCGCCACGGCCGCGATCTCCTACCTCGGCCATGTCGCCGCCGATGGCCTCGATCCCTCCGACTACCCGGCGCCGGATTTCGCCGCGCTGAAAGACCCGGCCGCGCTGGCGCAGGCCGAGATCAGGCTCAGCACGTCGGTCATCACTTATGCGCATCACGCGGCCATCGGGCGGGTGCACTGGTCGCGCGTGAGCGGCGATATCTACTACGACCGCAAGGCGCCGGACCCGGCCGACGTGCTGGCCAGGATGGCGGAAGCAAAAGACGTGGGCGCGGCGCTCGATGCTTACGAGCCGCACTATGCGGCCTATCTCGCGCTCAAGCAAAAGCTCAAGGAAATCCGTGCCGGCAAGCTCAACGCCGTCGAAGCGCGGATCGCCAACGGGCCGGCGCTCAAGGTCGGCATGGTCGATGCGCGGGTGCCGGAGCTGCGCAAACGGCTCAGCGTGCCCGGCGACGGTACCGCCTATGACAGGACGCTGGCCGAAGCGGTAAGGAAATTCCAGCGCGCCCACGACCTGCGGGCCACCGGCATGCTTAATCGGCCGACGGTCGAAGCGCTCAACGGCCGCATGCCCGCTGATCCGGAAGATACTGTCATCGCCAATATGGAGCGCTGGCGGTGGATGCCGCACGAACTCGGCAAGAACTTCGTCATCGTCAACCTGCCGGACTTCTCGCTGCGCCTGATCGATGGCGGCAAGGCGTTGTGGAGGACGAAGATCGTCATCGGCAAGCCGGCAACGCCGACGCCGATGATGAGCGCGGAGATGAAGTTCATCACCGTCAATCCTACCTGGAACGTGCCGCCCTCGATCGCCGCCAGAGAATATCTGCCGGCGCTGCGGCAAGACCCCACGGTGCTCGCACGCATGGGACTCAAGGTCAGCACCAACCCGGACGGCACCATTCACATTTATCAACCGCCCGGCGAGCGGAACGCGCTCGGTCGCGTGCGCTTCAACTTCCCCAACAAGTTTCTGGTCTATCAGCACGACACGCCCGACAAATATCTGTTCGCCTATGATCGGCGGGCGTTCAGCCACGGCTGCATGCGGGTGCAAGATCCCGTGAAATATGCCGAGGTGCTGCTGTCGGTGGAACGACCGCACGAGGGCTACACGCAAGAGCGCATCCGCGACATGTTCGGGAACAGCGAGATCAATATCCAGTTCCCGAAATTCCTGCCGGTCCATATCACCTACCAGACCGCCTTCGTCGGCGCCGCCGGCAACCTCGAATTCCGCGACGATATCTACGGCCGCGACCGGGAGATCTTGGCCATCCTGCACGGCAAGGATCGCAACGTCGCCGATATTCCGATCGTGCGCAAAGAGAACAGGGTCAGCCGCGAACTGCTGGCGATGCCCGAGCCGTCCCCGTTCTGGGGCGGTCAGTCCCCGTTCTGGGGCAGTCACAGTATCTTCGGCGGCGGTCCCAGCTTTTTCACCCGGCTGTTCGGCCCCCCGCCCCGGCCGCCCATGCCTGTCCGGCACCGCGCGGTCTCTCGTCACCGACGAACGGCCGAGCGCCGAATGGAGCTGCACTAGGACTAGCTGAAGCGAAACACGTCGGGCCAAGACCGCGCAGTGCGCTCAGCGCCCGCCGATTTGGCTCTCATCGTCGCCGGGCCTGATCGGTCAAGCCCGCATGCGAGACCAGCCCGCCGGAATGCCGGCGCGCTCAGCCGCGGCCGCGGGAAGTCATCGCCGCGGGCGTGCGGCCGAGTGCCAGATCGATGGCGCGCAACACTTCCGCGAGCGACAGCGTATCCAGACACGCGCTGCGGCTGTCGTAATGATTGTCGCAGCCGAGGCGGTTGCAGGGCATGCAGGCCAGGGGATTTTGCACCAGCCAGACATTGCCGCGATTCTGCACAGTGCCGGCATGCGCCCAGGGCTCGGACAAGCCACCAATCGGCCAGGGTCCCGTGTTGCGCGGGCTGGCCGGCCCGTAAATCGCGACTGTCGGACAACCAGCGCCCGCGGCAAGATGCGTCATCGACGTGTCGGGGCCGACATAAGCTGCGGCGGCGGACAGAAGCTGCGCCAGTTCGCCCCACTCAAACTGCCCGTCGGCGCGCTGGACCTTGCGGCCAACCGGGTTCCACAGCCGGTCGAGATAGTCGCGCTCGGCCTGCGACGATCCGCCGGTCGCGACAACCGCCAGCCCGCGTTCCGTCAAAGCCTCGGCGAGCGCCCGCCAGCCTTCGTCGGTCCAACGACGGATGCGGTACATCGGATTGGCGTGCAGCACCGCATAAGGCGGATGCGACCTGATCCGCTTCCGGCTTTGCGGCACCACGATATCGGGGACCGCGGCAATGCCCAAGGCCGCGGCAAGGCGCAGCAGCTCGGTGACACGATGCTGCTCGGCATCGGCGCTGACGCTGTGATGGAGCAGCGACCGCTTCCAGCCGGCGCCGCTTTGGGAAACCAGTCCGATCCGCAAACGGCCCGCGATTGCCGCCATCAGGGTCGGCCGATCGCCGGTCTGCGTAGAAACCGCAATGTCGTAACGGCGCCACAATCTGCCGATCAACGCCG
>JAKAPE010000229.1 GCA_021811945.1 Pseudomonadota bacterium | reverse complement strand
TTGCAGTCCCAGACGGTGTGGCTGCCCCGCTTGTATACTTCCATGCAGCCGTTTTATACCGGAAACGCCGCGATCCCAGCCGCCTAAAGGCGTGGGGTTTCCTGATCCCCTATCGGGGACTCTAAAAAACGACGTTCCCCGGCACGTTCCCCGGCGCAACCGCTTGAATTGTCAGCGATTTTGGAACGTGGGGAAGGTGGGGAACGTTTCTGCCCTTCTTTATTATTATTTTTCCCCGCGCGCGCGCGTAGCTCAGAAAAAGGTTCCCCACGTTCCCCACGTTCCCCTAAGCCTTCGTTTTCAATGAGATAGGCAGGGGAACATAGCGGGGAACGTTGATTTTGACGTTCCCCTTTTTCTGTTTGGTCGGGGTGGGTAAAACGTTCCCCAGGTTCCCCTGCTTCGACGGGGTGCGAAAAACGTTCCCCTCGTTCCCCTTCGACCGCGAGTTGCCACCGGTGTGCTTGATGAGAGATACCAGTGATGCAGACGCGCAGCTTGAGCCCGCCGATGTCGAACACTCGATCACGCATGCGACCGAGCGCTTTGCCGAGGCGCGTTCGCTGCGAACGGTCGCCGCCGGCGCCGAGCGCAAGCGGTGGTTCACAATTTATCGCAATCTCGTAAAGGTCGGCGGTGCCGACCTCAGCGGTGCCGTAGCGGTCCCACCATTCGCCGACGAACACGCGCCACACGGCGCCTTCGCGGTCGGAAGCCTCAAGCATCTCGTCGATGTTGCAGAGAAAGCCAGGAACGCCGGCCACATCGAGGATGCCACCCATGACGGCCGCCCAGGATTCAAAGCTCCCGATGTTTTTGGTCCCGCGCGGCGTGCCGGCGGCGATCCAGGCACAGCATAGAGTCAAACAAGCGGCGACAAGTCCGGACCGGTTCGCGTGCACAAAGCCCATCAGGCCCGGATGGCGAAAGCCGCTGCGGCGCCAAGGCTGGTCAACGTGGGCATCGAGCCGGATGCGCACGAGCTGGCGCGCTATCTCGCCGGAGAACTGCGGATTGTTGCCGGTCGCGATCCAGACGCAGCGGATCGGCAAGCGCGTCGTTTCCGAGACGCCGAGCACGCGGTCCTCCCAGAACGGCGCGGTGAGCGCCGCGGCAAGAGCAGAGGAGTCAAGCGGCCGACGCAGGTTGTCGATCAAGATGACGGATGGGATCTGCCGGAGCTTGGCGGTGAGCCGCTTGCGCCATTCCTCGTCATCGCTGCCTTCGACCATGACGGAAGCCCGGCTGCCGGTGGCGATGGTGACGACCGCATCGACCATCAGCCCAGCGCCCGTTCCCTGCGTCGGCTTTTCGACAAGATGTAGCGGCGTCGGTCCGTCGATCATGGGTCGGACGAAGCCGACGAGCAGGAGCGCCAGCGCATGCGCGCGCTCGGCCTCGCCGGAAAACGGAAAGTCGCCGAACAAATCATCGAGCAAGAGAGCGCGCGCAGTGGCAATATCGGCAGGCGTAGGTCGCGCCGCGACAGACGCGACGGCAAAGTCTTTCGGCGGGTCATAGAGGAGCCGCGCGGCGGGATGATAGCCCGGCTTGGTGATCAGCTCGCCGTTGTGGCCGAACACGGGCGTGGTGACGATACCGGCGAGCACCGGCAGCGCCGGGTCGGGCGTGGCGAGGATCGATTTGATGACGCTCGCCGGGGGATGCGCAGGGACGAGGTCGCCTGTTCGCGAGAGCTTGCGCCAATCAACGAGTTGCGCGAGCACCGAACGCAGCCGGTCCTCGGTGAGCGGCTGCGCCATGGGCAGGCCGTCGTCGTCGCGCACCGCCCAGGCGGGGCGTCCTCCCGAGCGAAAAAGCCAAGGCGGCTCATTTGCAGATAGGAGCGCCTCCCACGCAAGACGCGTTGCGTGCGCGAGGTCGCCGTCGTCCGCGCGTAGTTGCGTTCGCCGGCGCTCGGGCAGCAACAAGCCGACCGGTCGTTGCGTGCCGGCCTTGACTGTAGTGTTTGGATCACCTTGCGCGGTCCACTCGTCAGCTTGTTCGACGACCAATCTTACGGTGTCCGGTCCTTCGCGCAGCAACAGGTCGTTGAAGTCGTCGCCTTGCTTCGGCGGCAAGGCAATCCAAATGCGGCGGCCTTCGGCGGCAAGCCGCCTGGCGGTTGCTTCGGCTGCGCGCTCGCCCGCATGCGAGGAATCGTGGTCGGCGAGAATTACGATCCGCTTCGCCTGGGCAGGCAGGACAACCTGCTCAAGGTTTGAGGTCGAGAGCGTCGCCCACACCGGAAGCTGCGGGCATGCTGTCATCACGGCGAGCCCGGTCTCAATGCCTTCGGCAAGCCCGAGCAGTCCGTGGGCGAGGCCTGCGAGGCGCACGGCGCCACCGGCGGTTGAGCCAAGCATCATGCGCGGTTTTGCGACCGCGGCTTTGGACCTGCCGTCCTCAGACAGATAGATGCGATGGAGCGCAATGCGCTCGCCGTTGCGGTCGCGGACGATCGCCACTAGCGCTGGAAAGCCTCGCCGGCTCTCCCAGTGCGTCAGGTCCGGATGAAACAGAAGATCGGGCGTTGCCGGTGGTGCAAGACCGCGTGCGGCGAGATATTCGGCGCCGGGCGTGCCGGTAAGGTTGACCGTACGCGACAGGATGAACTCGATTTCCTGCGCGGTATCCTTTGCAGTTCTCGGAGTGACGTGCTTCGGCGTCTTTGGTTGCGGGCGCGCTTGCCCCGATAGCCCTACGATCTGCGCGGCGTAGGCAAGCAGTTCGCGCCCCGCATGGCCGTTCGCATTTTCGAGCGTGCTCAGCGGCCCACCGCCGTCCCCGCCATCATGCTCGTACCAGTCGCCGGCGTGCGGCCCCTTGAGCGCGATGACGCACGAGCCGTTCTTGCGCGGCGCGTCGCCGCGGATGTTGGCGAGCCGCCATTCGTCGCCTTCACGCCGGCCATGAGGAAAATGCTGCGGCACCCAAAGGTGCGCAGTGTCGCGCAGCCGGCGCACGATCTCGTCGAGGTCGAAGCGCTCGCGAGGCTGGGCCGGACTGACGTCGTTGAAATCGAGCATGGCGGCGCCTCAGTCGAGCAGCACCAGGCCGCGCTCGGCGCGGGTGATGGCGGTATAGAGCCAGCGCGCGCGGTCCTCCGCCGTGCGCCCGAGGCCGTCGTCGTAGACGATCACGTTCTCCCACTGCGAGCCTTGCGCCTTGTGGCAGGTAATCGCGTAGCCCCAGACCGCTTCGATCAGGCTTTTGATGTCTCGCCAATCGCGCTTGAGGCGTTCGGAGTCGAACTGGACGTGATCGTCGAAGTGGCCCTTGTAAAAACGCTGGCGGCCGGGAATGTCGGCTCCGTCCTCGGTACGCACCGCGGCGCTGAACGAAAGCGTGTTCTCTTGGCGAATGTCCGTGAATTTTAGGAACATGCCGTTGACGAGGCCGAGGTCGTTGCGGTTCTTGAGACAAATGATCTTCTCGCCCCTGCCGGCCGGATAGACGCCGTCGAACCCGGCGGCCCGTTTCATGGCGATGTTAAGGTTGATGCGGGTGGCGTTCCTGCCGCAGATCACCTGGCCGCCGCGCAGCATTTGTTCCGGCGTCACCTCGCTGCGCGCCATCTTCCAGACGTGTTCGTCATGCCCGCCGCAGGGGATCGGGACTCCCTCCCGCGCCATGGTGGCAAGGCGAATGATCGCGCTTTCGCCCGCCTGGCGGTGGATCTCGGTGAGCATCACGTCGGGCGCGTCTTGCGTGAACGCGCCTTCGCCCTTGATCGGCGGCAATTGCCCCGGATCGCCGAGGACGAGGATTGGCTTGCCGAAGGCAAGAAGATCGCGCGCCATATCCGGGCCGACCATCGAGACCTCGTCGAGCACGATCAGCGCGGCGCCGCGCACGATCGACTGCTCGTTGAGCACGAAGCGCGGCTTGTGGATGTCGTCGAGTCGCAGTTCGAGGCTGCGCAGCCGCGTCTCTTCCAAGAACCGGTCGGTGTGGCCGAGCAGGTGCAGCTTCGCTTTGATGTCCGCGATGTCGCGCTTGACCTTCTCGATTTCCTCTTGGGTTGCTTCCGAGACCCGGTAGATGAGCGAATGGATGGTCGAGGCCGGCGTGCCTTTGCGTGTCATCACCAGCGCCGCCTTGCCGGTGAACGCGGCGTAGAGAACGCCTCCGGCGCCGCCGTTGAGCTTAAGCTCGCCGATGGCGTGCTTGGTGATGGTAGTCTTGCCGGTGCCCGCATAGCCGAACACGCGAAACACCTGCTGTTGCTTGGTGCGGCCGGTGAACCACTCCTTGATGTCCCGGATGGCATTGGCCTGGAGCGGGGAGGGAGCGAACGTCACGGCCGCGTCTCCCAGCAGCGCTTGGCGTATTCGCAGGCCCGGCACAGGTAGAAGTCGGCATCGGCGGCAATGCGCGGCGGTAGCTCGGCGGCGTCGGCCGCTCGCAGGATTTCCACGGCCTTGTCGGAGAGCGCTTGCGCTGCGGCGGGGTCGAACGGAACGACCTCGTGATAGAGCTCCTGGCTGTCCTTGTTCATCGCCGTGAACAGCGCGTGGGCAAGCTCCATATAGGCGAGGTATATTTGCACCTGGGCGAAGTAGATCGGCTTTGCCGAGCGAACACCGCGCTTGACGAGATCGGACCAGGACTTGGCGTTGAGCGCCTTGTGTTCGAACAGCGCCGGCCAGCGCACGCCGACGTCGGGGCCGGCGACGATCACGCCGTCGATATGCCCGCGCAGCCGTCCGCCCGCTGCCGTAAAGCCGAACTGGCTGCCGTCGCGGCGTCGCGTTCTCAGATCAAATCCGGCAGCGCGCAACCATTCGATCGATAGCACTTCGAAGCGGTGCCCGGCCTCAAACACGCGTAACATCGCGCCATCGATGTCGCGGCCCTCGTCGGGCAGAGTGTGGGTGATTTCGTAGGCGAGCCGCCGGGCGCATGGCTCCCCGAGCCGCGAAGCACCGAGATAATCGCGCGCTGGCTGATCCCGGTGCGCCCTCACCAGGGCAACGTCGATCAGCACGTTGATGCGCTGCGCGATCGAAACCTCGCGCGTGTCAATGCCATAAACAAAACCCGAGCCGTGATTGAGGTCGACAATATCCATGGCTAGCCCTCAAAATGGGATATCGTCGTTGAGCGTTTTGCGGCGCATCGCATCCTGGAAGCCGTCGATGCAAGACTTGATGATGCGATCGATCTCTTCGGCCGACCGGTCATGAAACGGCGCCATCAAGCCGAGTTCGGTCAGCGTTTCCGCCAAATTGCGTCGCGCTGCCTTGATCGCCTTTATCTCCAACTCGGTCTTGTCGATCATCCCGTGGGTCCTCTTAGCGATGGCGGCGCCGGCGTTGAGGCAAAGCAGCGAGCAGAAGGCGAACGTCGGATAGCGATCGGGGCGGAGCTGATGCGTGTAGTAGAAGCCGCGAGCCTCTCGACTGCAGAGCGCACACCCTCTCAGCAGCCCAGCAGCAGTGTCGAGAGCTTCTGCGACCCGGGCTCGTCGGGTGCTTCCGCGATCCGCTGCGACGTCAGCACGATGAAGCGGCTGATCGCGTTGTCCGCCATGGCCTCGAGCTCCGGCATGGTCAAAGAGCGGATGGGCTGGTGAAGCCGTCTTCTTCCTTCGAGCCATTCGCCGATCGCCTTGGCCGCTTCATGCGTCACGTGCGCCTGCCACTCGTCGTCGGTCATGACTTACCCGTTGAGCCATGCCGGGCCTGACGGTTTCGGTGCCGGCTGCGGCCAAGCGGGTGCGCCCGTTGCCTGCGGCGATTTCTGCGGAGCAGGGGGCTGGCCGGCTTGGCTTGCACCTTGCGTCCAGGCGGGCGACGTCGCGGCTTTCGCGGCACCGCGCGAGCGGCTCGGGCTCGCCGGTACGTCCTTGCCGTCCATGACGAGCTTCCATTCCTTTTCCATCGGCAGCACGACCCGGTCGAGGCGATTCTGGTCGCTATAGCGGGGGTCCTCGCTCACCTCGATCTTGATCTTGGCAACGAAGGTGATGCCGTTGAGATCGGCGAGACCGCGCAGGATGCGCTTCTGCTTCGCCGCGTCGCTCATGTCCTGCGGGTCGAGCGCGAGCGCGCTGTCGATCATGGCGCGGAACGTGCTCTTCGAGATCTTCCAGCCGATCGAGACGCCGTTCTCGTCAACCTTGCCGCCCTGCACCATGAACAGCTGCCAGAACTTGCGCTTGGCGTGCGGCCCTTCCACCATTGTGAACTCGCAGTCGAGCATGCGCACGTCGCTCGCGGGGTCCTTCGGCGCCTTGAGCAGGGCTTGATCGATCTCGTTCTGGCCGTCGATTCCACCGGGCCGGATAGACATGGTCACCTTGGCGAAGGTGCCGTCGGGAATGAGTTCGCCGGTCTTCTGCGGCTCGGCGTCGTTCATGTCGAATATGGCGATCATCCTTTGTTGGATTGGTTGATCTTGCGAATGAGCGCGCTCAGGTCAGGCGGCTCGGTGATGTCGAGGCGGCCGGAACGGTCCTTGCCCGGCAGGCCGAACGGATTGGCTGCTTGGCAGACTAGGCGGCGCACATCGCCGCGGTCGGGTTCATGCCGCCAGCCGTCGCCCTCGGCCGCGAACCGGCTCATGGAGATCACCTGGTCGACGATGCCAGGGAGCTCGCGCGCAGCCTTGCCGCCTTCCATCTGCGGCTGCCAGGTGGTGCGGTTGAACTCGTCGGTGACCTTTTCGAGGATGCCGACGAAAATCACGGTGCGGGCGGGCGCGTGCTGCAGATGTTTCAGGAGCCCGATCGTCTCGCGCGCCAACAGACCGTAGGCGCCGCGAGTGTCGAGTTTGCCGGTCCGCTCCGAATGTGCCTCCGGCCGCGTCTTCGCCCAGACCATGGCGAGCCGCGTCAGGTCCGTGATCGAATCGACGAAGATGATGTGCTTGCCGACGATCATGCGGGCAAGGTCGGGATAGGTATCGACCAGGTGCCGGTAGTGGCTTTCGCAGAAGAACGTCCGTTCGTCGGCTGCAGGATCGACGCCGCCGACGAGACACGCGATGTCGAGGGCGTCGGCAAAGCTGCGCACCGGAATGCTGTCACCGGGCCAGTCCTGGACCGACTTCATGCCTGCTTCGAGATCGATGCAGAGGGTCTCCGTCGGCGGCAGGGTCTTGAGCAGAGAGGTTTTACCCACACCTGAGGGGCCGAAGATCGCCATGGTAGTCTTGCTGTGAGCCTCGGCGAGCCGCTGATCGGCGGTGATAATCTTGAGCGCCATCACGCACCTCCCCGGATCACTGTCATGCCATCGAGCCTGCGCAGGAGATCGAGCGTGGTCATGCGACCGCTCCTGCGATGAGCCGGGCAAGGATTTGGACGGCAGTTGCCGGCTTTGGCCGAGCAATGGCGAGATAGCTGAAACGATCGGGGCCGAGCCGGCGTTGAACGAGATGGATGAGCCCCTTGTTAGCTGCCCGCCACGCGAAATCCGCGACCTGGTGGAGCGCGATGCATTCGGCCTTGGTCAGGCGCTTGGTGCTGGGCTCGCGGTCGGCAGGAAGCAGCCCGCGATAATATTCGAGCGTGTCGCCGGGCTCGGCCTGCGAAAGCCAAGCGCAGAACTGAATAACTACCGGCTGAGGCCGGTAGGTTCATGCTCACGCAAATACTGAAGTATGACGTCGTCGGTAATGTTGCCACTGGTGGTGCAGAAGTAACCACGGGCCCAGAAGATCAGAA
>JAKAPE010000228.1 GCA_021811945.1 Pseudomonadota bacterium | reverse complement strand
CGGATGAGCGAAAGATTCACAGGCTCTGAGGTGGCCGCCGAAGGCGGCCCTCGAAGGATGCGGCCGCGGCGCGGTCGGTTGCAAGCCACATCGCCTCAGCCGTTTATCCTTCGAGGGCCGCGGTCACGCGCGGCCACCTCAGGATGACGGGGAACAGGGCAACCGAAACCTTAGCTCCGTCACCCTGAGGCGCTCGCCGACGACAGTCGGCGAGCCTCGAAGGGCGACGGCCCAGGCAGTGCGCCTTGCAGGCGGCGGCGCCTCAGCCGTTCATCCTTCGAGGGCCGCGCTCACGCGCGGCCGCCTCAGGATGACGGGGGGGGGGAACCGGCAAGAAAAAAGGCCCCGCGGGTTTCCCGCGGGGCCGTGCGTGTTGGCTAAAGATCGTTGCTGTGTCAGATCGTTGCTACGTCAGGTCAGTCCTTGGTGACGAGGGCGGGCGGAGCCGAGGGCCCCCACAGCCGGAAGCCAAGGCGCGTCCACACGTCGAAGCCGTCGATCGCGTCCTGATGCCAGATCGAGTCGGTCACCCAGACCTGGAGATCGACCGGGCCGAAGTCGTAGCCGACAAGGCCGCCGACCGCGAAGTTGCGCCACATGCCGCAGGGGATCGGTGAAGCAACACAAGTTATGCCGCCGCCGGGCGAATCAGTCGTCGTCTGGTCTTCCAAGTAGGCTACCGGGCCGAACTCCCACTTGCCGACCTTATAGAGGGCCGTCAAGTCGACATAGAACTCGTCGCCGTTGACGAAGCCATTTTGCGCGGCGCAAATGCCCGGTTTACCTGTCAGCGCGCACAGGCCCATGTTGGCTCCGGAGGCAGTGTTGAAGTCATAGAAGAAGTTGGCCGACAACACCCAGTTGTTGGCGAGATAGGAGATCGCCCAATCCGGCTCAAAGGTCCAGTAGTCGGGGTTGGTGGCGCTGCGGGCGCCCATGCTTCCGATCGGAGCCATGAAGCTGAAACCGGCGCTCACGAACCAGCCGTTGCCCAGGTTCCACGACAGGTCGATCGGGGTGAATGTCGGATTGGCAAAGACGTAGAAGCCAGCCGCGCTCGCGCCCGGACCGCCGTTATAGATGTTGTTCCCCAAAGCCTGCGCCTCGTAGAAGGCGAGCACCGCCGCCGCCGAATAGGAGCCGCCCAGAAAGTTCCAACCCGGAACCCAGAGCAGAGGCACCGCCTGGGCGATGGCATTGATGTGAGCAGCTCCCTGGTTGCCATAAGCCTGGCCGTCCCAACCTAGGTAGGCCGTTTCCAACCCGGTGTAGAGGCCGGGAGGCGGCGCCGCGCCCAAGGGTAGGCCGACGGTGGCGCCGTTCAAGCGGTTCTGAAAGTCGACGGGCTCAACGGCGAACGCCGTGCTTGCCACCCCGCCTATGGCGAGCGCGGTCAAGCCGCCCAGTGCTAGATTTCTCAATCGGGTCATTTGCCCCTCCACCTGTTTGTCCCCAAGACCCTGCGCCTGGTTCACCTGCGTGACACCCGCTGTGACATGCGCGCACGGTGCTCGACTCGTCGGCACGATCTCTGCCAACTCGTCGCAAGGTCACGCAACCGCGCGCAGAATGCAATGGTTTGGAGGGCTTCCCACGGTGGGAAATGTCGATTCTGTGGCACTAGTTGCAAAAATGCCACGAAATTGGCGGCAATCTGAAGGCCGCGGCCCGCGCTTGTCCCTACACGGGAAACGCAGGCGATTCAAGACCTTAACACATCCGCGCATCCGCAATCCGCGCCGCGACCCGCCCGACGACGCCGCGCGGAAAACGGTGCGAACGCGAAACCGCGGACGGAGCTGCGGGAGATCGCCTCCGTCTCGCTCGGCAGTTATGAAAGGTCGCGCTGTTCGGGCCGACTCGGTCGGATATGCAATTCCCGCAACTGCCGCGGCGTCACTTCCGACGGCGCCCCCATCATCAAATCCTCGGCGCGCTGGTTCATCGGAAAGAGCACGACTTCGCGCAGATTGTCCTCGCCGCACAACAGCATGACGATGCGGTCGATGCCCGGCGCGAGGCCGCCGTGCGGCGGTGCGCCGAGCGCGAGCGCATGCAGCATGCCGCCGAATTTCCGTTCCAGCACCGCCTCGTCATAGCCGGCGATGGCGAAGGCTTTCTTCATCACGTCGGGTCGATGATTGCGGATCGCGCCGGAGGACAATTCCACGCCGTTGCAGACGATGTCGTACTGGACCGCCCTGAGGGTGAGAATTTTTTCACGATGCGCGGGATCGAGCGCGAGAAAGTCTTCCGGCGGTAGGTTCGGCATCGAGAACGGATTGTGGGAGAAGTCGATCTTCTTCTCCTCCTCGTTCCATTCGTACATCGGGAAGTCGACGATCCAGCAGAACTCGAAGCGGTCCTTGGCAATCAGGCCCAGTTCTTCGCCGATCTTGGTCCGCGCCGCGCCCGCGAATTTGACGAATGTTGCCGGCTCGCTGGCGACGAAGAACACGGCATCGCCAGCCTTCAAGCCGAGTTGCGCCCGTAACGCTTCGGTTCGCTTTGGCCCAAGATTGTTGGCGATTGGGCCAGCAGCGAGAGCTCGTATCGCTTGGCCGACCCTACCTTCCTTAGCCAACTTATCAACTCTGTCTCGAAGGTCTTTTTGGTTTTGGTCGGACGGATCAAGGGTCGCTTGAAAATCGCCGGGCCAAGCCTGCTCATCTTCGCGCCAAAAAATATAACCGAGCCCTGGCTGGCCCTCGCCCTGCGCCCAGGAATTCATGCGGTCGCAGAAGGCGCGCGAGCCGCCGCGCGGCGCTGGGATCGCCCACACCGCAGCTTTTGCACTGTTGGCGAGAATATTGGCGAACACCTTGAATCCGGAGCCGCGAAAGATTTCGGAAACGTCCTGCATGACGATCGGGTTGCGCAGGTCGGGCTTGTCGGTGCCATATCTTTGGATCGCCTCGCCGTAGGGAATGCGCGGAAAATCTTTCGTCACCGGCTTGCCGCCGGAAAACTCCTCGAACACGCCGCGTAGCACCGGCTCGACCGCGGCGAAGACGTCGTCCTGGGTGACGAAACTCATCTCGATGTCGAGCTGGTAGAATTCGCCGGGCGAGCGGTCGGCGCGCGCATCCTCGTCGCGGAAGCAGGGCGCGATCTGGAAATAGCGGTCGAAGCCGGAGATCATGATCAACTGCTTGAACTGCTGCGGCGCCTGCGGCAGGGCATAAAATTTTCCCGGATGCAGGCGCGACGGCACCAGGTAGTCGCGCGCGCCTTCGGGGGAAGACGCGGTCAGAATCGGCGTCTGGAATTCGAAAAAGCCCTGTTCCTTCATCCGCCGTCTAAGCGAATCGATGATTGCGCCGCGCTTCATGATGTTCTGGTGCAGACGCTCGCGACGCAGGTCGAGGAACCGATATTTGAGCCTCGTTTCCTCCGGATATTCCTGCTCACCGAATACCGGCAAAGGAAGCTCGGCGGCGCGCCCCAAAACCTCGATTTCCCGGATATAGACCTCGACCGCGCCGGTCGGCAGGTCGGGATTTTCGGTGCCCTCCGGCCGCGGGCGCACCTTGCCGTCGATGCGCACCACCCATTCCGCGCGCAGCGTTCCGGCCACGTCGAAGGCCGGACTGTCGGGATCGGCCACCACCTGGGTGAGACCGTAATGGTCGCGCAGGTCGATGAAGAGCACGCCGCCATGATCGCGAACGCGATGGCACCAGCCGGAAAGGCGCACATTAAGACCGATGTCGCCTGCTCTCAGCGCGCCGCAGGTATGGCTGCGATAGCGGTGCATCGTCGCGGGCATTTTCTCGCTGCGTCTTTCAAGCCGGAAGGCGGAAAGCGCATGCGCGGTCCTCTTTGTCAAGGCCGCGACGCCCCGTCACCTGCGGCTGATCGCGAGCGAATATCGCTATTTACGGAATAAGCGCTTCGGCAACCCACACTGGCGAATCATCGAATTCAGGGAACCGGGAGCGATCTCGTCATTCAGGTTATGAGCCGCCACGTCGACATACCGTACTTCATTGTTTATGACCGCGCGATATCGGCAATGGCTGCCCGCTCCGCGCCGATGCAGCACGAAGCCATGCTTTTCGATGATCGCGATGAATTCGCGAAAGGTGCATTTCAGGTGGGACAAGCAACCGGCAGCCAGACGGTGGAATCGACGTCCGACTTTCTACCGCGAAGTGCAAACCAGAAAAAGTGCCAAGCCCACATCAGGCGGACGCGCAGCGGGACGCGGCGGGAAAGCAACCGCGAGCGCGCCGGCTCTGGCTCGGCTGCCGCATCCTGCAGATAGGTCGCGATAACCTTTCTGAGGCCCTCGGCGACCTCCTCGAAGGATCGACCTTGCACAGCAAGATCAAAATCCAAAGAATACGCTTCCCACACGCCTTCGCGCCCGTGAGCGATGCCGTAATGATTTCGCCGATCAGGAACGCTGCTCACTCCAAGGGCTCCTACAGCGGGCCATCCCGCCGCGTACGCTGTACAAATATATTGTACACCAATGGTGTACATAAGGCATAACGGACGACGATGGAAGTGAGCCAAGCAGCAAAGGCCAAAGCGCGAGCAAGCAGTCGAGCCCGCAGCAACCAGCGCATGACCACCGCGGAAGCCACCGTCGCCGCGCTTACGGCCCACGGCCTCGATACCGTTTACGCGCTGCCCGGCGTGCACAATGACCATTTCTTCGACGCGCTCGCGAAGGCCGGAAGTGAGGTCGGGGCGGCAGCCAAAATCCGCACCCTCCATACCCGCCACGAGCAAGGCGCCGCCTATATGGCGCTCGGCGCCGCGCTGGCCACCGCAAAGCCGCAGGCCTATTGCGCCGTTCCCGGACCGGGCCTTCTGAACTCCGCAGCGGCGCTGCTTACCGCCTACGGCATGAATGCGCCGGTACTCGCGCTGTTCGGGCAAATTCCGCAGGACGCCATCGGGCGCGGCCTGGGATATCTGCATGAGATCCGCGACCAGGCCGGCATCATCGCGCGGCTTGTCGACTGGTCGGCGCGCATCCGCGCACCCCACGAGGCGCCGCGCCTGGTGGCCGAGGCGATACGATCAATGTTCATGGGTCGGCCCGGCCCGGCGGCACTCGAATGCGCCATCGACGTGTGGGGGCGTTCGGCACCGGTCGCGGCGCAGGCACCGCTTGCCATCCCCGAACCCGCAGTCGATGAAGACGCCGTCAAAGCCGCCGCCACGCGCCTTGGCGCGGCCAAGCGCCCGCTGATCGTAGCCGGCGGCGGCGCACTCGGTGCATCCGCCGAGGTGGTGCAGCTTGCCAACGTCCTGCAGGCGCCGGTCATGTCCTACCGGCGCGGCCGCGGCGTCATCGACGACCGCGACCCGCTCGCGGTCAACCTTCCACTCGGCCACGACCTATGGGCCGAGGCCGACGCAGTGCTTGCCGTGGGCACTCATTTGCATGCGCCGCTTCTGCGCTGGGGATTTGACGGCGATCTGGCCATCATCCGCGTCGATGCCGATCCCGAGGAGCCG
The DNA here is from genome assembly GCA_021811945.1 of Pseudomonadota bacterium. Lineage (GTDB taxonomy): Bacteria > Pseudomonadota > Alphaproteobacteria > Rhizobiales > Xanthobacteraceae > BOG-931. The sequence goes on along the minus strand of JAKAPE010000228.1, from coordinate 2,211 downwards.
GCGCGCGTGGCCAAACCGGACGTCGCGCTCATCGGGACGGCCAAACCGATATTGCAACGCCTCCTCGACTTGCTGCCGGCGCACAATACACGGCGGCCCTCGCGCACCGAGGAGATGCGCGAGCGGCGCGCCCGCATGGAAAAGCGGCTCGCCAAGCTCGAACCGCAGCTCTCGTATCTCGCCGCGATTCGCGCCGAATTGCCGGAGGATGGCCTGTTCATCGACGAGGTGACGCAGATCGGCTTCGCCTCCCGCCTGGCCTTTCCAGTCTACCGGCCGCGCACCTATTTTTCGCCCGGCTATCAGGACAATCTCGGCTTCGGCTTCGCCACCGCGCTTGGCGCGCAGCACGCCCGGCCCGACGTGCCGGTCGTGTCGATCACCGGCGACGGCGGATTTCTGTTCACAGCAAATGAACTCGCGACCGCGATGCGCCACCGCATTCCCCTGGTGACGATCGTGTTCAACGACGGCGCCTTCGGCAATGTCCGCCGCATCCAGGAGGAGCACTACGGCAACCGCCTCATCGCCTGCGATCTTGCCAATCCGGATTTTGTCGCCTTCGCCGAAAGTTTCGGCGCCGACGCGGTACGTGTGAAAAGCCCCCGCGAATTGCAGGCGGCATTGCGGCGCGCCTTGGCGCAGCGCGCCGGCCCGAGCCTCATCGAGGTGCCTGTCGGCGCCATGCCGAGCCCGTGGGAGTTCATTCACATGGCGCGGGTACGCGGGAGCTAGTGTCCCGCTTCCGACGTTCGTATCACTTTGCCGCATGCCCTATTACGAACGTCGGAAGCAAAGGGACACTAGCAACTTTATGAATCTAGTGTGGTTTTGGATTTGACGCTCCGATGACGAGTTGCCGCAATGATGATCGGAGCGTCAAATCCACCACACTAGCGGAGCTGCGCAAGCCGGAGCGGCGCCCCGGCACCCAGGCGGCGACAAGAATGCCCGATTCCGCTATCACCTTCCCGATGCACCTGATCACGACAACGCTCGAGCTGGCCGCCGCGTGCCAGCGGATGGGAGCCCACCGTTTCGTCACCGTCGATACCGAATTTCTGCGCGAGACTACCTATTATCCGCTGCTCTGTGTCGCGCAGATGGCCTCGCCGGAAGAGGCGGTGGTCATCGACGCTTTGGCGCCCGGGATCGATCTTGCCGCTTTCTTTACGCTCATGGCCGACGCCAAGGTCACGAAGGTCTTTCATGCCGCGCGTCAGGACATCGAAATCGTCTGGCACCGCGCCAAGCTCATTCCCCGTCCCATCTTCGATACCCAGGTCGCCGCGATGGTGCTCGGCTACGGCGATTCCATCTCCTACGACCAGCTCGTCCAGCGCATCACCGGCGACAAGCTCGACAAGTCGCACCGCTTCAGCGACTGGGCGCGCCGGCCGCTGTCCCCTGCGCAGCTTTCCTATGCCATCTCCGACGTGACGCACCTGCGCGACGTCTATTTCGCCCTCGTCGATGACCTTAAGCGCCAGGGTCGCGCCGACTGGGTCGAGGACGAGATGCGCATCCTCACCTCGCCGGAGACGTACCGCATGGAGCCGGAGGACGCCTGGCAGCGCCTCAAGACGCGCGTGCGCAAGCCCAAGGATCTCGCGGTTCTGATTGAGGTTGCGGCCTGGCGCGAGCGCGAGGCGCAATCGCGCGATGTGCCGCGCTCGCGCGTGCTCAAGGATGACGCGGTGGCCGACATTGCCGTGCAGGCGCCCACGACCGCCGACAAGCTCAGGAGCCTGCGCTCGCTGCCCAAAGGCTTCGAACGCTCACGCTGGGGCGAGGCGATTATCGCGGCGGTGGCGCGCGGGCTTTCGCGCGACGTGAAGGCGCTGCCGCGGCCGGCGGGCCTTCGGCCCGCGGCGAACGGCACCGCAGTCGTGGAACTGCTCAAGGTACTGCTGCGCATGACCTCGGAGCGCCACCACGTTGCCGCCAAAGTCATTGCCACAGTCGATGACCTCGAACGCATCGCAGCCGACGATGTCGCGAAGGTCCCTGCGCTCGCCGGCTGGCGCCGCGAGCTGTTCGGAGAGAAGGCGCTGGCGCTCAAGCACGGCAAGCTGGCGCTGGCGATCGAAAAGGACAAGGTCATCACGGTGGAGCGCAGCGCAATCGCATTTCCCTGAGCAAACCGCGTATCGGAGCCTTTCTTCGGCGATTTGTTCCAAAGATGATTCGGTTTTGTTCGCCTTAGATCGG
>JAKAPE010000227.1 GCA_021811945.1 Pseudomonadota bacterium | reverse complement strand
AGCCTTCCAGCCGTATCGGGGAAAACCCGCCGTACGGAATGATAGGGAGGATCGAGGAAACGTCGGCATCATTCGAAGCCCGGTCCGCGCCTCGATCCTACCCGACTGAAATTCTTTTGGATGCGGCGCGGTACCAACGTTCCTCTGGGGCGGCCACGCCGCCAAGGCGCAGGCCATCGTTCGGCCGGCGCTTGATCCTGATGGGTGTCTGGCGCGATCCGTCATTGGTACGCAGCCATAAACCGAAGAAACGGGCGCGGTTCGAACACTGTCGCTGCAAGGCACCGAACGAGACATTGGCGGTTGGCGCCGCCAAAAAAATATTTGCGCTCCTTGACAAGGGGCCGGCTAATGGGTGTCCCAGTCCAGCGAGCTTCACTCGCAGACCGGTCATGGTGCCGGCCGGGCGTATGCTGCCGGAGCCGCCCGGGAGCGGCGGTGACGAGCCCGCGCCCGCGGGAACCGCCCCCGCTCCGCCAGCCGGCGTCACCCGCCGCCGTCCTTTCACCACGGGCGAGATTCGATGACAAATGTAGCTGAAATGGGGACGAGTGTCAAGCCGTTGGGAAAACGCGGGGTCAGCCCTCTGGACGACCGAACCCGAATACGCCAGGAAATATCTTACGCGAGCCGAAGCCGCCGCTTAATCGTCACCAGGTGCGGGCAGCTCGTTGCCCGCGCCGCACCGTCGAAATTTGAGCGTCTCACTCCGCGGAGCGCGAGCCGGAGCCATCGGTGGCTTGGTGCCGCGGCGCGCCATTCGCACGCTGGCCGCGCGCAGAGATGCCGGGAAAACTTCGCCAATCGGGGCCGCCGGTTGAGCATTACAATCCATCCATTCATTGACAATTTGTAACTCGGCCGCGCGCCAGCACCGGCATAGATTAGTCTCATCGTCACTGAGCAAGGTGCGCACTGCCCGCGCCGGGACCCTTCGTGGAGGCTTAATTGCCTATGGAATTTTCCGAACTGGACCACACGATGATGGCGCGCTGCATCGAGCTCGCGCGCAACGGCGCGGCGGAGGGCGAATACCCTTTTGGCAGCGTCATTGCCAACGGCGCCGAAGTCATCGCCGAAGCCGTGAACCGGTCCGTGCGTGAGCGCGACGAATCCCGGCACGCCGAGATCATCGCCATCGCTCAAGCCCGGCGGGCAGTCGGCGAAACGGTGCTGGCGCGCTGCACGCTCTACTCCATCATCGAGCCTTGCGCGATGTGTTCCTTTTGCATCCGGGCGGCGAGTATTCGCCGGGTCGTGTTCGCTCTCCATTCGCCGATGCTGGGCGGAATGTCGAAATGGAATATCCTCGACGACCGGACGCTGTCGCGCCGCATTCCATTTCTGTTCCGCGGTCCTCCGGACGTGGCCCACGGCGTGCTTGCCGATGAGGCGATGCAGGCGTGGAGCGACTGGAGGCCGCTTGCGACGCAGGCGATCAGGCTGTTCGGTGTCTTCGTCAAGTCGAAGGCCGGCAAGATCGACTGACCGACCGTTCCGTATCCCGCTATTTCGCCGAAAGCATTTCGCGCAAGCGCGCCTTTTGAACCTTGCCGACGGTGTTGCGCAGGCGCACGCCGTTCTGCCGCATCCAGTTCAGCGTGGAAAAGCTTTCGCATACCAGAAGCTGGACCAGATCGGGATCGGCGCGATACCGCGTCAGGCGCGCCATGTCGTCGAAGAACTGCTCGGCCGTGTAAGTGCCGAAATCGGTGCCTACGATCTCCGCAGGCGTGAGATCCGGCGCCAGCGTTCTGATGTCGTCAACCCCGTTATAGACGACGCGCATCGATCCCGCGGTGAAGCGGCTGTTGCCGCCGGATTCCTCCTGCGGCGCCGCTTCCAGCATCAGCACGCGAGCGCCGCGTTCCTGCGCCGACAACGCAGCGCAAAACGCGGCATTGCCGGCCCCGACCACGATCACATCGGCTATCTCTCCCGCCATCTGCCGGCCTCTTCGTTCCCCCCTTGTGGCAAGGATGATTACACTGGCGGCGGAACGACGCAATTTGGGCGAGCGAAGGCGCACACCGAAATGCTATGGTGGTGGGCAACCACAAGCCTCCCGCAGGTGGCAACCCGCACACCGGCGGCGGCCTGCGGCCGACATCAGGGAGGGACTCATGAGAAAGCTCTATCTCCTGGCCGCCGTCGCGGCGCTTGTGGCGGCGCCGGCCTTTGCCGACGACATGCTGACCATCGGCATGACCCTGTCGCAGACCGGGCCGCTCAACGTCGACTCGGTCGCCCAGCAGCGCGGCGCCGAGCTTTGGCGCGACGAAGTCAATGCTGCGGGCGGCATCAAGGCGGGCAGCAAGCACTACAAGGTCCGTTTCGTCACCTATGACGACCAGTCGCAAGGCGGCCGCGTGCAGCAGCTCTACACCCGGCTGATCGTGCAGGATAAATCGCAGTTCCTGTTCGGCCCCTATTCGTCGGGCCTTTGCGCGACAGCGGCGGTGATCAGCGAGCAATACGGCAAGCCGATGCTGATCACCGGCGGCGCGGAAGCGAAGACGCTCGAGCTCGGCAACAAATATCTCGTCCAGGTGCTCAGCCGGGCCGGTGAATACCTCGCCGGCGCGATCCGCGCGTTGGAAAGCAAGAACGCGCATGCCAAACTGGCGGTGGTCTATGCCGACGACCCGTTCTCCAAGGCGGTGGCGGTCGCCGCGCGCAAGCTCGCCCAGGCGGGCGGCCTTGACATCGTGCTCGACGAATCGTACGCGCCGAACACCACCGACTTCAGCGCGATCATCAACAAGACCATCAGTGCCTCGGCGGAGGCGCTGGTGGGCGGCGGCCACTACGCCGACGGCGCCACCCTCGCCCGCCAGATCCACGATCAGAAGGCCAACCTCAAATACATCTCGCTTTTGGTCGCGCCGGACAGCCCGCAATTCGCCAGCCTCGGCGATGCCGCCTACGGCATCACGGTGCCCTCGCAATGGGAAGTCCAGGCCGCCTACAAGCCAGATTTCGGACCGACCGGCGCGGCCTTCGCCAAGGCTTTCGCTGCCAAGTTCAAGATTGCGGCGGACTATCATTCGGCGCTCGGCTATGCTGGCGGCCTCCTTTTGCAGCACGCCATCGAGCAGTCAGGCTCGATCGACGCCGACAAGGTAGTGGCGGTGCTCAACGCCATGGATGTGACCACCTTCTTTGGCCGCTTCAAGATCGCCACCGACCCCGGCCATCACGGGCTACAGGTCGCCCACGAGATGGTGCTGGCACAGTGGCAGAGGAAGAACGGCCGATTGGAGCGCGAGGTGGTGTGGCCGAAGGCGGCGCAGACCGCCGATCTGATCTATCCCTTGCACTGAAATTTCCACTACAGTCGCAGGCCGGACGGGCCGGGGGGAGTCGATACGCCTTCGGTCCGTCTTGCTGACGCCACTCCCTCGATGTCGTCCGAGGTCCCGGCATGCTCGGCATCATCGCTGCGATCATTGACGGCGTCTTGATCGGCTCGGTCTACGGCCTCGCCGCGCTCGGCCTCACCTTGATCTGGGGCGTCATGGAAGTTATCAACCTGACCCACGGGGCCGCCATCGTCGCCGGCATGTTCGGCCTGTATTTGTTGGCCAACGCCGTCCACATCCCGCCTTATGCGACATTGCCCCTCATTCTCATTGGCGGTTTTCTCGTCGGCATCGTGCTCTATTGGATTTCCGTCCACCGGCTCATGGGCCGACCGCCGTTGATGATTCTGCTTTCGACATTTGCGGTCAACCTGGTGGTGATCGGACTTGGCACCGCGGCGTGGGGCACCGATCTCTTCAACGTGCCGGTTTCGCTGCCGAGCGTGACCTGGGGCCGCTACACGTTTTCCGGCACCCATATTTTGGCGGCCGCGCTGACCACCGCCATCGCCGGCGCATTGTATCTGTTTCTCTATCACACCAAGCTCGGCAAGGCGGTGCGCGCGGTCGCCAACAACCGCGAGGCCGCCGAGCTAGCCGGCATTCCGACCACCCGTGTGCTGTCGCTCTCCTTCGGCCTCGGCGTCGCGCTTGCCGGCGCCGCCGGCATGCTGATCGCGACCATGTTTCCCTTCACCGTCCTGTCCGGCGACGCCTACCAGCTTAAAAGCTTCGTCGTGACGGCGCTCGGCGGCCTCGGTAATCCGGCGGGAGCGCTGGTCGGGGGCATCGCGCTCGGCCTGATCGAAGGCTTTGCCGGCCAGTTCATGCCGGTGAGCTGGACGCTGGTGATCGAATTCGTGCTGTTCGTCGCGGTGCTGATCATCTTTCCCCGCGGTATCTTTGCCTTCAGGCGCGCATGAGCGGCAAGACGACCGGCACCGTCGCGGGGGAGCAGCGCGCGTCGCTGCGGCGGCGGCCGTTCTTCTGGATCATAGCCGCCGTCATCGCCGCCTTCGCGCTGGCGCCCGCGATCGGCAACAATGTCGAATTGCGCGAAAGCCTCCTGCTCGCCACCGTTTACATTACGCTCGCCAGCAATCTTAACATCATGCTCGGCTATGCCGGCTATATCAATTTCGGCAGTATCGTCTTCTTTGGCCTGGGCGGCTACACTTGTGTCTATCTGATCAGCGCGCACGGCTGGCCGCTGGCCGCGGCGGAGCTTGCCGCCGGCGTTGCGGTGAGCTTTTTGGCGCTCGTCTTCGGCCTCGGCATCCTTCGCCTGCGCGGCGCCTTCTTTGCGCTCGCCACCATCGGCATCAACGAGGCGGTGCAGGCCTTCGTCTCCAATTTCGAGCCCTGGGGCGGTGCTGCCGGCCTTTATCTGCCGACCACGATCTTCAAGCCGCTCGGCGGACCGATGCGAGCGCTATGGGTCGTCTATTTCCTTCTGGTCGCGGTGATGGGCGCCTCGCTTTATCTGAGCTATGCGGTCAAGAGCTCGAAGTTCGGCCTCGGTTTGATCGCCATCGGCCAGAACGAGGATGCCGCCGTCGTGCTCGGCGTGCCGGCGCCGCTGTACAAAGCGTTGGCCTACAGCCTCTCCGCCTTCCTGCCCGCGCTCGCCGGCGGCCTTTATTTCTTCAAGAGCGCTTTCATCCAGCCTTCCGACGCCTTCGACCTGAACCTGTCGACCGAGGCCATGGTGATCGTGATGCTCGGCGGCCGCAGCACCGTGACCGGCGCCGCCATCGGCGCTTATCTCTACGAGGAGCTGCGCGGCTATCTGCTTACCTCGCAGACTTTCTCGAGTTTCCAATTGGTAATCTCCGGCGCTCTCCTTCTCCTCATCGTGCTGTTCGTGCCCGGCGGCCTGATGGGCTGGATCTACGGCCGCTGGCCGCGCGGCAAAGAGGTGCTCGAATGAGCGCGCTCTTGGCGGTCGAGGACCTCGGCAAGAGCTTCGGCGGCCTGCGCGCGGTAAGCGGCTTGAGCTTCACTGTGAACGAGGGCGAGATCGTCGGTCTGATCGGCCCGAACGGCGCCGGCAAATCCACCGTGTTCAATCTCATCAATGGCGTCTTCGTCCCCGATGCCGGCCGCGTGCAATTCCGCGGCGGCAATATCACCGGAGAGACGCCTTACCGTGTCGCCCGCCACGGGATTGCGCGCACCCATCAGGTCGTGCAGCCGCTTGCCGAGTTGACGGTGCTGGAAAACTGCACCGTCGGCGCTTGTTTCGGGCGCGAGAACCTGCCGCTCTATCGCGCCCGCGCCGTGGCGCGCGAAGCCGCAGCCTTCGTCGGCCTCGAAGACCGGCTGGCGATGCCGGCGGCGCAGCTCACCATCGCCGGCAAGAAGCGGCTGGAACTCGCCCGCGCGCTCTCGGCACAGCCGCTGATGCTGCTGCTCGACGAGGAGCTCGCCGGCTTAAACGCGACCGAGATCGAGCGCATGTTGGAAGTGATCCGCAGCATCCGCGCCCGCGGCATCGCCATCCTCATCATCGAGCATCTGATGCAGGCGATCATGGGCCTGTCCGACCGCATCGTGGTGCTCAATTCGGGACAGAAACTCGCCGAAGGCGCCCCGGCGGAGATCGCCAACAATCCCGCCGTCATCGAAGCCTATCTCGGCGATCCGGCGCTGGCCGCGAGCCTGCATGGTGGCGCACCCGCATGAACGACGCGCTGTTGGAAGTCGAAGAGCTTTCGGCCGGCTACGGCGAGGTGCAGGTGGTGTGGGGGCTCTCGTTCGCCGCCGCGCGCAGCAAGCTTACCACGCTGGTCGGCGCCAACGGCGCCGGCAAGACGACGACGCTGCGCACCGTGGTCGGCACCATTTCGCCGTGGAGCGGACGCGTGCGCTTCAAGGGCGAGGACGTGACCAGGCTTTCCGCCCACGCCAAGGCGGCGCGCGGCCTCGTCCTCGTCCCCGAAGGTCGCCAGCTCTTCACCAACATGACGGTCGACGAGAATCTGGAAATGGGCGCCTTCACCGGCCGGGGCGCGCACGGCTACGCGACGCGCCTGGAGCGGGTCTTCACGCTGTTCCCGCGCCTGAAGGAGCGGCGCAAGCAGAAAGCCGGCACCTTCTCCGGCGGCGAGCAACAAATGCTGGCGATCGCTCGCGCGCTGATGACCGACCCGGAGGTTCTCATCATCGACGAGTTGTCGCTCGGCCTCGCCCCGCTCTTCGTCTATCAGTTGTTCGGCACGCTCAAGGCGCTCAAGGAGGACGGCCTGACCGTGCTGCTCGTCGAGCAGAACGTGCATCTCGCCTTGGCGGTGAGCGACTACGCCTACGTCATCGCCGAAGGCCGCCTGTTCACCGAGGGCCGGCCCGCAGCGCTCGCCGCTATGCCGGAAATCCGCCGCGCGTATTTGGGGCTGTGAGGCGAGGCAACCGTTGATGTTGATCAAGCGGCCAGGACCGCAAGTCGGTGAATTCGTTCGCGGCCGGGAACTCCCCCACCCGGATGCCGCCGGCCGCTCGGTGCCGATTTTGTTGCAGATCTTGACGATCATGACGACGAGAGGATTGGTACGATTTTTGATGCGTTCATCGTATTTTGCTCTAAAGCTGAAGTGTACGTTGGCGTGGGTAGACGCGTGAGGTCGAAGTGCGATTATGAGCATGATCAATCCGAACCCGTTCACGACCCGGCCGGAGATCGAAGGCACGTTTGGCGTCGTCGCCTCGACGCATTGGATCGCGACCGCGGTCGGCATGGGGACGTTGGAGAGAGGCGGCAACGCCTTTGACGCGGCCGTTGCCACCGCCTTCACGCTGCAAGTGGTCGAGCCGCACCTCAACGGACCGGGCGGCGACGCTCCAGTCATTGTCCACGAAGTCGGGCGAGGCAAGGTTGAGGTCATTTGCGGGCAAGGACCGGCGGCGGCCGTTTTCATGGGCCCGCTCGAAGGCCGCAACTTCGGCAAGACGCTCATTCGCGTCGCACCTTCGACGCAGCACTCTTGTTGACTATATTCGGAATGGCAGGTGTCGATTCTCTCGCCTTACGGCTGTAACCTTTCTTCAACAAGTTTGGGTCAATGCTGGCGGAGACGGTCGGAACGACCTTCCCCGCCAACATGACATCGAACGCCTCGCCTTTCGCCGACACCGTTCGCAAGCCCAGCGATCGAGCGTCGTAGTGATGATCGTGAGGCAAAAATGGCCGCTCGAATGTTCGCCCTCGGCGACTGTAAGAAAAAGGGGTCTTCAGGGAATCGAGTGGGTGAATTTAGGGTCTGGATGCTGGCAAACCCGCGCATTTCCTAGGTAATTTGCATTTCAGCTGGGCTTGGAATTTGGCATGCATGATGGATGGGTTC
>JAKAPE010000013.1 GCA_021811945.1 Pseudomonadota bacterium | reverse complement strand
ATGAACCTAAATCCGGCAGTTGGAGGACCTCATTGCGCGGAAACCTTTGACTTTGTAAGTAAATAAGCCACCTTAGAGGTCTCCAAATTGGAACCGCTCCGCACTTGTTCGATTTTCCTAATTTGCCTGAAATTCCAAGAGGTTTGCGAGCACTTTTAGGGCCGCAACTCACGGATTTAGGATGAAAGATCGGCGGTGCTAACATTCAGGCCCGCAGCTCGCAATGACGTCTTCCTATTTCAAATTCGCGGTATAGTTGATGACGAACAGCTTCGGATCGGGCTTTTTGGTCGAATCGAGATTGTAGACGGCAACCGTCGTGTCCAGTCCTTGCGGATCGGTGACCGTCCACTGTTTGAGCTCAAGAGTCTTGGCGTCGAACATGATCATCAGCCGTGTGGTGCCGGCCATGATCTCGGTTTGCTCGATGACCACGGTGATGAACGTGGCGTCGGCCGAGACGCTGATCACGTTCGTATCGCGCAGAAGGTCGATGCGGTTGGCAAGCAGATAGCGCAGCGGCGTCTGCGACAATGGGTAGTAATCCGATGTTTGCAACGCGCGATCGTGTACCACGACCGAAGAGCCGTCGGCGACGATGTCGATCGGGCTTGGCGGATCGTATTCGAAGCGGACCTTTCCGGGCTTCTGAATGTAGAAGTTCCCGGTGACACGGCGGCCGTCGGGTCCGATCTGCACGAAATTTCCCACCAGCGTCTGCATGCCGGAAAGATAGTCGCTGATCTTGTCGAGCAGCGCCCGCTGCTTGGCGTCGAATGCGGTTGCCTCGCTCGGTGCGGTGTGCCGGTTCAAGACAGAGGAGGAGAACGGAAAGAAGCCCTTCACTTGCGAATCGGCGGAAGCATTGGCGACCGACGGTGCAGACGCAGCGGGCGCCGGCTGCGCGGCGCCTGTCTTCGGCAGCGGCGCCGGCATCGGCAGCGGCGCCGGCGTCGGCAGCGGTACGCTCTGTGCCGCAGCAACGGCGGTCAATACGCCGCAGGCCGTCGCCACGAGGACGATTCTTGCGCCCCGTCCCGCCAACCCCCGTCCCGCCATATCCCTCTCCGGTGCGTGCGCCCGTGGCCGGATCAACCGCTACATGCGCGTTATGGCGAATTCGCGGCTGCGCGGGCTCGGTTGCTTGAAGTATCCTCGGTTAAAGGCTCACAACTTGATTCTCAATAGGGTTGGTCGTCGCTGCCCTCTACCAGGATTTCCCGCTTGCCGGCGTGATTGGCCTGACCGACAACTCCTTCTTCTTCCATGCGCTCCATCAGCGAGGCTGCGCGATTGTAGCCGATCTGCAGCCGCCGTTGAATGTAGCTGGTCGAGGCCTTGCGGTCGCGCAGGACCACCTGCACGGCCTGCCGATAAAGATCGGCGCCTTCGCTCGCTCCCATAGCGGTCGAATCGAACACCGCCTGGTCGTCGTCGCCTTGCGGCTCCTCGGCGGTGACCGCTTCGAGATATTGCGGCACGCCCTGCGATTTCAGATGCCGCACCACCTTTTCCACTTCCTCGTCTGAGACGAACGGTCCGTGCACGCGGCCGATGCGGCCCCCGCCGGCCATGTAGAGCATGTCGCCCTGGCCGAGCAGCTGCTCGGCGCCTTGTTCGCCGAGGATGGTGCGGCTGTCGATCTTCGACGTCACCTGGAAAGAGATGCGGGTCGGGAAGTTGGCCTTGATGGTTCCGGTGATGACATCAACCGACGGCCGCTGCGTCGCCAGAATCACGTGCAATCCAGCCGCGCGCGCCATCTGTGAGAGCCGTTGCACCGCGCCCTCGATGTCCTTGCCGGCGACCATCATGAGATCGGCCATCTCATCGACAATGACGACGATATGAGGCAGCGGCTCGAGATCGAGTTCCTCGTTCTCGTAGATGGCTTCGCCGCTTTCGCTATCGTATCCGGTATGCACAGTGCGAATGAGCTTTTCGCCCTTGCCGGCGGCCTCGGCGACGCGCGCATTGTAGCCGTCGATGTTGCGCACGCCGAGTTTCGACATCTTCTTGTAGCGCTCCTCCATCTCTCGCACCGCCCATTTAAGCGCGACCACCGCCTTCTTCGGGTCGGTCACAACCGGCGTGAGCAGATGTGGGATGCCGTCATAGACTGAGAGTTCCAGCATCTTGGGGTCCACCATGATCAGCCGGCATTGTTCGGGTTTGAGCCGATAGACGAGGCTCAGAATCATGGTGTTGATGGCCACCGATTTTCCCGAGCCGGTGGTGCCGGCGATCAAGAGGTGCGGCATGCGGGCAAGGTCGACGAGCACCGCCTCGCCGCCGATCGCCTTGCCGAGGCAGAGCGGCAGACGCGCGGCGGTCGCGGCATAATCGCGCGAAGCGAGCAGCTCGCGCAAATAGACCTTTTCGCGTGTCGGATTCGGCAATTCGATGCCGATGGCGTTCCTGCCCGACACCACGGCAACGCGGGCGGAAAGCGCGCTCATCGATCGGGCGATGTCGTCGGCGAGGCTGATGACGCGCGACGATTTTATTCCGGGGGCAGGCTCCAGCTCATAGAGGGTGACGACGGGGCCGGGCCGGGCGTTGATGATTTCGCCGCGCACACCGAAATCGGCGAGCACTCCTTCGAGCGCCGCAGCGTTTTCCCGGATCAGATCCGTGCTCAAGGTCGCCCGCTCGTTAGCGCGCGGCATCGCGAGGAGGCTGAGCGAAGGACGCTCGTAGCCGCCAGGCGAGCGCCGTGACGCTCGTGCCGGCGAAGGCGGTTTTTTGGGGCCGCGAGCCTCCGCTTCGCCGCCGGTCGGCTCTGCTTCCTCGGTCCCGGCACGGGAAGGATGCTCGACTTCTCCAACCAAGCGGGGCTCGATGCGGCGCCGCGGCGCCGCGTCGTCGCCCCGTAGAGGGCCTTGCGCCGACGCCCGGCGATGCAGCGCGCGTGCCAGTCGCGCGCGGAAACTGAGCAGATAGTGGGCCAACAAACCAAGCGAGATTGTGCCGCGGTCGCCCTCATCCTCGGCACCCTGATCATCCTCTTCGTCTCCATCCGCCGCGCCGCGTCCAACGAACCCGGCAGCGGCGGCGAAGGCGGCGAGCGCCGCAACACCAAGCGCGATTGTCGCCGTCAAAGGCGGCGCGCCGGCGCGCGGCGTCGCCTGAAACGGCACGGGCAAGCGCAATAGGGCATCGCCGATGACACCGCCCAATCCCGTCGGCAGCGGCCAGTGCGCACTGCGCGGCAGGCACGACGCGAACGCGGCCGCGAGCATGGTGCCCGCAAGCCAAAGCAGAACGCGTAGCCGCTCGCGGTTAAGTGGTCGATGGCCGAGAAGCCGATAGCCCCACACCGCAAGCGGCAGGACCAATGCCAACGAACCCAGGCCCAGGAGCTGCATCATCAAATCGGCGGCGATCGCGCCCGGCCGGCCGAGGAGATTATGCACCGGCGCATCGGTGGCGTGGCTGAGCGAAGGATCCTGCACCGACCAGGTCGCGAGCGAGAGCGCCGCCATCATGGCCAGGCTGATGAGCGCGAGGCCGCCCGCTTCGCGCAGCCGCCGCTTGAGGGCGCCGGCGAGTCGGCCGGAGAGAAAGGCCATGCTGTCGAGACTTCTCTCGAACATCGACATTGCTTGGGCCGCCTTACAACACGTTCCGCTCATTCCCGCGCAAGAGAGAATCCAGATGGTTCCGCTGCGTTCCAGCGGAGTCTTCCGAGTCCTCGCTTTGCGCCGTCGCGCGATGCGCTTTGGCGGACTTCAAACCCGCCAATGCTCGTCTCTCGACCGTAGGCAGGTCGCGGGGACGAGCAGACGCCAAAAAAACTCAGTCGCTTCGAGCGGATCATAGCTAGCCGAGCACCCCGACCAGACGGTGCAATGCCTTGGCGGTGGTCTCGTGGTTCTGCACCATGGCGACGCGGACATAGTCGGCGCCGGGATTGCTGCCGTCGGCCTGGTCGCGAGCGAGATAACGGCCGGGGACGACGCGCACGCCGGCTTGGCGCCACAAAGCCAGCGCCGCGGTCTCGCCGCCGCCTTGCGCCGCGACGTCAAGCCATAAGAAGAATCCCCCGGCTGGGCGGCGATAGCCGTAGCGGTCGCCGACGATCTGGTCTGCGAGATCGAATTTTTGCCGATAGAGGCGCCGGTTCTCCTCGACATGGCCCTCGTCGTGGTACGCGGCGATGGCGACGCGCTGCGCCGGCGTCGGGACTTGCGGCGCGGCGATATTGCGCAGTTCGAGAAATGCAGCGAGGAAACGGCGGTCGCCGGCAGCGAAACCAACGCGCAAACCCGGCAGGCTCGAGCGCTTGGACAGCGAGTGGAAAACGACGACATTGGCGAAGTCCGGCGCCGCCGCTTCCAGCATGCCCGGCGGCGGCCGGTCGCTGTAGATCTCGCAGTAGCATTCGTCGCAGAGCACGAGAAAGCCGAAACGCCGCGCCAGCGCCGCGAGGCGGGCAAGATAGGCGCGCTCGGCGACTGCACCCTGCGGGTTCGACGGCGAGGCCAGGTAGAAGGCGACCGTGCGCGCAAGCAAGTGCTCGCTCAGCGCGTCGAGATCGGGCAGGAAGCCGGTCTCGGCCGTCGCCGGCAGAAAGACCGGCTCGCAATCCGCGGCGCCGGCGCCGGCGGCATAGGCCGCATAGAAAGGATTGGGTATGAGCACGGCGGGCTGTCCAGGGCGCGGGCTCACCCAGCTCTTGGCGGTAAACGCGGCCAGAAAAAGCCCTTCGCGGCTGCCGTTGAGCACCAATACTTCGGTTGTGGGATCGACTGGGCGATCGAGCGCATAGCGCCGAGTGAGCCATTTGGCGACGGCCTCGGCGAAAGCATCAAGCCCCTTGTTGGCCGGATAGCGGCCGAACTCGTCGAGGTGCGCGGCCAGCACGGGCCCGACGAAGCTCGGGACGGGATGCTGTGGTTCGCCGACCGCCATGCTGATCATGGGCTTGCCCGGCGGCGAATCGCCAAAAAGCTCGCGCAGCCGCACGAATGGCGAACGCGAGCTGGCCGCGCGCCGAGGCGATGGAAAGGATTGGCCGGTCATCCTCGATATATCATGCACAGCGGGACCCCGCGGCGCCATTGACGGCGATACCATAGAAGCGGTGAGGTTAAGACGCGATTAACCATCTATCCATCGGCGGCGCGGTCGTCGACAGATGCGCTGAAAGCCGCCATCGGACCGAAGGAGACAATCGGACCGAAGGAGACTTGGCGTCGCAGGCTCAGCGAGGGAGGATTCAGCATGCGATGCGCAAAGACATCGTCAGCCTTGATTTCTGTCAATTGATGGCATCTGCGGCATTGGTATCTCCTCACCCGCGCCATGCCCGTTACGCGCTGACCCACGACGGCGTCGCGCAAGTTGCAGCGGCACAAGGTGCGGGAGACGTGCAGGGGCAGATTCGATGCTGGGGGGTTGCACGCCATGGCCGGCCGAACTGGCAGAGCGCTATCGCCGGCGAGGGTACTGGGAGGACATTACTCTTACGGAATCGCTGAAGCGGTCAGCGCGTGATCATGCCGAGAAGCCGGCGCTCGTTTTCGGGGACCGGCGCATTAGCTATCGTGAGCTCGTAGACACGAGCGAGCGCCTTGCGATCGCCTTGAGCCGCACCGGGCTCGCTTCGCGCGACCGGGTAGTGCTCCATCTGCCCAATATCCCCGAGGTCGTCTTTGTCTTTCTGGCGCTGGTGACCATCGGGGCCATACCGGTCATGGCGTTGCCGTCGCACCGACTTTCGGAGCTGCGCCATCTGGTGAGGCGATCGAAAGCCATCGGTTATTTCATACCGGCAAGCTTCCGCGGCTTTGATTTCCGCCCCATGGCCGATCAACTGCGCGCCGAGCATCACCATCTGCGGCAAATTTTCGTGGTCGGCGCTGCCAAAGCGGGTCAAAAAAGCGTTGGCGAAATGCTGCGTTCCGCCGACGCCGGCGGCGGCGCCATAGCTCGGCCCGACCCCGGCGACGTCGCGCTCATGCTGCTGTCCGGCGGTACGACCGGCTTGCCGAAGCTCATTCCGCGCACGCATAACGACTACATTTGCAATGCCAAGCTCAGCGGCCGCATTGCTGCATTCGATCGACATACCGTCTTTCTCGCGGTGCTGCCGATCGCCCACAATTACACGCTTGCCTCGCCGGGGCTGCTGGCGACGCTGTTCTACGGCGGCACGGCGGTGATCGCGCCCGGCACAGCCGCGGATGTGGTTTTGCCGCTCATCGAGCATGAGAAGGTCACCCATGTGGCCGCGGCGGTGCCGCTTATTGTCAATTGGCTCAACCATGCATACCGCCACCACCACGACACCGGCTCGTTGCGGGTGATTCAGAACGGCGGCGCGCGGCTGGCGCCGGAGTTGCGCCGGCGCGTGCAGCAGGAATTCGGTTGCCGCTTCCAAGAGATCTACGGGACCGGCGAGGGGTTGTTGTGCATGACCCGGCTCGATGACCAAGAAGAACGCGTGTTGACGAGCTCCGGCGCACCGGTTTGCGAGGATGACGAGATCCGGGTGATCGACGATGCGGGGCTCGAAGTGGCGGACGGCCAGTTGGGCGAATTGGTCTGCCGCGGTCCTTACACCATCCGCGGCTATTACGACGATCCCAGCGCCGACGCTAACGGCTTCACCGCCGACGGCTTCTATCGCATGGGCGACCTTGTGCGCAAAAACGGCCGCCACGTCTACACCGAGGGACGCAAGAAGGATGTGATCAATCGCGGCGGCGAGAAGATCAGCTCCGAGGAAGTCGAGAACCTTATCCTTGCCCATCCCAAGGTCGAAAACGTCTGCGTCGTGGCAATGCCCGACGAGGTCTATGGCGAACGCGCCTGCGCTTTTGTCCAGCCGAAAGTCGGGCAAGCGATCGGTTTTCGCGAGCTCGTCGACTTTCTCGCCACAAAGCAGATCGCAAAGTTCAAGCTTCCGGAGCGGCTCGAGCTGATCGACAGCTTTCCGCTTAGCGCCGCCGGCAAGATCTTGCGCCGCGAGTTGCGCGCCCTTATCGAACAAAAGCTCGTGGCCGAACGGGGACCAATGAGGTGATACGATGACTGACGGAAACGGCGAGCAGCCCCTGTCGCACTTGTTCGAGCCGGTCACATGGGCCGGCTTCGACGTGAAGAACCGGGTGAAATACGGCGCCTGCTGCGTCTCCAACTACAATACCCGCGACGGTTTCGTCACCGAGCGCGAATTGGCGCGCACCAAGGTGATCGCGGCAACCGGTTGCGGCATCATCACCAATCAGGGCGCCTATCCCGATCCGCTGGGCGAGGGCAAGGGCTATCTGGGCCAGATCGCCCTGTTCGACGACAAGTTCATCCCGCAATTCGAGAAGGTCGCGGGATACATCCACGACGGCGGCGCCGTCGCCGTCCAGCAGATTCTGCACGCCGGACGGTACGGCGGCATCGATCTCGGTTACTGCCTGCAGCCCTCGGTCGTGCCGCAAACCCTGCCGCACTTCCGGCCGCCGCGCGAGATCACGAAGGAACAGATTCGCGAGACCATTAGGCTACATGCTGAAGCGGCGAAGCGCGCGATCAAAGCCGGCTTTGACGGTACCGAGCTTACCAGCTTCATGGGCTACCTTTTGGCCAACTTCAATTCCCGGTTCACCAATCGGCGCACCGACGAATATGGTGGCTCGACCGCCAATCGCGGACGTTTTATGCGCGAGCTGATCGAAGCCGTCAAAGAAGCGACCGGCGACAAACATCCGTTGGTCGTGCGTCTCAACGGCGCCGAACTGATGGATCGCTGGGGCGGCAATGACGAGGACGAGTGTTTCGAGCTGATGCAGCAGGCCGCGCAGTGCGGCGTCGACATGATCAGCGTAACGGTCGGTTGGCAGGAGGCTCCGGAGTCCTCGATCGGTCGCGACGTCCCGCCGGGTCATTGGAACCGGCTTGCCGCCCGCGCGAAAAAGCTCATGCCCGACATGCCGATTGCCTTCGGCGTTCGTCTGCCCAGTCCGATCATGGCCGACCAATGCCTTGCCGAGGGCCAGTTCGATTTCTGGGAAGTATGCCGGCCTCTATTGGCCGATCCCGAGCTGATCAGGAAGGCGGCGCAAGCGCGGCTTGACGAAGTCAGGCGCTGCGTCGGCTCGCTCAATTGCCTGTCGCGGATGTTCCGCGATCTCCCCTACACCTGCACGATGAACCCGGCCCTGGGCCACGAAGTCGAGCCCAACTACCGCCTCACGCCGGCGACGCGGCGCAAGCGAATTATGATCATCGGTGCCGGTCCGGCCGGTATGGAATGCGCCATCGCTGCCACCAAGCGCGGCCATCACGTCGTGGTATTCGACCGGGAGAGCCGCATCGGCGGCAGTCTCCTCGGCTATGCCGCGCACGATCTCGCGCACAAGGACGACCTCATGAGCGTTGCCGAGCATTACCGCGTAATGGCCGCGAAGCTCGGATTCGAGGTGCGGCTCGGCACCGAGGTCAATGCCAAGATGATGCGCGGCATCCTGCGGCAATTCGATGCGGCAGTGATCGCCGCAGGCGCGCGGCCCGACCTGATGGCGCTTCCTGCGCCGGAACCGGGCGTTTCATTTTTCTCGGCACCTGACGTGGCGCTCGGGAAAGTAAAGCCGGGGCGCCGCACGATCGTGCTTGGCGGCGGCAAAGTGGGGCTTACTCTGGCCGAGTCTCTTAGGACTTCCGGTACCGATGTCGTCGTGGTCGAGCGGGAAAGGCGACTCGCCGGCGACGTCATGCCGACGTGGAAGTGGCGCCATACGGCCTGGATCGAGGAGCTGAACATTCCAACCATGACCGACTGCCGCGTCGTCCGCATCGCCGGAGAAGGCGTCACCGTCATCGACGGTAAAGGCCGCGAGACGGTGCTGGCGGCGGATACCGTGATCGCCGCCTCGCCGGAGCGGGGCAACCAGGAGCTGTTTACCGAGCTGGAGTGGTCGATCGACGAGCTTTACGGCTGCGGCGACGCTCTGGTGCCGCGCGGCCTCACGCAGGCCATTCGCGACGGTTACCGGCTCGGGTGCTGGCTTTGAGCATGCAGCGAACGCCTGAGCCGGAGCCGCTCCAGCTCGATCCGGCAGAGTGCCAAGCGCTGCTCGATCGCCATGCGCCGCTTTTTGCCGGCATCAAGGCAGGAGCGCGCATCGGGCTGTTGCCCGAAGAGAATTTCGACTCGACCGCGGCGGCAATGCTGGTGTGGGAGGCCACCGAACAGGGCATGGTAGCGGCTTATCGACGCTTTCCCGGCTTTGATGCGGTCGAGGTCGATCTTCTTTTCATTCCTGATCACGAAACCCTGCGGCGGCTGCACGATCCCGCCAATCCTCTTCCGTTCGCCGATTTGAAACGCAAGGTGCGGCGGCGCGAGACGCTGCTCTACGTGGTCAAGCCACGGGCCGGCTTGCTGGATCTCGGCTACGAGGAGTTTCTCGACTCGCTTGGCCTCACTTTCATGGGCGCGTGCCGCTGACAGGCAACGGCTGCGTCGCGCGGCCCGCAAGATCCGTGCCTTGCCGGTGCTGCCGGGCGAGGCGCAGCGTTGAGCGGCGGCGCATAGGAATAACACGAAGGGCGACCGCAGAGAGAGCATTGCGCTCACGCCGCCGACCGGTACGCGTCGTACTCGCGCAAGACGTCGCCGATCGCACCGACGGCGCTGATCTTGCCGTGTTGCAGCAGCACACCCTTGGTGCAGGTGCGCTCCAGAAGTGCCGGATCATGGGAAGCGAGAACCAGAATGCCGGCGCGGCCGACGAGCTCCGCGAGCCGCCGTTCGGCTTTCTCGACGAAGGCGGCGTCGCCGACGCCGATCCATTCGTCCATGAGCGCGATCTCGGGTTCGACGGAGGTGCTGACGGCAAATGCAAGCCGCAACAGCATGCCGCTCGAATAGGTACGCACCGGCATGGCCAGATAATCGCCAAGCTCGGTGAACGCCGCGATCTCGTCCATGCGCGCGCGCGCCTCCTGCCGGCGCAGGCCGAGGAAAGCCCCGCGTATCAGAATATTGTCATAGCCGGTGGCCTCGGGATCGATACCGAGCGCGATATCGAACAGCGGCGCCACCCGCCCCTCGCGATGGATCGTACCGGCCGTCGGCTCGTAGATGCCGGCGAGCACGCGCAACAGCGTGGTCTTGCCGGCGCCGTTGGCGCCGACGAGCCCGACGCGATCGCCGTGCCCGAACGTCAAGGTCACGTCGTTGAGCGCCTCGATGCACACGCGGTCGCCGGCGTCGCGGCCGATGCGGCCGGCGGTCGTCCGGTGCATGAGGCTCTTTTTCAGCGAGCGCGTGTTGGCGTTGTAGATCGGGAACTGCACCGAGACGCGATCGAGCCGGATTCGTGCCATGACGCCTCACAACCAATAGGCAATCCGCCGCCGGTAGAGGCGGTACATGACGAGCGCCAACGCCCAGCCGCACAGCGTCACGGCAAGCGCCACGAACCAGTAGCTCAACGCCGGGACCTGGCCGAGCAGCGGCGCACGAAGCAGGTCCAGAAAATAGAGGAAAGGATTGAGTCCGAGGATCAAGTGGTGCCCGGCCAGGCCGGTCGGCTTCCAGATGATCGGCGTGAGGAAAAAGGCGATCTGCATGACGCTCGCCACGATCTGCGGCACGTCGCGGAAGCGCGCCGAGACCAGGCCGAGCAGAATCCCGACCCACACGCCGTTCACGCAGATGAGGAAAAGCGCGGGCAGCGCCAGCAGGCCGCTCCAGCCCGGCCAGATCTTGAAGATTATCGCAACGACAATGAAGATCAGGATATTGTGGCCGAAGATGATGAGATTGCGCCACACCACCCGATAGACATGGACGGACAGCGGAAGCTGCACCTGCTTGATGATCGATTCCGCACCGATGAAGGCGCTGCAGTTGTCGTTGACCAGACCGGCGAGCAGGCCCCAGACGATGAAGCCGAGGGCCATGGAAGGCAGATAGTCGGCCACCTTCTGATGGAAGAAGCCGGCATAGAGCAGCCCGATGCCGCCGACCATTGCACCCATGCTGATGGTAAGCCAGAAGGGGCCGAGCGTGGAGCGGTGGTAGCGCTGGCGAATGTCGTGCCAGCCGAGCAGACCCCAGAGATCCCACGCGCGTGTGCCTTCGAAAACGTCGAGGATTGCGAGCCTCAATTGCGAAGGCGGCGCCGGAGCACCTTCGACAACGGCGTGCGGCGTCCTCTCGCCGCTGGTGGTGAAAAAAGCTTCACCTTCAACTCGCGCTTCCGTCAACAACAGGCTCCTTCCGATTGCAAGAATCTCTTCCCCTTGCAAGAACCTCTTCCCTACTGTCGTGGATAGCAAAATGGCCATCTTGCCGCAACCAACGGTAACGCGTTTCCGCGGGTTCCGGGCCTCGATAATGGTCTGATCGGCTGGTTCATGCGGTCGTTGCGATCGACCGCTTTCTCTGATCTATTTTATGGGCAAGCTCATTGCGCCGAGCGGTGATTTCGGCGCTGGCATGATCTCCCGGCCGCGCGAGGCGGCCGGGAGATCCTGAACCGGCGTCTACGCGTCAGTCGTAGTGCCTCTTGCACACCGGATTTTCACGTCCGGGCAAACCGATCTTGCGGAACACGGCGTCAGGGAAACCGGGCGTCTCATTCACGTTGTGCACCACCCTGACCACCTCGTTGACGAGATTGCGTTCTTGTCCTTGTGGCCAGGCCCGGAACATCACTGAAATTTCAATGGCTTGTAGTCGTAAGCCGGTCGCAATGCACAATCTTCTGCACACGCGTACACTCCGGAGGCCGGCGCGATAATCCGTTTTTTTATCGCCTAGCCGGATTATATAGTGGCCGCATGAGGGGATTTTTCCGCAATCCGCGCCGCGTCTTGGTCGTCTGTCACGATCTGGCCGCCACGGCGGCCGCGGTCGCCGGGGCGTTCTATGTGCGCTTCGTGGATATCGGCCTGGGCGATCGGCTCCACTGGCTGATGATCTTCTTGCCCGGGTATCTCGTCTATGCCGGCATTGTCTATTGGACTTTCCATCTTTACGCGGCCAAGTGGCGATTCGCATCGTTACCGGACCTGTGGAACATCCTCCGCGCAGTGACGGTGCTCGCGGCATCGCTTCTCGTTGCCGACTACGTGCTGCTCTCCTCATATTTTTATGGTACATTTTTCTTCGGCAAAGTTACGATTGCGCTTTGCTGGGTATTACAAATATTTTTTCTCGGCGGGCCGCGCATCGCCTACCGCCTGTTTAGACACTCCCGCACACAGCATCATGCGAGACAAGTGGGAGCCATACCGACATGATTTCAACTGACAAAGCGGTCGAGCCGGTCTCGATGCAGGGTGCCAGCAAGAGACTTGCTGAGCTTTATTGCCAAGCCTTGGAGGCTGCGGCAGCCCGCGCCGCGGCGCGAATGGCGGCAAGCCACCCCCGCGCATGATTTACGGTGCGCTTCGGCAACGTCCTTGCCTCGAACGGCTCCGTCGTACCGAAATTCAAGGCGCAGATCGAGGCCCGCGGACCTGCCACGGTCACCCACCCGGACATGGTTCGCTACTTCATGACAATTCGCGAAGCCTGCGACCTCGTTCTCACCGCAGCCAGCCACGCGCTTGCCGCTACGCGTTCGCCGACCTCGGTCTATGTGCTTAACATGGGTCAGCCGATCAAAATAGTCGACCTCGCGGAACGCATGATCCGCTTAAGCGGGATCGAGCCCGGACGCGATATCGATATTGTCTTCACCAGTATACGCCCCGGCGAACGCCTCCGTGAAGCCCTGCTCGCCCACAACGAGAAAATCATGGATATCGGCATCTCTGGCGTGGTCTGCGCTACCGCACACTGCCCGCCGATTGAACAGGTACGCGGATGGCTCGCCAAACTCGGACGTGGCCTCGACCAAGGCGAGCGTGCAAGGATCGGTGCCGTGCTGCGCGAGGTAGCGTGGAATTCCGGCGAAGAGCGCAATGATGCCATCCCTTCGGGCTATCGCGAGCCGTAGAGCAACAGCCGCGACAACGAGCCGTAGAGTAGCGGCTGCGACAATAAGGCCGCGGCCTAACTTCTGGTCCAGGAGCAAGAAAATAGTTACGGGTATGGTCTGTAGCCTGATGATCAGATTATACTTCCCAAGTCGGGGAATTCTGAAGCGTGCCTTCGATATCATGGCCAGCGTCGCCGGCCTAATTCTCCTTGCCTGGCTCATTTTGCTTCTTGCCGTAGCAATACGCCTGAGTTCACCAGGGCCGGGCCTGCTCGCCCAAGAGCGTGTAGGCCGCCACAAGAGGACCTTTACCTGTTACAAGTTACGGACGATGTACATAAATACGCCCAACGTCGCGACCCACGAAACGCAGGTATCTTCCGTCACGCCTCTCGGCAGATGGCTGCGCCGGATGAAGCTCGATGAATTGCCGCAGCTCTGGAACGTGTTGAATGGCGACATGAGCTTTGTAGGGCCACGACCCTGCCTCCCTACACAATCTGAGTTAATAAAGGCCCGGCAAGAACGAGGCGTGTTTGTCATTCGACCGGGAATTACAGGAAAGGCCCAGGTTCTCGGCGTGGATATGGGGCAGCCCGAGCGCCTGGCGGAGATCGACGCAGCATACATTGCGGAACAAAGCTTCCTGGGAGACCTCATGCTGATAGCACAAACGCTTACCGGTCGCGGTCGAGGGGATCGAATTCGCGATTGTTAGCGGGTATCGCGGTTGATGACGGCATCGTCCTGGGTCCAGAACGGCGGCGGGGAAACGCTCGGCCGGGATGTCATCGGATTCGTCCACGCGGGGCAACAGGCGAAGATCAAGGTCGATACCTTCGCACAAACATACCGCCCGCGTGGCATGACGATGGATTTGATGCCCTGAACAGCAAATGAGATGGTGAGACGCAATGACCGACACGTCGCTGACGCTCGCTGAGTGTGCCGTGGGAATGTCTATCTCATTATAGGATTTCCGGGCGGGTGCCGTGCCCATATAGAGTTGCAGACCTAATCGGAACTTGTTGAAATATGAATGCGAGCAGACGGCCCTGGGTCAGACCTTTAATAAGGTCGTACTGGCACCTGTTGATCCGGGGCCGCCTCTCGTTCCGACGACTGAAGGACGACAGGTCGGTAGTCTTGACCTGCCTGATTGCGACCACTGCCGTTTATTAATCGACATTATCATTCTACCTTCATCTAAAACTTCTGGGTTAGTCGTCGCGAATCGGATGAATTGCCGCTCAGTTGCGCTTTTTGCCGCAAACGCCGGTCGGTGATGCGACGCCGCCAAGCATGACGAGCCGCAGTCTCAGCATCAATCTTTGCGATCTGGTGATTCTCGTCGCTGATCCCAGTTCCTACATGTCCATGCTCATTCACAGCATGTTGCGCGGCTTCGGGGCCAACAAGGTGCTTGAAGTCAGGGATTCGGTCGGCGTAATCCGGGCGCTTACCAATCAGAAGATCGATGCGTTGATTTGCGACGCGCGTCTTCCCCCGCACGGAGGGCTGCACCTCACCCGCGCCATCCGCCGCAAGGAGGACAACGAGAACCGCACGCTGCCGATACTGATCATGACCAGCGATGTGCGCGAGACGACGGTCAAGATTGCGCGCGACGCCGGCGCCAATATGGTCATTGCCAAGCCGATGTCGCCGGCGGGGCTCTACGATCGGCTGGCCTGGATAGCTTTCAATCCGCGGCAATTCATCGACACGGCGACCTATTTTGGACCGGATCGGCGCTTCAAAATCGAAGGGTATCCGAACGGCGTGGGGCGTCGAAAAGGCGACAAAGCGGTCGATGTCGCCGCCGAGATCGGCCCCGCCCTCGGACAGGATGAGATCGACAGTCTGTTCAGCACCGCACGCACGGGTCAAGATTGATGACCAAACGAACCCATCCCGAGGCACGGATTTTTTCCGTCGAGACGCGCTTTCATCGGGTTGCCAGGAGCGGCGGAACACCGCGCGAACTGGCCATCAAGCAGGCCGAGGTCGCCATCGAGGACGTCAAAGGCGGCTTCGACGAGTGGCTGGACGGCGCGCTAACTGAGCTCGTCGACACGATCAAACAGGCCGGAGCCGAAGGCAGCGGATCGGACAGCCTGCAAACGGCGAACTCTCACGCCCGTCAGTTGCGCGACGTCGCCATGACAATGGGCTTCGAGCTTCTGTCCTGCATTGCCGACTCGCTGTGCATGCTCTTGGACTCGATCGCTGCCGGCGCCGAGTACAATGACGACGCCGTTGCCTGTCATCTCGACGCCCTGAGCCTTGCCCGACAACCCGGCTATCGCCATCTGAAGCCCGCGCAGGTGCCGGAATTGATCAATGGGCTGTATCGGGTCGCGACGGTCGCCGTAACGTAGGCGAGGCGCCGGCAATCAGCGCGCGAGTCTGGCGCTGAGCGCAATCGGTTCAGATTGCATCGAATGCCGCCCCAACATCTCTCGAACATGATCTTTTCGGAAAACCGGGGCACTTTTCGGGATCATTTTTCAGAACACCGCTTCGTCCGAGGTCGAGGCGAGCCAATCGGTCACGCTGAGCAGACGAAGAAACCGTTCTTTCACCTCAGTCATCGAGATTGCGGCAAGGACCTCGTCGGCCGGATGCCCGCCGCCGGTCGTCGCCCAATTCCCGCGCACTTTCTCCGCAGCCTTGCCGAGCACGTCCGCGATTGCCGCGAATTCCTGCTGCAACCGGTCGAAATTCTGCAGCGCCATGACCATATCGCGGTCGGCACGTCCTGATTGCGTGGCGGTCTTTGCACTGATCCGGTCGACCGTTGCGTCCAGCCGCTCCGCCGTTTCGCGCAACGCCGCCGCCGTAATCGCAAGAAATCTACCCACATCGGAGCCGTCCACCTCGGCATGTTGCAGTTCGGATGTCACGACAGTTTTCCCATCACTTGTTCGATCTTGTGCCGCAGAATATCGCGCGTGAACGGCTTAATCATATAATTGTTGACGCCGGCCTGGGCCGCTTTGACGACGAGCTCGCGATCGCCCCGCCCGGTAAGCAGAATGAACGGTATTTTGCGCGCTGCCGGGTGACCGCGTACCGCACGCAGCAGCGCCAGACCGTCCATCTCCGGCATATTGAAGTCGGATATGATCAGGTCGAGCGGTTGCAGCGCAGCGGTGGCCATGGCCTGTCGCCCGTTTTCCGCTTCGTGGATGTAGCGTATACCGATCTCTTCGAGAATAAGGCGCGTCATTTGCCGAACGCTGTTCTGATCGTCGACAACGAGAACCTTGAGCGCTGCTGCTACTGGCATTGTCGTTGCTCCTAACCGACGGCCTTCTCCGTCCTGCGCGGAGGGCCGCTCTTGCCCCAATCGCGGTTCACAACGGCGGCTATCTCTTTTCCCCCGTTGGCGAAGCGTGCAATTCCCGTTTGCACGTTCTGGCTGCTGGCGATATCGGACAGCTTCTCGACATCGAGAATGAACGCGACCCGGCCGTTGCCGAGGATCGTCGCCCCGGCGATTCCGGGAACCGAGCCGTAGCTCTCCTCAATGCTTTTGACGACGACTTGCTGATGCCCGCACAATTCGTCGACGACGATACCGAACCGGGTGCCCTCGCCGGCATCGCTGACGATGACCACGCGTTCGTCGGAGCTCGTTCCTGCCGCTGTGATATCCAGCAGCTCGCGGAGCTGAACGAGCGGCACGAGGTTCCCGCGAATCTTGAGCATGCCGGAGGTGCCGATCAAAGCATGGATATCGGACGCCGGCGGGCGCAGGCATTCGACGATCGCCGACATCGGCATCACATAAGTCTCCGAGCCGACGCGAATGACCATTCCGTCCATCACCGCCAAGGTCAGAGGCAGTGCCAACTGAATGGTCATGCCCCGGCCGCGTTCCGACCGCAGCGAAATGCGGCCGCCGACGTCCTGGATGTTGCGCCGAACGACATCCATGCCGACCCCGCGGCCGGAAATATCCGATATTTTTTCCGCCGTGGAGAACCCGGGAAGGAAGATGAGATTGTTTATCTCATCCTCCGCCAGTACGGCTTCGGGACCTATCAGGCCGCGTTCCCGTGCTTTCTGCAACACGCGTTCGGAGTTGATCCCGGCCCCGTCGTCGCTAATCTCGATAACGATGCGGCCGCCGCGATGTTCGGCGGCAAGCCGGATCGTTCCTTCCTCCGATTTGCCGGCGGCCCGGCGTTCCGTAGGCGTTTCGATACCGTGATCGAGGGAATTGCGGATAATGTGCGTGAGCGGATCGCCAAGCCGCTCGATGATCGATCGATCAACCTCTGTCGTTTCGCCGACCATTTCCAGGCGAACCTTCTTGGCGGTCTTGGCGGCGAGTTCGCGAACCAGACGAGGCATGCGCTGAAACACGGCGTTGACCTGCTGCGCACGCATCGACATGACGCTGTCTTTCAGCTCGCGCGTATGGTGGGCCACTTCGTCGACCACCTGCACGAGCCTGCTGCGGACGTCCTCCGGCAGACCGTGCACGACCTGCCCGAGCATGGCCTGCGCAATGACCAGCTCGCCCACCATGTTGACGGCGCGATCGATCTTCTCCAGCTCGATCCGGGTCGTCGTCGCCGCCGCCGCCGGCTTCGCTTTCGTTTGCGCCGCGGTCGCTGCCTCGCTTGTCTCGCGGGCTATCGGGGCCTGCGGCGCCGATTGCGGGGAGCGCGTCGCTTCGGCCTTGGCAAGGCTTGCGTCTGCTTCCGGCTCGACGGCCGCGGGAACTGGCGGCTCTTCCCCACCATCCCCGGCGCCGGGTATCTCGGGCGCGAGCGACGTGATCTCAAGCTCGCAGTCGCCATTAACAAATTCGAATATTTCTTCGATCGCTTGGCGGCCGGCTTCGGTCCGTAGCGTACCGGTCCAACCGAGGTACGGCCGATCGGCCTCAATCTCCGCCAGAGCAGGCAGCCGGTCGGTCTCGGCGAGGAGGTCGAGCCTGCCGAGCTTGCGCAGTTCGCGCAAGATGTAAAGCGGTTCGTTGGCCTTCTTCAGCAAGTCGGGCTTGGGCCGAAAGACCAGACGATATTCGCCCGCGCCGCCGGACGCCTGCAATTGCTCAGCGGTCACCGGAACGAAATCCAGTCCCTCGAAGTCGGCCGGCGCCGGCGCATCATTGTCGGCGTGCTCGCCGGGCAGGTTTTCCCGCAGAATCTGCTCGAGCGCGGCGCGGCTTTCGCAACCGTGATCGGGCGGAATAGCTTCCCCCGACCGCGACATCCCGATCAGATCAGACAGGACGTCGTTTGCCTGTAGCAGCCGATCCACTATTTCCTGCGTCGCCGCCAGCTTACCGCCGCGCATGGCGTCGAGGACTGTTTCGAACACGTGGGCAAACTTGACCAGATCTTCAAAGCCGAAAATGCCGGCGCCGCCCTTGACCGAGTGGACCGAACGGAACACGGCATTGATCGTGTCTTCGGAGTTGGCGCCGCCGAGAATTTCGGGCAGGCCGCTCTCGATCTGCTGCAGCGCCTCGCTGCATTCGTCGAAGAATGTCTGCTTGAGTTGATCCAGGCCCGCCATCGCCGGCTCCTCACCTATCGCACCGTGCAGGGAGCGACCTTGTTGATCGTCGCGACCAGGCGGTCGGGATCGAAGGGCTTGACCATCCAACCGGTCGCGCCGGCCAATCGCGCGGCATTTTTCTTCTCCGCCTCGCTTTCCGTCGTGAGGACCAGTATGGGCGTGGTCTTATGGGTCGAACCGCTACGCATTCGTTCGATCACCTCGTAGCCGTCCATCCTGGGCATGTTGATGTCGGTAATGACCAGGTCGACCGGCTCTTTGCCGAGTACTTCCAGGCCGTGCTGCCCGTCCACCGCCTGCAGCACGTCGAATCCGGCTTCGGTAAGGGTCAGCATCAGCATGTCGCGAATTGTCTTCGAATCGTCGATCGTCAGAATTCGCCTGGCCATGGTGAGCGCTTCCGCTTGTGTGTGAGGCTGATCGATGGTTGCAGCCGGCTCGGCAACGCGACGCCCGGCGTTGCACAGCTCGTGAGAACTCAGGCCGAGATCCTCGATTGCATCGACGAACGCCGTCGATGGGCTCTCTATCGACACGCCGTCGTGGTCACGCCGTGCGGCGAGGAGAATCTGCACGCAGGGAAGCGTCAGCGCTTCTACCGCCGACGCATCGAGGCGAAGCTCCGGCGCCGCCGCCAAATGCGAGCGCAGGCTGTCCAGCAATTCGGCGGCGGCAGTCAGATCGAGCACCGCCGGCAATCTCAATACGCTCGTTTCGTTATTTGCTTGCATTTCTTCAACCCGTTCGTAAGGCCCGGTCAGGCGGCATCGTGGCGTGGTCGGACGCGTGGGCGCCGGCCTGGCAGGCGTCGAGGATCGCGTGCGCCATCTGCGACAGCGAGCATTGGTGCATGACCGCGCCGCGCTCGAAGGCGACGCGCGGCATGCCGTAGATCAAGGCCGACTTTTCATCCTGGCCGAGCGTGACCCCGCCGACGCGCCGCAACTCCAAAAGGCCTTCGGCTCCGTCCTTGCCCATACCGGTCAGAATGGCACCGACCGCCGACGGACCCGCGATGCGCGCGGCCGAGCGGAACAGAACATCCACCGATGGCCGGTGGCCGCTGACCTGCGGACCGTCCGACAAGCGGCACACGTGCCGATTTCCGACCCGCGCGATCTCGAGATGATGCGATCCGGGCGCAATATAGACGTGGCCGGGCTCGATGGTTTCCTCGTCGATCCCCTCGGACACCCGCATCGGACACTGCCGGTCGAGCCTCTCGGCAAATCCCGCGGTGAATCGCGGCGGCATGTGCTGGGTGACGAGTATCGGCGGACAATCGGACGGCATTCCCGTGAGCAACAACTTGAGCGCTTCGACGCCGCCGGTCGACGCGCCGATGAAGACGATCTTGTCTGTCCGAAAGGGAACTCGAAGTTGCTGCGGCGATCTAGGCGCGGCAACGGCGCGCGAGACGCCCACGCGCAACCCTGCGGCGACCTTCACCTTCCTTTGCAGTTCGGCGGCCAGTTCAAGCATGCTCCTGCCGTCCTCGCCGGCGGGCTTGGCGACAAAGTCGACAGCGCCGATTTCGAGGGCCTCCAGCGTGATTTCGGCACCGCGCTGCGTCAACGTGGAGACCATGACGACCGGCATCGGTCTTAGCGTCATGATCTTTCGCAGGAACGTGAGGCCGTCCATGTGCGGCATCTCCACGTCCAGCGTAACGACGTCGGGATTGAGGGCCTTGATGCGTTCGCGGGCGATGTGCGGATCGGCCGCGGTGCCGACCACTTCAATTTCGGGGTCGGCGGCCAGCAATTCGCTGAGCAGTTGCCGCATGACGGCGGAATCGTCGACCACGAGAACGCGGACCGGCATGCCTGGAGTTCTCATTCGGCTTCCCCAAATAGCTGAATCTCGCCCGACGGCTGCTGTTTCAGCAGCAATTT
The DNA here is from genome assembly GCA_021811945.1 of Pseudomonadota bacterium. Lineage (GTDB taxonomy): Bacteria > Pseudomonadota > Alphaproteobacteria > Rhizobiales > Xanthobacteraceae > BOG-931. The sequence goes on along the minus strand of JAKAPE010000013.1, from coordinate 13,763 downwards.
CCCGTAGTCGCTCTCGTCGCGGCCGACGACGAAGCGCTCGCTAGCACCGAGCAATCGCCGCACCACGCGGCCCGTCGCCGGGTAATAATGAATTCGGCGCGGCAGCGTGCCGCCGACGTCCTTGGCCGCGCAGCCAAGACCCTCCGCGGCGAGGTAGCGCAGAATGAATTCGGCGTTATCGCTGCCGACTGCAGTACTCGCGTCGATGACGTTGGCGCCGCCGAACACCTTGATTTCCATGCGGTCTTTACGACATCCGGCCTTGATGAGCTCGTTGAACAATTTTTCCATGGCGAAGTTGCCAAAACGCGTGGAGCGCAGATCGTCGCCCCAGCGGCCGGAATCGTGTTGGGCAAGCATGAAATGGTTCATTCCGCCCACGCCGGTCACGGGATCGCGCATACACGCAGCAACGCATGAGCCGAGCACGGTCACGATGACTTCGTCCGTCTTGTTGGTGACGTAAAAATCGCCGGGGAACACCTTGACGATCCAAGCGGAGCTCTCGGCGTCGAAAAATCGCCGGCCGACCTGCCGATCGCGGCTTTCAACGGCTGACGAAGGAGGCCAACGAAGCGTTGCTGCACCGCTCATGTCTCTCTCCGATAGATCGTGCGGCCAACCAGCTGCAGTCCGGAATGAGTGCCGATCAGCGATTCGGAGTGACCGACATAGAGCCAGCCTCCCGCCTTGATTTGCTGGATGAAGCGGTCAATGAGCGCCGCTTTGGTAGGGGCGTCGAAGTAGATCATGACGTTGCGGCAGAAAATGGCGTCGAACAAGCCGTGGAACGGCCACGGCCCCAGCAGATTGAGACGCCGGAAAGCGATGAGCGTTTGCACCTCGTTGTCGATGACAAGCTTCCCGTTGGCGCCTACGTCCGCCGAGCCCGTGAAAAAACCGCGGTATGGCTTAGGCACTTCATCAATTGCCCCGGCGGAGAACTGGGCATTGGCGGCCTTGGCCAGCACGTCGGTATCTATGTCGGTCGCGAGGACGCGGACATCATTGCCGCCGATATTTTCCACCTCGCTCTTCAGGATCATGGCGATCGTGTACGGCTCTTCCCCGCTCGAGCAGCCTGCTGACCAGACGCGAAGACGCCCGCCTGCCTTGCGCGCGGCGGCCCGCGCGAAAGGGACGGCGACATGCGTGCGGAAATGCTCGAAGTGGTGGGCCTCGCGAAAAAACTTGGTGTGGTTGGTCGAAATGGCGTTGATGAAGTTCTCGACCTCGCCGGGCGTCGCTGCGAGATAATTGCAGTAGTGCCGGAATGATTCCAGCCCGAGCGCGCGCAAGCGCCGCGCCAGGCGGCTGTAGATCAAGTTCTGCTTGCCTTCGGAAAGTGAGATCCCCGCGTGCTCATAGGCGAGCCGGGTCAGCGTCTGAAAATCGGCTTGCGACAGCACGAACTCGCGAGGAGGAGCGGCGGGCAGCTGGTCGATCGTGACGACGGTCGCACGGTGGCGGTTGGCCGGCATGCGCACGCCTCTTAGCGGTCAATTGGCGCGGCGGGCGGGCGCGTTCTTCGCAAGCGGCCCGACCGCAGGATGGCGGTTGAGGCCATACCGGCGGCCATCCGCACCCGTCGCGGTTTGGATGTTGCCTCAGTTGGCGACGGCATCGTCGTCGATCTGCGCGGACAGCAAATTGGGGAGATCGATTACGGCGATCATCGCGCCGTCGACCATGACCAGCCCGGACAGAAAACTGATGCGCGAGCTATGGACGATCCGCGGCACCGGCTGCACTTGGCCCGATTCGAACGAAACGATATCGAGCACCCGGTCCGCCAGAAGCCCGACTTGCCGCGAGCCGATCTGCACGATGATGGCGATATGCAGCGGCGTGGCCTCCGTCATTCCCTGGCCGAAGCGGCAGCGCAGGTCGATGATGGGAACCACCGTTCCGCGCAGATTGAGCACCCCGCGCACGTAGTTGGGCTGCCGCGGCAGATGGGTCACGTCGGTCCAACCCTTGATTTCGCGCACGGCCATGATGTCGACGCCGTATTGGTCGTCACCGATGGCAAAGCTAATGAGCTGATTGGGGACGGCATTGCGGGGGCCGGCGCCCTGCCAAGGGGCGGAACTCACCTGCGCGGATTCGCTCTGCGGCGAGACGATTGCTCGATTCATCGGGATCGCTCAATTCGTAGGTCAATGCGTTGTTGTTCGTTGCCGCCAACGCCGCGGCATCGGCGTGGGCCGCGATTGCCGTGTCCGCAACGCCGCACGCGCGGCAAGCTGTGGCGCCGTTCCATTCTAGAACTCCTTCCAATCGGCTTCGTCGTGGATGGCGGCGGCAAGAGCGCTCTGCATGCGACCGACCGGCGCCACTCCAGACTGTGACGCCGGCTGACACCGGCATCCGATTGATCTGCCTGCGAAGGCCTATGCAAGGAGAGCTGATCGAGGACAGACGCCGACATGATGAGTCGTTCTCGCTGTGGGCCGATCGCTGCGATGCCGGCGGCGAACAGTTTGAAAAATCTGCATGATCGAATTATTGGCGCGGCAATTGCAAAAGCGTTAAGCGCGCGGAACATTCATCGTGGCGCAGAAGCTTAACTTTTTTTGTTATTGTAGATTGTTGATTGTTGATTGTTGATCTAATTTGCCGCACCAGTTGAAAATTTGTGCGGCACTCGACGATGAGCGCCGAGATCTCGACAGCCCGGAGCAAGCAACAGCGTCATCGAAGCGACTGCTCGCAGTGGTTGTTGCTGCTGCTGTCAAAAATCAAAACCTGCAGTTGTGCATCCTTGTGCAACAGCTCTGCATTTGTCTACATGTTGCACATATTGAATGTATATTCTTATGCAATTTTATGTGATGGTGTTTTGAGGGTGATTCGCACGGATCAATTATTGCAGATCGGGCGATTGCTTCGCAAAGGGGGGCGAGGAAGAAAATGCCACTGCTTGCAAGCCATATGCACCGCGGGCTCTCGGTAATCCGAATCGAAATTCTCTGCAGCAAAGCCTTGCTCCTCTTCGCGCCCGGATAAAGACGAACGCGAGATTGTCGTTTCCGGCAAATGCACGTCTCAGCAATAACCTGACCCAACGCTGGCGGGAATCACCACATGAGCCACGTCGAAATGAGAGTTCTGGCAGCTCGCCCGCCATCGAGAATGCTGACACATGAATGTTCGCCGGAAATGCCGGCTTGCGCCGGCTTCATAACCCATGAGCATTGCTTTCGCCGACCGGAGTCCGCAGCGGCGAATCTGCAGGCGCCCGGCAGGCCGGTTCCCGTGCAACAACCGGTTCATACGGCGGCGGCGCGCAGAACCATCTGCCGCCAGCAGGATTTGCACGACTCGGTTCCGGTTATCTGCGGCGGCTGGGCCGCATCCGTCGTCATGCTAACCGACGGCAGCCGGCAAATCCTGTCGTTTCATCTGCCCGGGGATATCGTTTCCACCGCGTTCCTGTTTGAGCCGCAGCCGCATTGCCTCATCGAGGCGGTCACCGACGTCCGTTATCGCACCTTCCAGCGCGGTGAATTGAAGGCCGCTCTGCTCAACCGAGCCGATCTTTTCGACAAGCTGTCGAAAGCCTGGATCGAAGAGAAGCACCGGGCTGACCAGCTCATTGTCGATCTCGGACGACGCTCGGCGGACGAGCGAATTGCCCGATTGATCCTCAATCTGGCGGAACGGCTTGCCCGCCGCGGTATGACGCAGGCCTCCGACACGGAAATGGACTTTCCCCTTCGTCAACATCATATCGCCGACGCCACCGGCCTCACGCCGGTCCACGTCAGCAAGGTAATGACCGAGTTCCGCCGCGCCGGCCTGATCAAGATCAACGACCGCTCGCTGACTATTCTCGATCCTGCGGGATTCCGCAGCGTTGCCCAGATGCGCTGACGCCAATTCGCGGTATCACCCGCGTCTTTTTGCTTTTGTTTCCTCTTCGAGAAGCTTGAGGATGTGTTGCCGCTCCTCCCCGCCGGTCATGGTTTCGAGCAAGCGGCGCAAACGTTCAACGTTCTGACTGCGGACAAATCTCCATGGCGGGGGCTCTCTACGAAGCACCGGTTATCGCGAGATATTCTTGCGCTGCAGGTCTCCCGAGTCGGGTTTCAAACGATAACAACTTCCAGTCGGTCCCAGCAGGCGGAGCGGCACGCGCACTCCGACTGCTGCATTAATGAAAATCGTCAGCGCGAGCCGTGCGGCGATCGGCACCAACGCTTTGAGAGGGCTGCTCTTACTCCGGCAGCACCGGCGGCGCGATCGGCTTGAGAAACCCAAGCAGTTCGACGAAGGCGCGCAAGCGGTCGGCGCGGTAGGCGTCGCGGTCGAGCGCGCCGTAGTCGAAAAAGCCCTTGCCGGCGTTGAGGCCGATTGAGCCCTCGCGCATGTTGCGCTCGATGATCTCGGGCGCGGCGTAGCGGGAATTGCCGAGCGCCCGCGTGAGATAGCGGCTGGCATAATACAGGATATCGCCGCCGCCCCAGTCGATGAATTCGAGCATGCCGAGCACGGCGAAGCGAAAGCCGAAACCGTATTTGATCGCCTTGTCGATATCGGCGGCGCTGGCGACGCCCTCCTCGACCATGCGGGCGGCCTCGTTCATGGCGAGCGCCTGAATGCGCGGCACGATGTAGCCGGGCCGGGCGGCACAAACCACCGGAACCTTTCCGATGGATTCGAGCAGGCGCTTGAGCTCTTCCGTCACCGCCGGATCGGTCGTGGCGGCCGGGGCAAGTTCGACGAGGGGCACGAGAAAAGCGGGATTGAGCCAATGGGCGTTGAGAAAGCGGCGCGGCTCCTCGATCGCGTCGGCGATCGCGTCGGCCAGAATCGTTGACGTCGTGGAGGCGAAGATCGGGCGCGGCCCGGCAAGCTTGGAAGCGCGCGCCAGCACCTCGCGCTTGACCTCGATCAGCTCGGGCACGCCCTCGAAGATCACCGCCGCCGCCGCGAGGGCAGTCGGCGCTTCCTGCTCGGCGACGACGCGAACGCGGGCGGCGATGGCCTCGACGGCGGCGGGCGCGAACAGCCCGAGCGATGCGAGGGTCGCGAGCGTCCGGCGCACTTCGTCAAGCACCTGAGTGCGCAGACGGTCGAAACCCGCGGCCGGCCGCGGCCGGAAATCGATGACGCTCACCTCGTGCCCGGCATAGGCGAACACCACCGCGATGCCGCGTCCCATACGGCCCGCACCCAAGCAGGCTACCGGCACGCGCGCCGTCACGCGAAGCCCTCCCGCAGCAGGCCCTGCAGGCCGTCGCGATCGAGAGCGCCGAGGCCGAGATTTGCGAGCGTGCGGCCGCTCGCCATGAAGTCTTCCCCGCAGATCGCCGAGCCGATGCTCAGAAACGCGCGCGCCAGCGGCATGGCGACGCCGGCCAGCGCCGTGACCGAAAGCAGGAAGGACAATCCGATGCGCGTATCCTCCAGCATGTAGCGGTGCCCGGTCAGCACGATGTGCTCGCGCCAGTCGCCCGAATCGGTCAGCCGATCATGAGAGCCGCGGCCGTACATCCACTCCTCGCCCTCCGTGGCGTAATGGTGGGCGAGCGGGAAATGCGGTGGACCATAGCCGAGCGCCTGCCGCAGCGCGATGCGTTCGGCGTCCAGCGCGTCGGTGACGCGCCGAATCGCCGGCTGCGTCCCTTCCTTGTGGATATCCCAGCGTTCGAAATGCTGCAGCGCGCCGGCATTCATGACGATGAGCGGTGGATGGATGATCGGGCCGGCATTCATCAGCGCGCCGGAAAGCGCGTCGCCGCAGTCCTCGATCGCGTTGGAAAAAACGCGACGCAGCACCGCGAGGGCGTGATCCTTGCGCTTGAGCGGGAAAACGCCGGTCGGCAGGCGTTTCGCCCGCACCGCGATCGCCGATTCGAAAGCAGCATGCTTGCGCGTGAGCCAGGGAAGGGTGCCGGTCTCAGCGAACGCGGCGGCGGCGCGGTTGCCGGCGTCATGCGCGGCCTTGGCGAACAGCACCGAGCCAAACGTGCCGGGCGGCAGATAGACCACTTGCCCGTCGGCAAGATGTGGCGCCAGCAGCCCGGCGATGTCGTGCTGCGCAGTGGCCGGGACCGGACACAAGATCAAATCGGCGCCGCGCACGGCCGCGCCGATATCGCTCGTTACCGCGGCGAGCTTGGCGACATGGCGTCCCTGAAAATCCTTGACGACGACTGTGCTGCCGGCGGCCCGGTGCGCCGTGACGGCCGCGCGGTCGCGTCGCCACAGCCGCACCGTATGGCCGGCCAAGGCAAAATCGCCCGCCGCCGCGAACGCGCCGTTGCCGCCTCCGAGCACTGCGATCTGCATCGGGAGAAATCCAGCTTGCGCGATCATGCCTAGAGGATGCGACCGCTCTCATCAAGCGCGGGGTTCTCGACGTGGAGAGACAAGCAGCATCTTGAGGGGCGGTCGCCTTGTTGACGCAAAGTGTTTTAGGTTTACACTCTGTTCACATGAGAACCCGAAAACCGAATTGGCCACATCTCAATCTTTTCGCCCTTTCAGTCGAGTCTCGCTTTTTCGGGTTTTCACGGAATCTGAGTATAGCTGAACGCCGTGCTGAAAACCTATGAAGGCGGCTGCCATTGCGGCCGCGTGCGGTTCCGCGTCACCGCCGACCTGTTGCGCGTCACCGAATGCAATTGCTCGATCTGCACCAAGAAGGGCTTTTTGCATCTGATCGTGCCGCCGGAGCAGTTCGAACTCATCCGTGGCGCCGAGGCGCTGACAACCTATCGCTTCAATACCGGCGCGGCGAAGCACACCTTCTGCGCCACTTGCGGCATCCATCCCTTCTATGTACCGCGTTCCGACCCCGATAAGATCGACGTCAATGTCCGCTGTCTCGACGGCGTCGATCTTGCCGCGCTCAAGCCGCATCGCTTCGATGGCCGCAATTGGGAGCGCGCCATTGCGGAGGACGCGCCCTGGCGATAGGTGGAGCTTTGCAGGTCCGATCGTGCTGCTGAAAGCCGGTGCCGGAGCAATGAAGAAGGCGCGTCCATTGACCCGCGGGCGGGATAAGGGAGCCTGCCGTGCTGAACGAAATGGAGTTGAGCGGGAGAAAGCCGTGACTGCGCCGCAATCGGCAACATCGTTGGCCGTGACTACCGGGCTTGCTCTGCTTTTGATCTTCGGCATGCCGTCGCAGGCGACGGCGCAAGGCCGTACGCCGATCGGAGAGGGACCGTATTTCTCGCCGCCGGAGTCGCACACGCACATCGAGATCCACCCGCGGCCGCTCCTCTACCGCCGCTGCAAGGCCTGGTACGAGCTGCAACACCGGCCGAGCGGGACGGTGCTGTTTCCGGAATACCGCTGCTGGTGGGTGCGGGGCTGAGGCGTACCGTCATTGCGGCTCAGTGGGTCTTCGCAATGTCGGCTATCTCCACTCCCGCACATCGACGAAACGGCCGGCGATGGCGGCGGCGGCAGCCATCGCCGGCGAGACCAGGTGGGTCCGGCCCTTGTAGCCCTGGCGGCCCTCGAAGTTGCGGTTCGACGTCGAAGCGCAGCGCTCGCCGGGATTGAGCTTGTCGGGGTTCATGGCGAGGCACATCGAGCAGCCCGGCTCGCGCCATTCGAAGCCGGCCTTGAGGAAAACCTTGTCGAGACCCTCGGCCTCGGCCTGTTCTTTGACCAAACCGGAACCCGGCACCACCATCGCCTTGACCCGCGCGCTCACCGTCTTGCCGTCGACAATGCGGGCTGCGGCGCGCAAATCCTCGATGCGTGCATTGGTGCACGAGCCGAGGAAGACTCGGTCGATGGCGATGTCGGTGAGCTTCTCGCCGCCCTGCAGGCCCATATAGGCGAGCGAGCGCTCCGCCGCCTCGCGCTTATGCGGGTCGGCAATCCGTTCCGGCTTTGGCACGCACCCCGTTACCGAGACGACCTGCTCCGGGTTGGTGCCCCAGGTGACGAGCGGCGGCAGTTTGCCGGCATCAAGCCTGATCTCGCGATCGAAACGGGCGCCGTCGTCGGTGTGCAGCGTCTCCCAATAGCGCATCGCCTCATCCCAGGTCTTGCCTTTTGGCGACTTCGGACGGTCTTTCAGATAGGCGTAGGCCTTTTCGTCGGGCGCGATGAAGCCGGCCTTGGCGCCGGCCTCGACCGACATGTTGCACACGGTCATGCGGCCTTCCATCGACAGCGCGCGGATCGCCTCGCCGGCATATTCGAGCGCGTAGCCGATGCCGCCGGCGATGCCGATCTCGCCGATGATGGCGAGGATGATGTCCTTGGCCGCGACGCCTTGCGGCAGCCTGCCGTCGATGACGGCGCGCATGTTTTTCGATTTCTTCTGGATCAACGTCTGCGTCGCCAGCACGTGCTCGACTTCGGAGGTGCCGATGCCGTAGGCGAGCGCGCCGAAGGCGCCGTGCGTGTCCGTGTGGCTGTCGCCGCACACCAGCGTCACGCCGGGCAATGTAAAGCCTTGCTCCGGGCCGATGATGTGGACGATGCCCTGGCGCTTGTCGAACGCGTTGAAATATTCCAGGCCGAAGTACTCGGCGTTCTCGGCAAGATAGGCGATCTGCGCCGCGCTTTCCGGATCGGGATTCTTCAGCCGCCGGTCGGTCGTCGGCACGTTGTGATCGACGACGCAGAGCGTCTTTTCCGGCGCATGCACCTTGCGGCCGGAAAGCCGCAGCCCTTCGAATGCCTGCGGGCTTGTTACCTCGTGGACGAGATGACGGTCGATATAGATGAGGCAGGTGCCGTCCGGCTCCTCGTCGACGAGATGGTCGTCCCAAATCTTGTCGTACAGTGTCCTGGGGGCAGCCATCGACTACTCCGCGGCCTTTGCCTCGGTCGCACCCGGCTGCGCGCCATGCTCCTGCCGTTCGACGATGCGGGCGGATTTTCCGCGGCGACCGCGCAGGTAATAGAGCTTGGCGCGGCGCACCTGGCCGCGGCGCACCACCTTTATCGAATCGATCATCGGCGAATAGAGCGGGAAGACGCGCTCGACGCCCTCGCCGTAAGAAATCTTGCGCACGGTGAAGTTCTCGTTCAATCCTGAGCCGGCGCGGCCGATGCACACGCCTTCATAGGCCTGCACGCGGGTTCTTTCGCCCTCGACGATCCTGACATTGACTACCAGGGTGTCGCCCGGCTGAAATTCAGGAATCTCCTTGCCGGCGGAAAGTTTCGCCACTTGTTCGTCTTCGATTTGTTTGAGCAGGTTCATGGCGAACTCTCCAACGGTTGCGCTTTTTGAATGAGCGGCTTGTGATTGGGATCCAATGCCGGCCTCGGCCCATCAAATCCGCTCACTCCCGTGAAAGCGGGAATCCGGAACGTGAGAATACAGGGTCCACGCTTTCGCGGGACGAGCGGAGTCCGGGCCTATATCCGGGTTCGGTGTAAACGGGTTGGCGCAGCTTCTACGCCACCGCGGGGGCTTTGTCACCTTCTCGTCAGTTTGCGCCGGGCGTTCCGCGACCCCAGAGATCGGGACGGCGTTCCCGCGTCAGGCGCTCGGCTTCATGCCGCCGCCAAGCCGCAATCTTGGCGTGATCGCCCGATAGCAGAATTGTCGGGATCGGCTGTCCCTCCCAGAGTCTTGGCCTGGTATATTGCGGATATTCCAATAATCCGCCGGCAAAGCTCTCCTCGGCGCAGGAAACCGATGCACCCATCACGCCCGGCAATAACCGCACGCCCGCATCGATGAGCACCATCGCCGCGAGTTCGCCGCCCGAAAGCACATAATCGCCGATCGACACCTCTTCCAGGCCGCGCCCCGCGATGACGCGCTCATCGACGCCTTCAAAGCGGCCACAGACGAGGACCGCTCCAGCCCCGGCCGCCAGCTTCTGGACCCTCCCCTGGGTTAAAGGCATGCCGCGCGGCGACAAAAGCAGGCGCGGGCGTTCGTCGGCCGCGACGGCGTCGATGGCGCGGCTGAGCACGTCGGGCCGCATCACCATACCCGGTCCGCCGCCCGCCGGCGTGTCGTCCACGCTGCGGTGCCTGCCGGTCGCGAAGCTGCGGATGTCGACGACGTCGAGCGACCAGACGCCGGCCGCCAAGGCCTTGCCGGCGAGGCTTAGCCCCAACGGTCCGGGAAACATCTCCGGAAAGATGGTCAGCACGCTCGCGCGCCACATTATCGCGCTTTCCTGTTGTGGGAGAGTGTGGACCTTCGGCGCGCGCGGGTCGTCCGGGTGAGGGGTCGCGCGGCGCGGCTGTTGTCGGCCGAACCCGTCACCGGGCCGGGCTTCGCCCCGTCACCCTTTGCCGCAGCGGGAGAGCGGGCGATCACGATCCTTCCCGCCCTTATGTCGACGACCGGCACGTTGATCTCGTTGAATGCGATCATTTCAGTTCCGGCTCGGTCGCCCGGCCGCACCTCGATGAGGTCGCCGGCACCGAAATTGTGGATGCCGATGACCGTGCCGAGGTTTTTTCCCGCCGTATCGACGACGGCGAGACCGATGAGGTCGGCGTGGTAGAATTCGTCGGGTCGTTCGAGCCGAGGCAGGCGATCGCGCGACACATAAAGCCTGGTGTTAGCGAGCGCGCGCGCTGCATCGCGGTCGTGAATGCCGGCGAGCCGCGCCACGAAATAGTCCTTCGCCGGCCGCAGCGATTCGATGGCAAAGACCCGGCCGTCTTCGGTCTCGAGCGGGCCGTAGTCGGCAATCGCGTCCAGATCAGACGTGAACGAGCGCAAGCGGACTTCCCCGCTTACGCCATGTGCGGCGCCGATTTGGCCAAGGCAGATACGTGCGCCGTCGGACATAGCCGCGCCCGTTAGGTGGCTGGCGCCGCCGGAGCGGTTCCCGCCACAGCCTTCGCGGCTTCCTCTTGCGCCTTGCGTTCCTTGCGCGGCACCGCCTTTTTCGGATTGTTGCGTTTTTGACGCTGCAACACGCCGGCGGCGTCGAGGAAACGCATGACCCGGTCCGACGGCTGCGCGCCCTTGACGATCCAGCTCTTCGCCTTTTCAAGATCGAGCTTGAGCCGCTCGGTCTTCTCTTTGGGCAGGAGCGGGTTGAAATGGCCGAGCCGCTCGATGAAGCGCCCGTCGCGGGGGCTGCGGCTGTCGGCGACGACGATGTGATAGAACGGCCGCTTCTTGGTGCCGGCGCGCGCCATGCGGATGGTCAACATTCAGCTTCCTTTCGTTTGTGAATCACCAAAGCCTTGATCTGTCATCCTGAGGTGCTCGACGCAAAGCGCCGAGCCTCGAAGGATACGGCCGAGGTGCACGGACTGTGCATCCTTCGAGGCTCGCTTCGCTCGCACCTGACGGGTGACAGTTGTGTGGCGCTCTCTCACTTCTTCTTCCCGAACCCAGGAAATCCCGGCGGCAGGCCGCCCGGCAGCTTCGGGCCCAAACCCGGCAGGCCGCCCGGCGCGCCGGGGAAATTCGGCGGCAAGCCCGGTAGACGGGGCATGTTCGGCGGCAAACCGCCGCCTCCGGGAAAACCCGGCGGCAGTCCGCCCGGCAGTTTCTCCGCGAGCTTCGCCGTCTCTTCCGCGCTCGGCAGGCCGCCACCGAGACCGAGCATATTGGCGAGGCCGGCCATCGGCCCGCGCTTGGCGCCGCCCATCGCCTTCATCACGTCGGCCATGGTGCGATGCATTTTCAGAAGCCGGTTGATGTCCTCGGGCTTGGTGCCGGAGCCGGCGGCGATGCGGCGCTTGCGGCTCGCTTTGAGGATGTCGGGGTTGCGCCGCTCCCTGGGCGTCATTGAATCGATGATCGCCACCTGCCGCTTGAGCAGCCTTTCGTCGAGATTGCGCTCGGCAAGCTGGTTTTTGATCTTGGCGACGCCGGGCAGCATCGCCATCAGCCCGCTCATGCCGCCCATGCGCTGCATCTGAATGAGCTGCTCGCGCAGATCGCCGAGGTCGAAGGCGCCCCTGCGCATCTTCTCGGCGGCCCGCGCGGCCTGCTCGGCGTCGATCGTTGCCGCCGCCTTCTCTACCAGCGACACGATGTCGCCCATGCCGAGGATGCGGCCTGCAATGCGCGCTGGGTCGAAATCCTCGATGGCGTCGAGCTTCTCGCCGGTGCCGATGAGCTTGATCGGCTTGCCTGTCACCGCGCGCATCGAGAGCGCCGCGCCGCCGCGGCCGTCGCCGTCGACGCGCGTGAGCACGATGCCGGTGAGCCCCACACGCTCGTCAAAACTGCGTGCGAGGATGACGGCGTCCTGGCCGGTCAGCGCGTCCGCGACCAGCAGCACCTCATGGGGGGACGTAGCACGGCGCACCTCGGCCGCTTCTTGCATCATCGCGTCGTCGAGGGTGATGCGGCCCGCCGTGTCGAGCAGGACCACGTCGTAGCCGCCGAGCCGAGCCGCCTGCAGCGCGCGCCCGGCGATCTGCACCGGCGTCTGGCCGGAGACGATGGGCAGCGTATCGACGCTCACCTGGCGGCCAAGCACCGCGAGCTGCTCCATCGCCGCCGGGCGCCGCGTATCAAGCGAGGCCATCAGCACCTTGCGCTTCTGCGCCTCGGCGAGGCGCTTGGCGATCTTTGCCGTGGTCGTGGTTTTGCCGGAGCCCTGCAGCCCCACCATCATGATGACGACCGGAGGCGGTGCATTGAGGTCGATCGGCTGCGCACTCGACCCCAAAGTCTCGATGAGCTGGTCGTGCACGATCTTGACGACCATCTGTCCGGGCGTGACCGATTTGATCACCTCGACGCCGACCGCGCGCTGCTTGACTTCGCCGGTGAAGGCGCGGGCGACATCCAGGGCGACATCGGCTTCGAGAAGCGCGCGGCGCACCTCGCGCAATGCCGCCTCGACATCCGCCTCCGACAGCGCGCCGCGCCGGGTCAGCCGGTCGAGGACCGCATTCAGACGTTCGGAGAGACTGTCGAACATTGCTGTCCTTTTGACTCGTCATGTCCGGCGTTGGCCGGCTGTCCATGCCCCAGCACCGCTGACATGGAGTGCTGCGTCAAGCCCGGCAATCAGCAACACCAAACACGCCCGAGGGCGCAACGCGCTGTCGGGCGCTAACCTCCGGCCTCTCGGACCGGTCGGCGATCGCAACTTCCGTCTCTTGCGAGAGCGCCGCGAACCTAGTGAGCGCGCCCAACCCTGTCAACCGCCAGTCTGCGCCGACGGCGCCGACGGCCATCCTTCACCGGTCGCCACCACTGCCGTCGGCGAGCGGGCAGCCGGGTATCGGGGGTATCGCGACGGGCTCACGCCGTCATTTCCCGGCGCGGCCGCGCGCCGTATCGATCCTTCCCTTGAGCGCGGCAACACCGACCGCGCCGACGACCACGTGGTTGCCGATGACATAGCTCGGCGTTCCGGTGATGCCGGCGGCGCTGGCGAGCTTTACCGTCTCCCGGAGCGTGTCCCCGACCTCCTTGCTCGCCATATCCCGTTTGAGCCGCGCCATATCGAGACCTTGGTCTTTTGCGGCCGCGAGCGCCTTTTCCTCGCTCGCCGGTCCGGGATCGCCGAGAAGCTGACGGTGGAACGCGAGATATTTTTTCCCGGCGGGATCCTGCATGCGCACGGCGACGGCGACGCGGGCGGCGGCTATCGAGCCCGGCCCCAGAATCGGGAATTCCTTCAGCACGATTTTCAGCTTCGGATCATTCCTCAGCAACGCGAGCATGTCGGGCAGCGCGCGTTTGCAGAAGCCGCAACTGTAGTCGAAGAACTCCAGTGAACACTCCACCGCCTAAAGGCGGTGGCTTCGGATTACGGCTTAAAGCCGGATTTGGTCCGCCATCCGGCGGACTTAGGTCACATCCCACATATGTTGGCCCCAGTAGCGCTTGCGGA
>JAKAPE010000012.1 GCA_021811945.1 Pseudomonadota bacterium | reverse complement strand
CTAAGGGGAGACGGACCATGCCGCGCTCTCGCTCGAACCTCACAGGCACGCTCCCCCACGCGACCGTCGCCGCAGCCGAGGGTCGTGTTCCCCATCAAGAAGCGGCCGAAGACGCCCTTAACCGCATCGCAGCCGCACTCGATCGGCTGGCGCCGTCACCGGTGCCGGCCCCCGATCTTGCCGCTGCTGAAGCCTTCGTCTGGCATCCTGAAGGGCGCATACTCGCCGCCGTGCGCCGCATCAACCGTGTCGAGATGTCGCTGCTCAAGGGCATCGACCGCGTGCGCGACCTGCTGGTGGAGAATACCGAGCGCTTTGCCCGCGGCCTGCCTGCAAACAACGCTCTGTTGTGGGGTGCGCGCGGCATGGGCAAATCCTCGCTGGTCAAGGCCGCCCATGCCGCGGTCGGCGCGGCGCATCCGCAAGCCGGGCTCAAGCTCATCGAGATCCACCGCGAGGACATCGAGTCGCTGCCGGAACTGATGGGGCTTCTGCGCCAGGCGCCGCAACGCTTCATCGTCTTCTGCGACGACCTTTCCTTTGATGCCGAGGATACCTCGTACAAATCGCTCAAGACCATGCTCGAAGGGGGTATCGAGGGACGGCCTGAAAACGTCGTGTTCTATGCCACCTCGAACCGCCGCCATCTGATGGCGCGCGACATGGTCGAGAACGAGCGCTCGACCGCGATCAATCCCGGCGAAGCCGTGGAGGAGAAGATCTCGTTGTCGGACCGTTTCGGATTGTGGCTCGGCTTCCACCGCTGCAGCCAGGATGAATACCTGGCGATGGTCACGGGCTATGTCACCCATTACCGCATCCCGATGGGGGGCGAGGAGCTTCGCCGCGAAGCGCTCGAATGGGCGACGACCCGCGGTGCCCGCTCCGGCCGCGTCGCCTGGCAATACGTGCAGGACCTTGCGGGCCGGCTCGGCGTGAGGATGGATTCGGAAGTCGGAAGTCGGAAATCGATTTCTGACTTCTGACTTCCGACTTCTGACTTCCGATTACGCTCCCTTGAGGTATCGCATCGGATCGAGCGGCGTGGTGCCCTTGCGGATCTCGAAGTGCAGTTGCGGCGAGGCAACGTTGCCGGTTTCGCCGGAGCGCGCAATGATCTGCCCGCGTTTGACGCGTTCGCCACGGTTGACGAGGATTTTGCTCGCATTCGCGTACGCCGTCACAAAGCCGTCGGCATGGCGCAGGAGCACAAGATTGCCATAGCCCTTGAGCTCGTTGCCGGCATAGGCAACGACGCCGTCCTCGGCGGCCCTGATCGCGGTACCCTCGGGCACGGCGAGATTGATGCCGTCGTTCTGCAAGCCATTTGGCTTCGGGCCGAAGGCGGCGATGATGCGGCCGTGCACCGGCCAGCCGAAGGACGGCATCGCCGCGGTGCTCCCTTCAGCCTTGACCGCGTTTTTCCGATCGGCCTGCTCTGCGGTTTCGGCAAGGCGAGCACTGTGCGGCGAATCCGCTACAGCAGGATCTCCGGCCGCCACGACGGCGGGAGCTTCGGCGCGCGGAACCGCCGATGCCGGCCGTGACCGTTCGCGCAGGTCGGCCTCGCGCGCATCGGGAATGACCAGCCGCTCTCCGATCCGAACCATGGTGTCCGGTCGAATATGGTTCGCCCTGGCGATTACCATGACCGGCTCGCCGTAAAGGCGGGCGATGCTGTGAAGCGTCTCGCCGGGCGTCACGACATGCTCGCCCCCGCGCAGCGCCGATGCCCGGCGCGGCGGGGCAACCCGCGCCGGCCGCGGAGTCGCCCGTTCGCTACCGGCGATAGGCGTGGGTGGAGCCGACGTGGCGACGGCGTGGTCGCGGCGACGGGGGATCACCAGATGTTCGCCTGGGTGGAGCGTCGTGCGGTTGGTAATGCGGTTAACCTGCACGATGGCGGCCACGGGTACGCCGTATCGGCGCGAGATCGTTTCCAGCGTCTCGCCGGGTCTTACCACGATCGGCGTGCCGCCCTGCCAGGTCCAGGCCGGCGGCGGCGGGCGCAGCGAACCGGTAATATCGGTGTGGTCTGGCGCATAGGAACCCATGCCGCGGCCTCCACCCGAAATTCCTTGGGTACCCGAAATTCCTTGGCCTGAATTGCCCGCGAGGCGTGGCAGCGGTCGGCTTTCAACGCGGCTGGTCGAGGCACGGCGCGCGATCGAGCCCGTCACGTCGCCCGTACTCGTACTATTGTCTGAGCCAAACCGCGCGGAGGAGAAACGACTGGAGTCACTGCAGCTTGCGGCAAACAGTCCGACCAGTGCAATGGCAACCAGCCGGACAATGGCTTGCGGCCGGATAGCCGAACAACGCGATGCGTACATGGCATGAACTCGCACGCAACAATGACTGCGTGCGAATAAACAATGTCGCGGTAAACAGGCCTTTAAGCGCAAGATAACAATTCCAATAATGCTTTACTGTGGCAAAATGGCTACAGTTCCCGGGCTCGACCGCGCGACAAAGGCACGAATCTGACGGCGATCAAGTTCTCCCGCGCCACGGTGCCATCCGTAGCCCTGGAAAATTTGACGATGTGCTGCGCGCCATTGGCCGGTCCGACCGGCAGCAGCATCTTGCCGGAGGCGCCAAGCTGATCGACGAGCACAGTTGGGACGTCGGAGGCGGCAGCGGTGACGATAATGCGGTCAAAGGGGGCGTCGCGCGGCGCGCCCGCCAAGCCATCGCCGAGCACGATGGCAACGTTGGCATATCCCAGTGTCTCGAGCCGTCGGCGAGCGGCATCCGCGAGCGTGCGGTAGCGCTCGATGCTCAAAACCTCGCGCGCCAGCCTCGACAGGATGGCGGCCTGGTAGCCGGAGCCCGTTCCCACTTCAAGCACGCGGTGGTGCGGCTCGACTTCGAGCCGCTCGGCCATATAGGCGACGACATAGGGCTGGCTGATCGTCTGCCCGCAGGCGATCGGCAGCGCCTGGTCGGCGTAGGCGCAGTCGAGGTATTCGGGGGCGACGAAATGCTCGCGCGGCACCGCATCCATGGCGCGCAGCACCGCCTGGTCGCTGATGCCGCGTCGGCGCAAGGCGAGCTGAAATTCCATGCGTTCAATGTCGGCGGCCGGAATCTCGGCCACAGGACCTTGCCACGGACTTGTTATTAGCCCGCTTGTGTACGTTTTCACACGACCAAGAGCTTTTGTGTCGCTTTCTGCCATGATGCCGGCGCCAGCTTTGCGGGCTGATAAGGAACCGATGGCGCGCCTGCGGCGTTAATTTTCCGTTGCACAGGGGATTTTCCGTTGCACAGGGGATTTTGCGTACAGGATGCGTCAACCGCGCGGCTGCGACGTCAGTTACCGTGACGGGCAAATCGCGGAAGCTCCCGTGTTAAAACTTCCTCGCGCCCGAGGGAGCGGGACGCGGCAGGCACGGGGTCTCGGATGAGGTCTGAGCACAAGCCGCCCTTAGGCAAGCGGGTCTTCGTCGTCGAAGATGAATTGATGATCCGCCTGCTGCTGCAGGATATGCTGGCCGACCTCGGCTGCACGATCGCCGCGGCGGTCGGCCGCCTCGACGAGGCTCTGACGCTGGCAAAGAAGGGCGAGTTCGATATCGCCATCCTCGACGTCAACCTCAGCGGTCAGCCGATTTCGCCGGTGGTCGAGATTCTGATGGCGCGGGGAGTGCCGTTCGTGTTCGCGACCGGCTACGGCACCCGCGGTGTTCCGGAGCCTTATCGGAAGATGCCGACGTTGCAGAAACCCTTCCAGCTCGACGCGCTGGCGCAGGCGATGGCCGCCGCGATGCCCTCGACGAATTCCGGTCAAATTCGTCCCGTCATTGCGCGCGCGGCGAAGCAATCGGATTGAGTGGTCATGGCTGTAGCTTGCTTCGTGTTGACCGGCCACTTCGGGCCGGACTCTTGGCTTATCCCGATGACGGCGTGGCTCGCTTCCGCCTGCCGATCTTATTCGAACATTGTGGCGAGCTTGTTGAGATAAGGCTCGTCGGTCATGTCCAGCTTGAGCGGCGTGACGGCAATGCAGCGCGCCTCGAGCGCGGCGAGATCGGTGCCTTCCGGCGCTTTTTGAAATGCGTGGCGCTGGTAAGCAATCCAGTAATAGGGATTGCCGCGGCCGTCCTGGCGCTGGTCGATGTACAGCCGCTCCTGGTGGCGCCGCCCGAGCGCGGCGACCGCGATGCGGTCGACTTCTTCCGGCGCGCAATCGGGGAAATTGATGTTGATCAGCACATCGCGCGGGATTCCTGCGTCGAGCACGCGGCGGATGATGCCGGGACCGAAGCGCAAGGCGGTCTCCCAGGGCGGCGGATTGCCGCTGCGCGCGCGGTAGGTTTGCGACAGCGCGAAGGAAGGCACGCCGATGATGGTGCCCTCGACGGCGCCCGCCACCGTGCCGGAATAGATCACGTCCTCGCCGGCATTGCGGCCGCGGTTGACGCCGGAGAGCACGAGATCTGGACCCTTGCCGTCGAGCAGATGCCGCGCGCCCATGATGATGCAATCGGCCGGCGTGCCGCGCACGGCAAAACGCCGCTCGCTCAACTGCCGCAGCCGCAGCGGATCGTTGAGCGACAGCGAATGCGCGGCCCCCGACTGGTCGTATTCCGGCGCGACCACCCACACGTCGTCGGACAGCTCGCCGGCGATCTTCTCGCACACGTCGAGCCCCTCGGCATGGATGCCGTCGTCGTTGGTGACCAGGATGCGCATGGCTTAACTTTCTTTCTCCCCCGCTTTGCGGGGGAGAAAGTATGATTGCGCAAGCGACAGGATAGCGGCTCTCATCATCTCTCGATCTTCTTCATGCCACCCATATAAGGCGCAAGTACCTCCGGCACGGCGATCGCGCCATCCTCCTGCTGATAGGTTTCCATCACCGCAATGAGCGCGCGGCCGACGGCGACGCCGGAACCGTTGAGCGTGTGGACGTGGCGGAGCTGGCGGCCTTCCTTGCTGCGGTAGCGCGCATTCATGCGCCGCGCCTGGAACTCGCCGCAGTTCGAGCAGGAGGAAATCTCGCGATAGGCGCCCTGCCCCGACAGCCAGACTTCGATGTCGTAGGTCTTTTGTGCCGCGAACCCCATGTCGCCGGTGCACAGCGTGACCACGCGGTAATGCAGATCGAGCCGGCGCAAAACTTCCTCGGCGCACGAGAGCATGCGCTCGTGCTCGTCCTTCGACTGCTCCGGCGTGGTGACGGAGACAAGCTCGACCTTGTTGAACTGGTGCTGGCGGATCATGCCGCGCGTATCTTTTCCCGCCGCGCCCGCCTCGGCGCGGAAGCACGGCGTGCCGGCGGTAACCCGTATCGGCAGTTGCGCTTCGCCAAGGATGGATTCGCGCACGAGATTGGTCAGCGATACTTCGGCGGTGGGGATAAGCCATAGATTTCTTGCCGCGGTAAGTTGGCCTATTCGACGGGCTACATCGACGCCTTCCGGAAGCGTACCGCAATCATGCTCATTAATCGCCTGATTAAAGGACTCCCTAAAGAAAATATCATTCGTTGCGATGAACTGATCTTCTCTAAACTTCGGCAACTGCGCCGTACCGAACATCACGTCATCGCGCACCAAAAGCGGCGGCGCGACTTCGGTGTAACCGTGATCGGTCGTATGGACATCAAGAAAGAATTGCCCGAGCGCACGTTCGAGCCGCGCAAGGCCCTTCTGCAATACGACAAAGCGCGCTCCTGAAAGCTTGGCCGCAGTCTCAAAATCCATCTGCCCGAGCGCTTCGCCGAGATCGAAATGCTGCTTCGGCGTGAAGACATACGCGCGTTTGGCTCCGAAACGATGACGCTCGACATTGTCGCTTGCATCCTTGCCGTCCGGCACGTCGTCAAGCGGCAGGTTGGGAATTTCCGCCAACGCGTCGTCAAGCTCCTTGGAGGCCTTCTTTTCCTCGGCTTCCAAGGCGGGGATCGATTCCTTGAGCGCGGCCACCTCGATCAACAGGCCCTTGGCTTTCTCCTCATCCTTCTTTTTCATGGCTTCGCCGATCTCGCGCGAGGCGGCGTTGCGGCGCGCCTGCGCGGTTTCCAGCTCAAGGATTTTCGCCCGTCGCTTCTCGTCAAGCGCGATCAGGCGCTGTGCCTCGCCGGAGAGGCCGCGGCGCCTGAGCGCGCGGTCGAGAGCCTCGGGATTGTCGCGGATGAAGCGGATGTCGTGCATGCCTGTGTCCCGTCATCCTGAGAGCTTGTGAATCTTTTAATTCCGGCACTTTTCGACCTGAGTCAAATCAATGGGTTAGCAGGGGTGAAAACTACAAAAGTCGAATAGATTCACATTCTCTGAGGCGCGCGCCACCGATCTCGGATGTTTCCGAGATCGGCAACGTAAAGTGCGCAAGTCGGAAATACCCGACTTGCGTGGCGAGCCTCGAAGGATGCGGCCGAGGCGTCGAAACTGCCCCGGCCGTCGCTCTTCGAGGCTCGCCGCTTCGCGGCGAGCCCCTCAGGGTGACGGTCCTAACGGCCGATGAATTGCCGGGTCAATAGCTGAAAGGCGCTCTCGTGCGTTTTTACCCGGCCATGACGAATCAGAATCGCGTCGCAGACATTATAGGCGCCCATCCATCATTATAGGCGCCAATCACTCCGCCGGATTGCCCTGCGTCGCCTGCGCGGCCTCGGCGGCTTCACGGGCCGCGCGCTCGGCAGCGGCGCGGCGCTCGACCCAGCGCACCGACCAGATCGAGCCCTCGTAGAGCGCCAGCAGCGGCAAGGCGAGCGACATCTGGCTCAGCACGTCGGGCGGGGTGAGAATGGCGGCGATGACGAAGGCGCCGACGATGAAATAGCGGCGTTTCGCCTTGAGCTGGTCGGACGTGATGATGCCGACGCGGCCAAGGAGCGTGAGGATCACCGGGAGCTGGAAGGCGACGCCGAAGGCCAGCATCAACTTCATCATCAGCGACAGATAGTCCGAAACCTTCGGCAACAGCTCGATCGTCGCCTCGCCCGGGCCGCCGAGCTGCTGCATGCTCAGCGAAAAGCGCGAGATCAGGGGCCAGACCACCAAATAGACGAGGAGCGATCCCAGGAGGAAGAAGATCGGCGTGGCGATCAGATAAGGCAGAAACGCCTGGCGCTCGTTGCGGTAGAGGCCGGGGGCGACGAACATGTAAATCTGCGACGCCACGACCGGAAAGGAAATGAAGGCGGCGCCGAACAGCGCAAGCTTGAGCTGGACGACGAAATATTCAAGCAGGCCGGTATAGATGAATTTGGCGTTCGCCGCGCCGGCCACCCAGACGTAAGGCCAGGTCAGCACGTTGTAGATATGGCGGGCGAAAAAGAAGCAGACGATCGCGGCAAGCGCAAAGGCGGCGATCGACTTGATCAGCCGCGCGCGCAGCTCGACCAAGTGCTCCATCAGGGGCGCCTTGGTGGCCTCGATTGCGCTTTCTTCTTCCTCGCGGGTCATCCCGTGTGGCCTGTGCTCTGCGGCCGGACGGTCTGTTCGGCGGCTGCCGGCGCCACGGCACCAGCGCCGGCGCCGACGATATCTTCGTCACCGTGCGCGGCCGTTGCCGCAGCGACTGGAATTTCGGCTGCAGGCTCGGCGGCGGAGGCCGCCGCTGTCTCCGCAGTTGCCGCAACGGCCTGCGGCGGCGCCTCAACGTCCTTGCCGATGGCTTCGAAGTCGTCGCGCACGTCCTTCAGCGGATCGTAGTTCTTGATGCCCTGCGCCATGTCATCGACCTGCTGTTTGAGGTCGGCCATTTCCGCTTCGCGCAGCGCTTCCTGGAACTGGTTCTGGAAATCGGCGGCCATGCCGCGCACCTTGCGCGTCCACTGCCCCAGGGTGCGCATGACTGCCGGCAGTTCCTTCGGACCGATCACGACCAGCGCGACGACGCCGATCAGCAGAAACTCGGTCCAGGAGATGTCGAACATGAACAAAAGCTCCCAGGCTCAGCCGCGCATCGCCCATCCGCACCACTTCCCGCCTCGGAATGGCGGGCGGGAAAAGCCGCGAGGGCGTCAGACAGCGCCTAAACCTTGCTTTCGCTCTCGGCGCGCGACTTGACCTCGCCACCGGGCTGCTGGTCGATGGACTTCATCGCAGCACCGGATTTAGCCGCATCCGTCTCCTCGTCCGCCATACCTTTCTTGAAGGCTTTGATGCCTTTCGCGACATCGCCCATCATGTCCGAAATCTTGCCGCGTCCGCCGAAGACGAGAAGCAAGACGGCGCCCACGATCAGCCAATGCCAGATGCTCAGACCACCCATAAAATCCTCCGTGTGCCGCGTGGCCCACGCCGCGACACGCCACCGATCTCGCTCAGAAATTAGGCGTCGAGGGCGGCAAAAACAAGCGCAACGGCCGACGTGACCGAGCCACAACGGAACAATTTCACCCGCCTCGCCGCAGAAGGCGCGAGCCGGGGGCAAGAGACCACTTCTTCAGACCGCTATTCTTCGGCTTGCTCAGCCGCGGGAGCAAGGCCGAGATCGAGCCGCTCCGGCTCCAGCGGCTCTTCATCCTCGCGCAGCGCCGGATCGTCCGACGGCAATGGTACGCCAAAACCCACCGGCAGCGCGTTATCGAGAAGACCGGCGCCCTTGAGCTCGTCAAGACCGGGCAGGTCGGAGAGGGCGTCAAGGCCGAAATGCGAGAGAAACGTCTCAGTCGTGCCGTAGGTCACCGGCCGGCCTGGGGCCTTACGCCGCCCGCGCAAGCGCACCCAGCCAGTCTCCAAAAGTACGTCCAGGGTGCCTTTCGAGGTAGTTACGCCGCGGATCTCCTCGATTTCGGCTCGTGTCACCGGCTGATGGTAGGCGACAATCGCGAGCGTTTCGATCGCGGCACGCGAAAGCTTCTTCGTCACCACCGACTCGCGCGTCAGCAGCCAAGCCAGATCGCCTGCCGTGCGCAGCGACCATTTGCCGCCCACGCGCACAAGATTCACCCCGCGCGGGGCGTACTCCTCCTGCAAGCGCAACAGCAACGTGCGAACGTCGGTACCGACCGGCAGGCGCGCCGCCAAAGCTTTCTCGTCGAGCGGCTCCTCGGCGGCAAACAGCAATGCTTCGAGAATGCGCAACTCCTCAGTGCGCGGCACTTCTCGGCGCTCGCCGGAGGCTGTCGCGCCAATGTCTCGATCGCCGACAATCACACGCATTTCCGCAACATTCGCCACCGCTCGGCCCCCTTATCGATTTTCCATTGTCGTTATGCCGCCGCTTTCATTCCGCTCGCGCCGCCTGCGCAGGTAAAGCGGAGCAAAGGCCGCGTGCTGATGCAGATCGATACGACCTTCGCGCGCCAATTCGAGCGCCGCGGCAAAGCTCGACGCCCGGACCGTGGCCCGCAGCGCCGGCTCGACCAGGTATTCGACGAGATACTGATCGAGCGCGTTCCAGTTGACGGCCTCGCCGATCAACCTCTCCAGCGCCTCGCGCGCTTCGGCCAACGACCAGACTGTGCGTTTGGGCACACGTACAGACGCCCTCGCCTGCTGCTGGCGCCGCACCGCATAGGCGGAGAGAAGATCGTAGAGCGTTGCTGACCACTGCGGACGTTGCACCTCGGCGATCGGTTCCGGCTGGCCGCGGGCAAAGACCTCGCGGCCGAGCTGCGGTCGGTTGAGCAGTTGCTCGGCCACTTGGCGGATCGCTTCGAGCCGGCGCAGGCGCTGCGCCAGCGCCGTCGCCAGCTCCTCCGCGCTGGCGCCGTCAGGCTCGGACCGTTCGGGCAGCAGCAGACGCGATTTGAGATAGGCGAGCCATGCCGCCATCACCAGGTAGTCGGCGGCGAGTTCCAGGCGCAGATTGCGCGCCGCTTCGATGAAAGCCAGATACTGGTCGGCAAGCGCGAGGATCGAAATCTTGGTGAGATCGACTTTCTGCTGGCGTGCCAGCGTCAGCAGCAGGTCGAGTGGACCCTCGAAACCCTCGACGTCGATCAGCAGAGCAGGCTCATCGGCGCCGCGTGCGGGCAATTCGGCGGCAAACTGCAAGTTCTCGGCGCTCATGCGCACTCCCCCGCCGGCCGAAAGGCACCGCTCATGACGTCGGCGAAAGTGGCGCGCGCCGCCGCAAGATCGATCGGCACCGCCGGCCTCTTCGCCGCCAGCGCCGCTGCGGCCCGCCGCGCCGCCGCGCCAACGAGCACGGGCGCCGCGCCGGCAACGGCGCACATCTCGGCCATGTTGCCGTTGCAGTGGAGCACCACGTCGCAGCCCGCGGCAAGAGCCGCTGCGGCGCGCTCGCCGAGCGAACCGGACAGCGCGCCCATGGATAAATCGTCGCTCATCAAGAGGCCGTCAAAACCGATCGACTCACGAATCACCTGCCGTATTATAGTTTTCGAAATGGTGGCCGGCGCTATCGGATCTATGGCGCTGAACACAACATGTGCAGTCATGGCGAGCGGCAGCGTCGCGAGGGCGCGAAAAACCGCGAAATCCGTGGCTTCGAGCGTCGAGCGGTCGGCATTGACCACCGGCAGGCTGCTGTGGCTGTCGCTGCCGGCGCGGCCGTGGCCGGGTATGTGCTTGATCACCGGCAAGACGCCGCCATCGGCCAGGCCTTGCGCGATCGCGCCGGCGAGGGCGATCACTTTGCCCGGCTCGCGGCCATAGGCGCGGTCGCCGACGATCGGGTCGGCAGCGGCCGCCGGCACGTCGGCAATCGGCATGCAATCGACATCGAGGCCGACAGCGGACAGATCGGCCGCGATGAGGCGCGCGCCAAGCCGCGCTGCCGCCAGCGCGACGTCGCGGTCGCGGTCGTAGAGCGCGCCATAGGCCGCACCCGGCGGGTAGTTTGGCCAATGTGGCGGCCCAAGGCGCTGTACCCGGCCACCTTCCTGATCGATCAGGGCCGGCGCGTCGCGACCGACCGCGTTACGCGCCCCGTCGATCAGCCGGCGTAAAGCCTCGGGTCCCGCGATGTTGCGCTTGAAGATGATGATACCCCAAGGCTGCGCCTCGCGCAGGAAGGCGTATTCGCGATCCGTCAGTTCCGGTCCCTTAAGTCCGCTGATAAAGGCGCGCATTGCGGCCGCTTAGCCGGCGCCTGGCGCGAGGGTCAAGCGCGCCGCCGCTAATTTCTCTGGATGAGGCAGTTGCCACCGGCAGCCTTCAGGCTGCTGCACATTTGGGCGGCCGCCTCCACCGAGGCAAAGGGGCCGACGAGCGCGCGATAGTAGGTGCCTTTTGCTCCAAGATCGACGCGGTGAATGATCGGCGCGCGGCCGCCGAACTGATGCGGGTATCTGCCGCGCAGAGCGCGAAACGCCGCCTTGGCTTGGGCCGCAGTGCGCTGGGACGTTACTTGCACCGCATAGCCCCCGCCGGACGCTGCCGTTGTATTGGTGGGCTCGGCGCTTGCTAATGCCATCGGTGCGGTGCCTCGCCGTCCATGTTCCCTCGGAGCGGTCGAATCGTCGCCGGCACCCGGCATGATCGAAAGCGGCCTATCAGCACGACGCGTTGCCACCGTCGTCGACGCTCTGTGCCGGCGCGCCGGCGAACCCGTCGCCGCGGTTCGGTCGCTCCTTTGTTGATCGGCATGGATGATCACAGTGTGGATCGACTTCGGCCCCAAGGCCGCCGGCGCCGCAGCGGGCGCGGCTTTCGCCGTTTGCGGCGGGGGAGCGGTTGCAGGGACGGCAGCGGGCTGCGTTGCGGCTGCGGCTGCTGGAGCGGGTGGTGCTCCTGCGACCCCCGATGAAGGTGTGGATGGCGCCGTGCCCGGCGGCTGGCCGGCGGTCGCTGCCACGGGCGGGACCGGGCTCGCACTGGCTACAATCGGAATCGTCGAGACGACACGAGGAGCCGTTTGCACCGATTGATGGATATCGACCGGCTTTTCCGCAGGCGGAGCCAAGCGTGCCGCGCCGCTGACTGACGAACCCGCGCCGGCTGCGGCGGCCGCGCCCGAATTGCTCGCTTTCGCATGCCCCGTGTTCGGCACGATTTTGTTGGGGCCGACGCTCGCCTTAATGATCGGTGGCAGCGTCGGCAACACGGAACGGCCGAACATGGCGCGATAGCCAAAGGCGCCCGCCGTTCCCAGTACGGCGAGACCCAGCACCGCCATCACGACAGCGATAGCACCCCGCCGGCGCGGCCTTGCGGCACCATCTTCATAGTCATTCTCCGGATATTGCTCGCCGTCTTGCTCCTGATATTCGCGCTCCAGGCGGTCATCATAGGCCGGCGACGCGAACATCGGCAGGTGGCGGCCGGGCGCAACCGGCGGCAGTTCGTCAGGCTCAGACGCATAGTCGGCCCTCGCCCCGCCGACCTCATCGGCGCGGGAACCATCGAGTTTCTGCGCGGGACCGGGAAAATATCGGCCGGACAGCGGTTCATCCTCGTGTGTGTAATCCTGTTCTTGCCCGCGATCTTGCGGCATCGCGGCGTACGGATCGGCCGAAGGCCCGACAGCGCGGTTGTCCGTCCGGCCGTAGTCGTCGGCATAGGCCGCATCGGCCCCCCAGTCGACACTGGAGGCCGTCGCGGTTTCGGCCGACGGCGCCCGTCCGGGCTGCTCGTAAACTCCGTCGGCGCCGGACGGCTCACCCTGGCCGATTAGCCGCGCCAGCTCCGCCAGCGGGTCGCTGGCGGCCGCGTTCGCATCGAGATCTGATTCACCGCGCGGGAGGGGATCGCGCCTGCGGGAGGAACGGTAATTGTTGTCAGCCATCGCTTTGGCCTCGATCCGGGCGTTGAGATTTAAACGATCGGTTTGTTCCCTCGACCACGGCTGCCCGCCCCCGCCAGCATGATGGAGAGGGACTAACGCATCTCGTTCGGGGCCTCGACGCCGAGCAAAGCGAGCCCCGAGGCGAGCACGGTGACAAGCGCTTGTACAAGCACGAGGCGAGCCACGGTCATTTGTCGATCATTCTGGATAATGAAGCGTAAATGTGGCGCGCTGTTTCCCAGCGTCCAAAACGCATGAAATTGGCTCGCCAAGTCGAAGAGATAAAAGGCAATTCGATGCGGCTCGTGGGCGGCCGCGGCAGCTTCGATCACCCGCGGATAAAGCGCAATCTGCCGAATGAGTGAAAGTTCCGCGGGGTCGGAAAGCCGATCGAGGCTTGCCTCGGCCAGAACCGCCGGATCGGCGAAATCCGCCGGCAGGTCGGGAAAGGCCGCCCGAGCGTTGCGAAATACCGACTGACCGCGAGCATGCCCGTACTGGACGTAGAACACGGGATTGTCGCGCGACTGTTCGATCACTTTGGCGAGGTCGAAATCGAGCACGGCGTCGTTCTTGCGAAACAGCATCATGAAGCGCACGGCGTCCCGCCCCACTTCGTCCACGACCTCGCGCAGCGTCACGAACTCCCCCGCCCGCTTCGACATCTTGACCGGCTCGCCGGCGCGCAAGAGCCGCACCAACTGGATCAGCTTGACGTCGAGCTCGGCCTCGCCATCGCTCAACGCCTGAACGGCGGCCTTCATCCGCTTGATATAGCCGCCGTGATCGGCGCCCCAAACGTCGATCAATGTGCGAAAGCCGCGCTCGATCTTGCCGCGGTGGTAGGCGATGTCGGC
Source organism: Pseudomonadota bacterium (assembly GCA_021811945.1). Classification (GTDB taxonomy): domain Bacteria; phylum Pseudomonadota; class Alphaproteobacteria; order Rhizobiales; family Xanthobacteraceae; genus BOG-931. Next base: position 21,108 of record JAKAPE010000012.1, on the reverse strand, counting down.
GGCAAAATAAGTGTAGGAGCCGTCAGATTTTCTTAGCGGACGATCGACGTCGTCACCGAAGGCGGTCGAGCGGAACAGAGTCTGTTCACGGTCCTCCCAGTCCTCCACCGGCGCACCCTTCGGCGGCGGCAACCGGCCTTCGTAGACACAGCCGAGCGCGCGCAGCCATTTGATCGATTCTGCGACGCGGTCGATATTGCCTTCGACCAGGTCGCGCTCGGAAGAGAAGAGATCGTGCTTGACATTGAGGCCGGCAAGATCGGCGCGCACGGTCGCCATCATCGTCTCGATCGCCTTTGCGCGCACCAGCGGTAACCATTCGGCTTCGGGCTGCATCAGCAACGCATTGCCAAGTTTCGCAGCAAGCGCCTCACCGACCGGTTTTAGATATTCGCCGGGATAAAGCCCCTCCGGGATTTCGCCGATGTCCTCGCCCAGCGCCTCCCGGTAGCGCAAAAACGCCGAGCGCGCGAGCTGATCGACCTGCGCGCCGGCGTCGTTGACGTAGTATTCGCGCGTAACCTTATGGCCAGTGAAATCCAGCAAGTTCGCCAGCGCATCGCCGAACACTGCGCCGCGGCAATGGCCGATGTGCATCGGCCCAGTGGGATTGGCTGAAACATATTCGACGTTGACCCGAACGCCGCCGCCGAGATCGCTTTTGCCGTAACGCGGACCAAGTTGGACCGCGGTGCGCAGAGCCGCGATCCAGGCCGCAGGGTTGAGCGTCAGGTTGATAAAGCCTGGGCCGGCGATCTCGACTTTGCCGATCAGGTCTCCGGTGCGAAGCTGTTCCGCGAGGGCTTCCGCCAGCTCGCGCGGCTTCCTGCCGGCCTCTCTGGCCAGCACCATGGCGGCGTTAGTCGCCATGTCGCCATGGGCCGGATCGCGTGGCGGCTCAACGCTCACGCGTGAGAAGTCGATGCCGGCTGGCAAGATGCCGGCCGCAATCAAGGCGTCGCTTGCTTTGCGAACGCGATCGAGGATTTGCACAAAAATGTTGCTGGTGGCCATTGAAAGCGGCGGAAAAAGCGGTGCGGCGTAAGGGTTGCCGCCATGTTGGCGCGAACGCTTGAAGCGCCGCGCGCCTAGCGCAGTTCCGGGGTCGAGTCAAAAAGCCGCGCGTGCTCGGCGAGCGCGAAGCGGTCGGTCATGCCGGCGATGAAATCGGCAATGCAGCGCGCCCTTGCGGATGCGCTAAGGCTGGCGAACCCTTCCCGCCACTCCGCCGGCAGATCGTCCAGATGAGCACTGTAGCGGGCAAAAAGGTCGCGGATGATGCCGGCCGCTCTCTCCATAACGCGCCTGACGCGCGCGTGCCGGTACATCTGCGCCTCGAGAAAGCCCTTGATTTCGCGCTCGGCCGCCGCGATTGCGGGTGAGAATCCGGCAACCGCCGCCGGCGCCCGCCGCACATCGTCGGCCGAGCGCGGATCGATGGCCTCAATCCGGCGCCCGGTCTCGGCAACGACATCCTCAATCAACACGCCGATCAGCCGTCGGACCAGTTCGTGCACCCCGCGGGCCGCGTCGAGATGCGGATAAGCCGCGCGGATATCGCCATTGATCTTTCCCACCAGCGCGACGTGGGCGAGGTCTTCGACGCAAAACAGTTCGGCGCGCAGGCCGTCGTCGATATCGTGGGCGTCATAGGCAACGTCGTCGGCAACGGCGGCGACTTGTGCCTCTGCACTCGGAAAACTCCACAATTGCAGATCCTGCATCGCCGTGTATTGCAGGATCGTTTCGGGCACGCCGTGGGCGCGATAGCGGCCGAGCGGTTTTCCTTCGTGGTCGGTGAGCGGGCCGTTGTGCTTGACCAGGCCTTCGAGCGTCTCCCAGGTCAGATTGAGCCCGTCGAAGGTCGGATAGTGCCGCTCCAGCGCCGTCACGACGCGCAAGGTTTGGGCGTTGTGATCGAAGCCGCCGAAGGCGGCGAGGCAGGCGTCGAGTGCGCGCTCGCCGGCATGGCCGAATGGCGGGTGCCCGAGATCGTGGGCGAGCGCGAGGGCCTCGGCGAGGTCTTCATCGAGGCCAAGGGCGCGGGCGAGAGCCCGCGCGATTTGCGCCACTTCGAGGGTGTGCGTGAGCCGCGTGCGAAAATGGTCGCCCTCGTCGAAGACGAACACTTGCGTCTTGTGCTTGAGGCGGCGAAAGGCGGTCGAGTGGATGATGCGATCACAGTCGCGGCGGAAGACGCTGCGGGTCTTGCTCAAGGGTTCGTCATGAAGGCGGCCGCGGCTATGGGCCGGGTCGCAAGCGTAGGGTGCGCGGGGTGCTGCGCCGTCAATCGCCATCGCAGTAAATCAACCTTCGCCTTCGGCCTCGCACGTGCCCGCCAAGGAGCGGTCGTATTTGAAGATACGATTGATTCTCAGGGCAAGAGAAGTGCGGTGGATGAGGCTCGGCGTCGCTTCAAAGACTTAGCGGCGTGATATATGCCCGTGCATAAGCCGCATTGACGCGGAATGAGCGGGAGCTTCGCCTCCCGTCAGGCTCGTACCGGCGCGGGCGCCCGCAACGCGTGCGGAACGCGCGCGGAAACCCCGGCAGCGTGCACCGTTGCTGCAGTCAAGACCAGCATCGCCATCGCCTGGTGCAGCAGCGCCACCGGAAGCGGTACCCGCAGCAGCAAGGTGACAATGCCGAGCGCCGCCTGCAGCACAACCGCGGCAGCGAGAACGAAAGCGCTCGTGACAACGGATCCCTGCTTCGCCGTACCGGCGACATCGATGAGATGAAGGAGTGCGAAGATCAGGATAGCATAGGCGAGCATGCGGTGATCGAATTGAACCGTCAGCGTGTTCTCGAAGAAATTCCGCCACAGCGGCGTCACGAAAAAGAGCCGTGACGCGTTCGGCACCACGCTGCCGTCGATCAATGGCCAGGTATTGTAGACGAGCCCGGCGCGCAGTCCGGCGACCAGCGCGCCGAGATAGATTTGCGCAAGCACGAGCACCAGCAGTGCGATCGCGCTTGCGCGAATGCGGATGGAAACCGGCGCGTCGGGCCGCTTTCCTATTCCCTGTGCAGTCCAGATGATGGCGACATAGATCGCGGAGGCAAGAATGAGGTGCGTCGCCAGCCGGTATTGCGAGACTTCGACCCGGTGAGCGAGGCCAGAGGCCACCATCCACCAGCCGACGAAACCTTGGAGCGCCCCAAGTCCGAATATGTACCAAAGCCGCCGGCGCAGGGCAGGCCCCAGAAAGCCGCGCCACAGGAACCACAGAAACGGCAGTAGAAACGCGCCGCCGATCAACCGGCCGATGAGCCGATGCGTCCATTCCCACCAATAGATGGTCTTGAACGCATCAAGGCTCATGCCGAAGTTGAGCTCGCGGTATTGCGGGATCGCCCGGTATCTTGTGAACTCCGCCTGCCACGCTTTCTCGCTCAGCGGCGGCAGTACGCCGGTGACCGGCCGCCATTCGGTGATCGAGAGGCCGGACTCGGTAAGCCGTGTCGCGCCGCCGACGAGCACCATGGCGAGGATGAGCGCAGCGACGGCATAAAGCCACCACCGCACCGCGCGGGTGCGAAAATGGTCGCTAAAATTTGCCGTCATTCGTCCGCGCTTGTCCAGAAAGCGCGGACCATATAGTGCTAGCGCTGCCCTCGCAACGGACCTTGTGTGGCTTTCGCGATGCCGCTAGCACAGCATTTTCTCAGGCGCACCGTTTCCTCTCGCGAGCGCACGGCAGCGGCGGGCGCGCGTCAGAGTGCGCGAAGATAAGATAGGTCTGGCCCATTGCCTCGGTCGGCGTCGTGATGTTCGTTCGCCTGCGCAAATTCATCGGCGCCATTGTGCTGTTCGTGCTGGTGGCGGTATGGGCGCTGGTCGCCATGGCGGTAGCGCAGGTTCCCGCCATTCACGACAATGCTGCGCTGTCGTTTTTCTATTACGCCGTCGCCGGCCTCGGCTGGGTGCTGCCGGCGATGCCGATTGTGGCGTGGATGAGCAGATCAGGGAGAAAAGTGCAGGAATAGGAATCGGTCCCGCAACTCGCGCCCCGATCCCTTCCCTGCCCCTGGTTTCTCGCTCACGCCGCTTTCCGACGAAAGCCGTTCCACATTGCGGTCGCGGATCCCGACAGCAGCACGCGCGCGTAGCGCAGACGCTGGTACTCGCCGTTGAGCGAAATTCGAGGCAGCGCGGTCAGATGGTTGCGGTGTGCCCGAAACAGCACGCCGGGCCGCGTCGTCACCGCCGTCTTGAAGCCGAGTTCCGCGGCCATGGCGAATTCGCGCGGTCCGGCCGAAGTGGAGTCGCCGATCGGATAGGACAGATGCTGCGGCCGCACCGCAAGTGCGGCTTCGATCACCGAACGGCTCAGCTCCATCTCCGCCCGCGCGGTCTCCGCGGGAATCTTTGCCAGCATCGGGTGATTGACCGTGTGCGCGCCGATGGTCACCAGCGGATCGGCCGCAAGTTTGGCAAGTTCTTCCCAGCTCATGCAGAGCTCTTTGCAGAACGCCGTGATATCAACGCGATAGCAGGTGGCGAGATCGCGTACGATGGTACGCAGTTCGGCGTCGGTCGACCGGCCGCGCAGCCACCAATAGAGTTCATCGTAGAGCGCGCGTTTTTCGGCGACGCTGGTGCAGTCGAAGACCTGCTTTCGACCGTCGATCTCCAGGCCGATGCGGTCGTTGCGCGCGATGACCGCTTCGAGCGCGAGCCACCACAATTCGCCCAACCGGTCGGCAAAGCTCGTCGCCACATAGATGGCGAACGGCACGCCGGCTTGTTTCAGCACAGGATAGGCCCACTGCCGCACGTCGCGGTAACCGTCGTCGAAGGTCAGGCAGACGAAGCGCCTGCCGAAGTCGGCGCGCGTAAGGCGGCGGTACATCTCGTCGAGGCTGATCACATCGACACCGGAATCGCGCAGCAGTTCAATCACCTGGGTGAAGAAGCGCGGCGTGATCTCGAGCAGGCGGTTCGGCTGAAACCGGTCCAGACGCGGCGGGCGCACATGGTGCAACGTCAGGATCGCTCCCATGCCGCCGAGCAACGGTTTAAGCGCGAGATGCGCGCCGGTAAAATAAAGCCACTCCAAGCCGCCGCGGATGATTGTCTGTCGAAGAGCAGTCACGGATGACGCCTCTGTTCGAACGAGAAGTCATTCCAACCCAAGTTGACGCCGGTTTGCCAGGCCGGCCCCTTATTCCCCGTTTCCGCTTGGGGGAGAAAAGCGGCGTGCGGCCGTGGGTCGTTTTGGGATAAGCGACTTCACGCCGCGGCAGCTTTCGGAGCGGAACTGGCGGCGCGGGCGCCAACGAGGATGGTTGCATCGGCAAACCCGGCGGCAAGGAGGCGGTCGCGGGCGGCAGTCGCCGCGGATTGCGTCAACGTCTCGGCGAGAAGGACGGCATGCGGGGCTACCTCGCCGATCGCTTCCAGCTCCGGCCCACCGACCGGACCGGCATCGACGACCACGTGATCGTAGCTGCGCGCGAGCGCGGCAAAACTCGTTGACGTGCGCGGCGCGGAAAGGATTTCGATACGATGCGCGCCGGCGCGCCCGGCCGCGATCAGGTTGACGCCGGAAAATTTGTCCCTGGTGATAATGTCGCCAAAGGAGGCCGTCCCACGGGTGAGTTCCACGAGTCCGGCGGCGGACGGATCGCTTGCAATCGCCTTGATTGCGTCGTCGCTGGGGCCGAGACCGACCAGCACCACCCGGGCGCTGTCCTTGGCAAGAGCACGCGCGAGCTTTATTGCGGTGTCGGCGGTCTCCAGCCCAGGAGCGGCGGCAAGGACGGCGATTCGCCTTCCGGCTTCGCCCGCGCGCCGCAGACTGTAGGCGAGGTCCCCGATCGCGCTCAAAGGAACGGTGGCGACCGGCACCGCGTTGGCAAAGGACCGTGCTCTTTCTCCGGCGTTTGCAGCACCCGCACTCATTGCCACTGCCCGCGTCGCCGGAGCGGCAGGCACCTCGGCAATCGTGACGGGCGCGGCCAGCAGCTCCCGCGTCATCACCCAGCCGGCACAGAGCATCATCGTCGTCAAACCGGCGATCAACACCGTCGGGAGCTTCTTGGGATAAGCGGGGATGTTCGACACGGTCGCGCGCGAGAACACCCGCGCATCCGCCGGCTCCGAATTGCTGTTCTCACGCGCCGAGGCCTCGCGGTATCTGGCAAGATAGGATTCGAGCAACTCGCGCTGCGCCTTGGCGTCGCGCTCGAGCGCGCGCAGTTCAACGTTCTGCTCGTTGGTGCCCGCGGCCAAGCTCTTGGCTTGCTCGAGGCTTGCGGCAAGCGTGCCGACGCGCACCTTGGCAAGCTTGGCGTCGTTCTCAAGCGAGCGCGCGACCGTCCGCGCCTCCGCCCTGATCTGCGCGTCGAGATCGGCGATTTGCGCCTTCAATTCCTTGATGCGCGGGTGACGGTCGAGGAGCGAAGAGGACTGCTCGGCAAGCTGCGCCTTCAGCGTCACGCGCTGCTCGGACAGCCGGCGGATAAGCCCGGAATTGAGAACATCCGAATACTCGAGCGGCTCACCGGAACGCAGCATGTCACGAATGAGCTTCGCCTTCGCCTCGGCGTTGGCCTCCTGCGCGCGGGCAGCGATGAGTTCTGCATTTATGTCGCCGAGCTGCTGCTCGGCGAGCGTGGTGTTGTTGGGACCGAGCAGTAGATTGGATTTGCCGCGAAACGCCGCGACCCTCGCCTCGGCCGCGGCCACCCGCTTCTGCATCGATTTGATTTCGCCGGCAAGCCATTGGCCGGCAGCGCGCGCCTGTTCGCGCTTTGCCGCCTGCTGCCGCGCCAAATAGGCCTCTGCGACGGCGTCGGCGACGCGGGCGGCGAGTGCGGGATCCTCGGAAAGAAAATCAATGACGATGACGCGCGATTTCTCGACCGCATATACGGTAAGCCGATCGTAATAGGATGCCAGCACGCGCTCTTCCGGCGTCATGCGCAGCGGATTCCTGATCACGCCGAGAGTGCCCAGCACGGCTGTGAGCGGCGAAATTCCACCCAGCAGAGGATCGAACTCGCGGCGCTTGTTGAGCTTGAGCTTGTCGATAACCTCGCGGGCAAGATCGAGCGAGAGTACAAGCTGTACCTGGCTGGCCACCGCCTCCTGGTCCTCGGTGCCGCGGTCGACAAAGCCTTTGTCCGCTTCCGGACGAAGGAAGATATTGCCGCGTTCTTCGATGAGCACGCGCGATTCCGATTGATATTTGGGCGGGATCAACTGGACGACAGCAATCGCGATAAGCGCGACGAGGACGGTCGCGCCAAAAATCATCCGCTTGTTGCGCCAAAGAGCCGCACCGAGCGCGGGCAGGTCGAACTCGGACTCTGTCAATAGTCCCGCGCTTCCCGGCCGAGACGATCGCGACGCCACACTCATGCGGCTTATTCCTACCACCAACCTTAAACGCCGGGGCGGATGACAAACGATTAAGGTTGCGATCCGGTTAAGGACCGCCGGCAGGGCTTTGTTAACCTGTTGAAAGTCTCTATGCGGATCAATTGCGATAGCCAAATTCCGCTGGCGCGGGAGCGCTGCCGAAGGCGCAACCGAGCATGTTCGGCGCAGTGTCTCTGCCGCGGGTGGGAAATGACGCTGTTGATGCGTCAGCGGCGACCGCTGCCCAAATCCGTCAACCGGAGGCAATGTGCGACCGCTCGCTCTTTCACCTTTTACTGCAGCGCCCTCCGCGGTTGACGGCGCCGCCGACCCGACGGCCGCGGCGGCGCAAAGCCTGAAGATAACGCATGTACTGCGGGCGCCGGTTGGCGGGCTGTTCCGCCACGTCATGGATATCGCCCATGGGCAGATTGGGCGCGGGCATCGCGTCGGCCTCATCGTCGACAGCGCCACCGGCGGCAAGCACGCCGACGCTGTGCTCGCCGAACTTGAGCCGCATCTCGCGCTCGGGCTCACCAGGGTGGCGATCCCACGCGAACTCGGTCTCGCCGACGTTTCGGCACTGCACCTGATCGCGCAACGGATAAGACTCCTCGCTCCCGACGTGCTCCACGGTCATGGCGCCAAAGGCGGCGCTCTGGCGCGGCTTGCCTGGGGCGCGCCGGACGCGATCCGCGTCTATACGCCGCATGGCGGCTCCCTAATCTATCGCCCGGGAACGCTCAAAGGCGCCTTCTACTGCGCCCTCGAATCGCTGCTGAGTTGGCGCACCGATCTGTTTCTGTTCGAAAGCAGCTACGTTACCGAGCTTTACCGCACCAAGGTCGGGCAGCCGCATGCGTTGATACGCGTCGTGCGCAACGGCGTCGGCGACGCCGAATTCGCGCCGGTGGCGGCGGCCGCCGACGCCACGGATATCATCTGCCTCGGCGAATTGCGGCCGATCAAGGCGATCGATGTGCTCATCGCGGCGCTGGCAATCTTAAAGCGCGACGGCCGCCGGGTGACCGCGACCATCGCAGGCGAAGGACCTCAGGAGAGCGAGCTTAAAGCACTGGCCGCGCGTCTTGGCGTTGCCGATCGGGTGCATTTCATTGGCTACTGTCCCGCGCGCACGGCTTTTGCCAAAGGACGCATGCTGGTCATTCCTTCACGCGCCGAGTCGCTGCCCTACGTCGTGCTCGAAGCCGCCGCTGCCGGAATGCCGATCATCGCGACGAGGGTCGGCGGCATTCCCGAGATTTTCGGCGCGCAAGCCGTCCACCTCGTTGCACCCGACGATGCCGCCGCCCTCGCCGGCGCGATCGGCGCGGCGCTCGACCATCCATTCGAAATCACGCAGCTTGCGCAGCAAGTGCGGGCCCGCATGCGCAGCGAGTTCTCGGTGACGGCGACGATTGCAGGTGGCCTTGCCGCCTACCGCGAAGCCCTCACCCTGCGCAAGCTGCGGCGAAAGTCCGACCAAAATCCAATCCGGCGAAAACATCCCACAATTCACATAACCAATTTTTGAACTTTGTTCACCTATCTTGGCGATCGGCCTGCGGCGAAGCCCATGCAAATGCCCGCGCAAGAACAACATGCCTGAGCCCTGCAACATCTTCGAGTCCCCCACCACCGTTTCCGCAGCCATGTCCGCGCTGCCGCGCACCGACCCGTCGCCTCCCTTGGCTCCCGACGCAACTGCCGCGCTTTCGGCCGCCGCGCTGAAAGCAGCCGCGCAGTCCTACGAAAGTGCCTATTCGCCGATCGTGCTCGCCGGTCTCGTCCGCGTCGTTGAAGCCTTGCTGGTGGTGGTGGTCGGCTTCGCCGTGTACCTCGCCTATGTTCTTCCGGTCAACGGTTTCGCTTGGCGTTACGTTGGCGCCATCGCCGGCATCGCCGTACTGTCGATGCTGGCGTTCCAGGCCGCTGATATTTATCAGGTGCAGGCCTTCCGCGGGCACGAGAAGCAATATATGCGGCTCGCCTCCGCCTGGTCGGTCGTCTTCCTCATCGCCATCGGCGCCTCGTTCTTCGCCAAGACCGGCGAGCTGTTCTCGCGGGCGTGGCTCGGCAGCTTCTATGTGCTGGGTCTGTTCACGCTGACCGGGTTCCGGCGCGCGTTGTTTCTGTTGGTGCGGCGGTGGACGCGCGAGGGGCGGCTCGACCGTCGCACCGTCATCGTCGGCGCCGACGGCAACGGCATTTCGCTCGTCCGCTCGCTCGCCGCCCAGAACGATTCCGACGTACGCGTCATCGGGGTATTCGACGACCGCGGCGACGACAGGAGCGCGGCGTGCTGCAACGGCGTCCCCAAGCTCGGCACCGTAGACGACCTACTCGAATTCGCCCGCCGCACCCGCGTCGATCTCGTCATCTTCGCGCTGCCGATCTCGGCGGAAAGCCGCATTCTGCAGATGCTGAAAAAGCTCTGGGTGCTGCCGGTCGACATCCGGCTCTCAGCGCACACCAACAAGCTGCGTTTCCGTCCGCGCTCCTATTCCTACATCGGCGCCGTCCCGGTGCTGGCCATCTTCGACAAGCCGATCGCGGACTGGGACGTGGTGATGAAATGGCTGTTCGACAAGATTGTCGGCACGCTGGCGCTGGTCTGTCTGTCGCCGATCATGCTTGCGGTCGCCGCGGCGATCAAGCTCGACAGCAGAGGACCCGTGCTGTTCAAACAGAAGCGCTACGGCTTCAACAACGAGATGATCGAGATCTACAAATTCCGTTCCATGTACGCCGATCAGGCCGATGCCGGGGCGAAAAAGCTGGTCACCCGAGACGACCCGCGGGTGACGCCTGTCGGCCGCTTCATCCGCAAGACCAGCCTCGATGAGCTGCCGCAATTGTTCAACGTCGTCTTTCTCGGCAATTTGTCGCTGGTCGGCCCGCGTCCGCACGCGGTGCATGCCAAAGCCGCCAACCGACTCTATGACGACGCGGTCGACGGCTATTTCGCCCGCCACCGCGTCAAGCCCGGCATCACCGGCTGGGCGCAGATCCATGGCTGGCGAGGCGAGACTGACAACCAGGAGAAGATTCAGCGCCGTGTCGAGCACGATCTCTACTACATCGAGAACTGGTCGATCCCGCTCGATCTCTACATTCTGGCGCAGACGCCGTTTGCGCTCATTCGCTCGGAGAACGCCTATTGAGCGAGGCTTTAGGCCCCGCGCTGCCTTGCGCCCTCGGCGGCGAGCCGGCGATGGCAGCGGCTTTGCCGCAGCGAATCTTGAATTTCACGCTCTTCGTCACGATGCTGCTGAGCGCGATCGCCTTCGTCGAGCCGTCGCCGCACGACGTCTTGATGTTCGCGCTGTTGGCCGCTGCGGTCGCCGCGCGCGCGCCGTTCGACCGGAAGTTCGTTCCGCTCCTGCTGTTGCTGATCGTTTGGCTCCTGGGCGGACTCATGTCGTTGATCCAGGTCGGCGATCAGGAGAAGCCGATCCAGTATGCCGGGACTTCCATCTACCTCGCCATCGCCAGCCTGCTGTTTGCGTGCTTGTTCGGCCAAGGAAGTCCGGTGCGCCTTTCGATCCTGCACCGCGCTTATATCGCCGCGGCGCTGATCGCCACGGTGGCCGGCTACCTCGGGTTCTTCCATCTCATCCCCGGTTATGCGATGTTTTTGGACTATGACCGCGTCAGCGCCACGTTCAAGGACCCGAATGTCTACGGGCCGTTTCTGGTCTATCCGCTCCTTCTTCTGTTGATCGACCTGTTGACGCGCCGCATGCGGCTTGGCGGCCTGACGGCCGCGACATTTCTGCTCGGCGGCCTGTTCCTGAGCTTTTCGCGCGGCGCCTGGATGCATTTTGCGGTGTCGGCGGCGGTCACCGTCGCGATCCTCCTCGCGGTCGCGCGCGGGCCGCGCCTGCGCGCGCGCATCGTGGTGTTCGCCGTAGGCACCGCTATTGCGGTGATGCTGCTTGTGGTTGCGATGATGTCGATCCCTTCGGTCCAAGACATGTTTCTGGTGCGCGCGAATGCGATCCAGCCCTACGATGTCGGTCCCGGAGGCCGCTTTTGGCTGCAGCAGCTCGCGCTGAACGCCATTCTCGATCACCCCAACGGCATGGGTCCGTTCGAATTCAACCGCGTCTTCGGCGGCCAGCAGCACGACGTCTATATGCAGGGATTTCTGGTCTATGGCTGGATCGGCGGCGCCGCCTATGTGGCCCTGGTCCTGGTCACGCTGGCGATCGGAATGCGCTCGGTGCTGGTCCCGACATCGTGGCAGGCCTATCTGATCGCCGCCTACGCCGCCTTTGTCGGCGAAGTCTGCGAAGGTTTCGTCGTCGACACCGACCATTGGCGCCACTTCTTTCTTCTCCTCGGCCTGATCTGGGGATTGACGGCGGCGACGATCAATCTCCGCCGCCAGCAAGCCGCCGCCCTCGCCACCGACCGCAGCGCAGCGACGTTCGCGGTCGCCTCCTGATCGGCGCACGCGCGGGAAAAAGTCCATGCATATCCTAATCAACGCATCGGCGGCGTGCTCGACCGCGGCATTCCGCTCTATGTGCGCAATCTGATCGACGGACTGAAGGAGGAGGGATGTCTCGTCAGCGTCGTGCGTGCTCCCTCCCTTTGCCGCCAAACTGCCGCGAAAGAGGCGAGCTGCGGGTGGAGAAAGCGCGCTGCGTTGTATAGCGACGAACGGAGTTTCGGCCACTTTGGAGGGGCCGCGTGCCGCAGTGGCCGCGCCCGCGTCGGTGACGCGCGCATCGCGGGCTGACGGCGCCATCTCACCTCGCCGCGATGTTTGTAGCGCCGCGGTCGGCGTTGCGCCGCCGATGTTGGTGCGTCGTCAATCGCTTCCCCGCGCGACGCGCACGTTGCGCGTCGTCTTGCCCGGCGGCAAGTTTTCCCGCAATTTTTCCATGGTATCATGCCACCGCTTGTTCTGTTTGATGGCGCGCTTCAATCGCAGCGCCGCGGATTTGCCGAGCACGTAGGCATGCCCCTTGAGCGTGACGCCGTACAGCGTGTCAAACAGCGGTTCCGCCCGATCGCACCAGGTCGACTTGTAGCGGGCTTCGCCGATGCCGAGATAGAACACCTTGCAGCCGCGGTCGCACATCATCTGCATCGTCGACATGAGCAGCAAGTTGCCGGAGCTGGTGCGGGCGATCTCGGGGTCCGGATCGAAGGAATTGATCATGGCGTGAAAGCGGCCGCGATGGAGCATGCCCGCATAGACCGCGACAATTCTGTTTCCTGCACAAAGCGCGTGCAGCTCGACGGTCGGGCTGCCCGACGCAAGCCCGTCAAGGCAGGCGCCTAGGAGAAATTCCCGCGTTGCGGATGCGCCAGAACAGGCCGCAGCGCGCTGCTATCGCCGCCAGTCATAGCGCTCCAAAGAGGACACCACAGATGGAAAACGGGTTCCTGGCGGCCGCCGTGACGGCCGCGGCCCCGCTTGAACCGTTCGCCCCTGCGGCGACCTTGTTGTTAGGAATGAATTAAGGAAGCCGAGCCGATTATGCAGATTCAGACTGCCCAAGATAGCCGATGTGCTGAGACGATCACATGGGTCTGCTAATTCAGTTCAGGCGTTATAAAGCCCGCATCACAGAACAATTCCAATTCTTCCTGCATGCAGCGCGTCCGGAAATTGATCTCCTTCTAGTCTGTTCGGCCATCTCCGCGGTCCTGTTCACACTGCTGCGTATGGACATGGCGGTGCGAATTGCGGTCTTTCACATTCCTCAGCGTCTGAATCACCTTTACGGCCGGCTTGAGGACGGCACTTTTTCGCACTATTACATCCAGGGGGCATGGCTCTTCGAGGCCACTTGGATCTTACTCCGTGACGACATTTTCTATCTAGCAGTCTTAACGATCCTTTGCCTGTTGGTTTGTGTCTATGCATCGTCACCCAAGCTCCGACGAGGAGCGGTAATGGGCTACTTCATAATCGTGCTCGTCAGTCTTTTGTTTCTGAGCATCAACGTTGAATTGGCGCCCAAATACTCCACCCAGTTAGACTATTCGCTGTTGCAATTTTCAGGCCTCATGAGCGGACCAACAACCCTTATGGCAATGGTACCGAAGTCTTTCGTATTGACGGCGGCCATCGTTTGCGTATGCCTGCTGGCCATACCGTTCCTGGCGCATCTTAAGTCGTTCCAGACCAATAGGTCGACCATCAGACGTTTGCTTTGCATGACCATCGCCTGCGGATTGGTCGCGCTGGCGGCACTGCCGGTGCCCGTGATTGCCGGCAGTGACAGGCTTGACGAACGAGAAAGACAAAACTCATTAGCTTATTTTTTGACCTCGCTGGTCGGCGGCTGGCACGCGCCGGACCTAGACCTCAGCGCGAACCAGCCGAGCGCTTCGGCCGGAACCACCACGATTCTCCTGCCCACCTTCCGCAGGCCGGTGTTGAGCGCGCTCAACAACGTGCTGTTAATCGTTATGGAATCCGTCGGCGCCGAGTATTTTGAGCTACTGCGCGACGGTGGTTTGCTTCCAACATTTTCCAAAATGATGTCACACGGCGTATATTTTAATCACGCTTACGTATCTGCACCTTTCACTGCCGTATCCCTGGCGGCGATAACCGCATCGACCGGTCCGCTTCCGAGTTATAAGCTGGTCATCTCCGATTACCCCCGGGCTCGATTAACGACATCTTTCGCCAGGCTCAAATCCAAAGGCTTTGCAACCGGCTTCTTTTTGTCAGGCGATGGCACGTATGCCGGCACTGAAAATTTCTTACAAGGTCGCGGGATCGACTTGATCCAGGATTATCGTCAGAGGAACTGCCCCAAAACGCGTGATCTCATTACCAGAAGCGACTCGCTCGCATTTCGGTTCTCCCCTGATACTTGTACAGCCTCGTCGTTGCTCGATTGGATCGACAAGAATCGCGGGGCGCCGTTCTTCGCGACCTTGTGGACCGAGCAGACGCATTACCCTTATGCGGCCAGCCGTGAATGCCTGAAAGCTGTCGACGCGGCGGACAAGGTCCTTCATCCGCAAGCTCTGACTTTCGATGTGGACTGGCCTCGTTACGCGGCCGCGATTTGCGACACGGATCGTATGATGGCAAAAATCGTATCCGGTCTGCGAGAGCGTCACCTCTTGGAGAATGCGCTCATTATCGTTACCGGCGACCACGGAGAAGGCTTCGGACAACATGGCAGCTACCTTCACGGCTTGGAACTCTTCGAAGACCAGATCAGAGTTCCATTGCTCATCTCAGCCGGACACGCGCTGGCAAAAAGAATCGACACCAGGCTGGCAACTCATCTCGATATAGCGCCGACAATAGCAGGCGCAATTGGAATTGCTGCCTCCGACCAATGGGAGGGCAGTGATCTATTTGGCAATCAAGCGCCTCGCCGTGTTTTTTTCTACACCGCTTTTGGCAACTTCAAAATTGGTTATCGTGAGGCCGACCACAAATACATATACGACGTAACACAGCGAAAACTTTCTGCCTATGATCTTGCCAAGGATCCTTACGAGACCGAGGATATCGGCGGAAAAGACCGCCGAGCGAACGCCCAAACGATGAGTTTGATCGGTCAATGGTACCGACAACGCTCAAGATTTGCCGAGTCGCTGCATTGACGCGGCAATGTTGCAAACCGTCACGTCGGCGGTTGCCGATCAGACAGCGAGCCGTTGAGTCGGCGGATTTAAGGCCGCCCCGGACTCAGATCAGCCCGCAGCGCACCGCGATCGCTGCGAGCCACACCAGGCCGGCAAGACATAGCATACAGAACACGGCGGCGGAGCCGAAATCCTTGATGCGGCCAATTTCCGCGTGTTGCTCGCGCGTGACATAGTCGGTGAATTTTTCCACCGCCGTGTTGAGAAATTCGACGGCAAGGAGGACGAGGAGCGCGCCGATCATCGCGACATACCAGGCCGCGCTCGGCGCGATGGGGAAGCCCAAGAACACGCCCGCGACGAGCAGGATCGCTTCGTCGCGCAGCGCCGCTTCGGAGCGGAAGCCGCCGCCGAGCCCGCGCAGCGAGTTCTTGGTCGCGCCGTAAAGCCGCTTCACGAAGATCCGATTTTCGCTCGGGCAAAAGAGAACGGGGCGCACCTTATGTCATCGTCCCCCGAAACGCGAGGCCGAAACGCGAGGCCGTGTTGCGCCGCGGGACACTGCTGACTATAGTCCGTTCGCAGCATCGGAGCGTAGCGCAGCCCGGTTAGCGCACCAGTCTGGGGGACTGGGGGTCGCGAGTTCAAATCTCGCCGCTCCGACCAGCCTCAGGCGGTACCATCGTTACCGTTACTGCCGTCTCCTAAGTTGACTTGAGCCGGCGCGCCGGCGTTGCCGGCAAAGATGACTCCCCTTGGGTAGCCGCACGCATCTTAATTCCCGGCGAAGAAAAATACATTCGGCTTGCGCTAAGGCAATAACACGGCGCGGCGCGCCGGCTATAGGCAGCCCGCCGCTCTGGCGCGGCACACCGGCGTGACGCTTGCACCCCGGCACCAAGAGAAGGAGCCATGATGCCTATTCCTCGCCTGCGCGCCTATCGCGGCCCTGCCCTGCTCTCCTATGGTTTTCGGCCGTTTTTCCTGTTTGCGGCGCTTTACTCCGCCGCCGCGATCCTTGCCTGGCTGCCGATGTTTTATGGCGAGCTTTCCGCCGCAACATTGTTTGTCCCGCAGGATTGGCATGTCCATGAGATGCTGTTCGGCTACGTCGCGGCGGTGATTACCGGCTTCTTGCTCACCGCAATCCCAAATTGGACCGGTCGGCTGCCGCTCCAGGGCGCACCGCTTCTCGTGCTGGTGGGCGTGTGGTTGGCCGGCCGGGTCGCGGTGAACGTGTCGGCGTGGACCGGCTGGCTGGCAGCGGCGGTGATTGATAGCGGATTCCTTGTGCTCGTCGCGGCCGCGGCGGCGCGCGAGATCGTGGCCGGACGCAATTGGCGCAACCTCAAAGTCGTAGCCGTCGTCGGCTTCCTCGCCGCCGTAAATATCGCCTTCCATCTGGAAGAGCATTTTGGCGGCGCTGCCGACTATGCCGTCCGCGCCGGGGTCGGCGCCGTCGTGCTGTTGATCGCGCTTGTCGGCGGGCGCATCATTCCAAGCTTCACTCACAACTGGCTCACGCGCGAACGGCCCGGCCGGATGCCGGCGCCTTTCGGTCGCCTGGACTTCGCCACGGTTGCAATGAGTGCGGTCGCGCTGGCGCTATGGATCGCACTCCCCAGCGGGCCGGCAACCGCCGCGGCCTTGTTGGCGGCCGGCATCTTGCAGACGGCGCGGCTCGTTCGGTGGGCGGGCGATCGTACGCTCGCCGAGCCGTTGGTCCTCATTCTCCACGTTGCTTACGCGTTCGTCGCGCTGGGCTTCGTGCTGACTGCTGCCGCGGCACTGGCCTTGGTGGCGCGCAGCGCCGGTATCCATGCCTGGACCGCCGGGTCTTTCGGCACGATGACGCTCGCCGTCATGACACGGGCGAGCCTGGGGCATACCGGCCGACAGCTTACGGCCGGGCCGCTGACGCAAGCCATCTACGCGGCGGTCATTGTGGCGGCGTTGGCGCGCATCGCTGGCGCGTTAGAGCCGCAATGGAGCATGCCGCTTCTTGCTGTTGCCGCGCTCGCGTGGACGGTTGCGTTTCTCGGCTTCGGTCTCGGCTATATGCCGATCCTGTGCGGCGCACGAAAAACGGCCGGTTAGCTGCGTTCGCCGTCCTCGGCGTAATCCTGCGCCAGCGCAGCATCGATGAGGCGCCGGCAAGCGATGAGGTCGTCGAGCACGCCTTGCAGTTTGCTGCGGTCCTCATCCTTGAGGCCAGGCCGCGGTGCCGGCACCTTAGGCAGCGGCGGGAGGGCCGGTGCGCGCCGCTCGACCGCGGGTTCTTTCGGGACCGTCGGCTCCGCGCGCAGGAAGTCGAGAACCGGGGGATCCTCTTGTCCTGCCGTAGCACGGCTCTCGGCGTCCGTCCCTTCTTCCTCCGACGTGGAGGGGGATGGCTCATTGGCGACGCGCCAGACGCGCTGCACGAAAGCCACTCCTTCCTCGCGCAAGATGCGTTGCACACCTCGGATAGTGTAGCCCTCGCCGTAAAGCAGGTGGCGCACACCGCGCAGGAGCGCCACGTCGTCGGGACGATAATAACGTCGCCCGCCACCGCGCTTCATCGGTCTGATCTGGGCAAAGCGGCTTTCCCAGAACCGCAGCACGTGCTGCGGAACATTGATCTCCTCGGCCACCTCGCTGATGGTGCGGAATGCATCCGGCGCTTTTTCCAATGCGCTTACTCTCCGCCGGTGATCACTTCGAGATCATCGGTAATTCGCCATGACCCGCAAACGCTGCCCGCGGCCTTGACGGCCTCGATTCGGGCCGGGAGCCGGATTGCCGAAAAGAACCACGCGCCGCTAACCGCTGTCGCCATCCGCGCCACCTCCCGGAGCGGCATTGATCCGCTGTTTGAGAATGGCGGAAGGCTTGAATACCATGACCCGGCGCGGCGAGATCGGCACTTCCTTGCCGGTCTTGGGATTACGACCGATGCGCTGGCCCTTCTTGCGCACGATAAAGGAGCCGAAGGACGACAACTTCACCGTTTCGCCGCGCTGAAGGCAGTCGGTGATTTCCTCGAGTACCCGTTCAACAAGTGTAGCGGATTCGGTGCGCGAGAGCCCGACTTTCTGATAAACCGCCTCACACAGATCCGCACGTGTGACCGTCTTTCCCGACATCACCAGCCCCAAGCACGGCGATCAATCCATCGTCGATCAACATATCGTGCTGAATTATCAACGATATTCGCTTGTGGGCACAGGGTCAACGGCCTTTGCCAGCCCCTCAGGGCAATCGCATTTCCCCGAACAAACCGGGAATCGGAGCCTTTCTTCGGCGATGTGTTCCAAAGACGATTCGGTTTTGTTCGCCTTTCGATTCCCATATGCGATAGCCCTGCCAGCCCCTGCCAGCCCCTTCCAGCCCCTCACCGGTCCCTCGCCCGAGCGCCCTGCCCGTCTCGGGGCGAAACGCAACGGCTACCAGCGCAGGAGCGCGGCGCCCCAGGTGAAGCCGCCGCCCATCGCCTCGAGCATTAGGAGATCGCCGCGCTTGATGCGGCGGTCGGCCACCGCATCGGCCAGCGCCAGCGGAATGGAGGCCGCCGAGGTGTTGCCGTGCCGGTCGAGCGTGATGACGATCTTCGCCGGCGTGATGCCGAGCTTATGCGCGGAACCGTCGATGATGCGCTTGTTGGCCTGATGCGGAATGAACCAGTCGATATCGTCGACGGTATAGGCGGTCGCCTTCAGCGCATCCGCGACTACGTCGGTGATCATCGTTACGGCGTGGCGGAATACTTCGCGGCCTTCCATGCGCAAGTGGCCGACGGTCCCCGTCGATGACGGCCCACCATCAACATAAAGCTTCGATTTGTAACGGCCGTCGGAGCGCAGGCGGACGGTGAGAATGCCGCGGTCCTCGCGCGTGCCGGGCTGTTCCTGCGCGTCAAGCACGACCGCGCCGGCGCCATCGCCGAACAGCACGCAGGTCGACCGGTCGGTCCAGTCGAGGATGCGCGAAAATGTTTCCGATCCGATCACGAGCGCGCGCGAAAAGGCCCCCGACTTGAGGAGCCCGTCGGCTGTCGCCAGGGCATAGACGAAGCCGCTGCACACCGCCTGCACGTCGAAGGCGGCGCCATGGGTGATGCCGAGATCGGCCTGCACGGACACGGCGCTTGCGGGAAAAGTATTATCGGGCGTCGAAGTGGCGAGCACGATGAGATCGATCGACTGCGCGTCGACGTGGGCGTGCGCCAGCGCGGCCCGCGCCGCATGTGCGGCCAAGTGCGAGGTCATTTCGCCAGGCGCGGCGATGCGCCGTTCATGGATTCCGGTGCGCTGCACGATCCATTCGTCGGAGGTGTCGAGGTCGCGGGCGAGGTCGGCATTGGTGACGACCTTGCTCGGCAGATAGGCACCGCAACCAATAATGACCGAACGCCGCAGGCTCACGAGGCGGCCCCGCCCAGAGCCTGGCGCGGCTCGTTGTGTTGGCGCCCGAGCGCCGCCGTAATCTTGGCCAGAAGGTTCTCGTGCACCACGCCGTATCCCAGTTCGATGGCCGCGGCAAACCCTTCGGCGTCGGTGCCGCCATGGCTCTTGATGACGATGCCATTGAGGCCGAGAAAAACGCCGCCATTCGCCCGACGCGGATCCATGCGTTCGCGCAACTGCGCAAGCGCCGGGCGCGCGAGCAGGTAGCCGATGCGCGCGCGCAGCGAGCGGCCCATGGCGGTTCTCAGATATTCCGCGATCTGGCGGGCCGTGCCTTCGGCTGTTTTCAGCGCGATGTTGCCGGCAAACCCCTCGGTAACGACGACATCGACCTTGCCCTTGCCGATATCATCGCCCTCGACGAAGCCGGTATAATCGAGGTCGGGCGATTGCGCCTCGCGCAGGATGCGGCCGGCCTCGCGCACTTGCTCGAGACCTTTGGCTTCTTCCACGCCGATATTGAGGAGACCTACTGTCGGGCGTACGACGCCGAACAGGATGCGCGCAGTGGCCGCGCCCATGACCGCGAGATCGACCAGATGCTCGGCATCAGCGCCGATCGAAGCCCCGACGTCGAGCACGATCGATTCGCCGCGCAGCGTCGGCCATAACGCCGCGATGGCGGGCCGCTCAATGCCCGGCAGCGTCTTGAGTTCAAATTTCGACATCGCCATCAAGGCGCCGGTATTGCCCGCGGATACCGCCACATCGGCTTGCTTCTTCTTTACCGCGTCGATCGCTAGCCACATCGAGGATTTCCACCGGCCATAGCGCAAGGCTTGGCTGGGCTTGTCCTCCATGCGCACTGCAATGTCGGTGTGAACGAGCCGCGAGGCGGCTTTGAGCGCGGGCCGTTCGGCGACGAACGGCGCGACCTGCGTCTTGTCGCCAAAGAAGACAAACTCGCATTCGGGATGGCGTGTCAACGCCAGATCAGCGCCGGCGACCACAATAGCGGGGCCGTGGTCTCCCCCCATCGAATCGAGAGCAATGCGGACCTTTTGCGACATGTGACGACTTCGCGGCCTCTAGGTCCGCAACAGAGAAAGCAGCGGCCGACGCCGACAATAACGGTTCGGCAGGCGCACACAACTGCGATCAGCGGCCATCGCGACTCTTCTTCAGGGCTGCGAGCGCGGCGAAAGGTCCGGCGTCAGCAGCGCCGTGCGGCGGCGGCCGGAAGACCGCCCCGGGCTTGCGCGGGTAAGGATCAAGTCCGAGGATGAAGAATTCGGTTGCAAGTGCGCCAAGGTCGATGCGGCCGCCGATCAGCGGCTCCGGCTCGTCCCACTTCATCTCCTGCTCATGGGTGCTCTCCGGCTCGCTGGTTCGTCCCGGCGGCAGAGGCGCGTACTTCAGGTCGATCGTCTCTTCGATCTCATTGGCAAGCGGTTCGAGCGTTACCACGCAGGTCTGACCAACAGTGGCGGAAACGCGACCCACGACATGCAAACCGCCGGCCCCGTACCGCGTTACGTTGAAACTTGCCTCAAGACGCGGCAAATCGCGCAGGCCGGCCAGCCGCGCCACAGCGGCGCGCACTTCTTTTTCAGCCACGAGGTCGAAGTGAAGGCCGGCCTCGGCAATGTCCTCCACCGCTAGCGGAACACGCCAGGGACCGCGATCGCCGCTTTGGGGTTGGGATGCGGTTTTATGCTCAGGCATGGGCAAAGACCTCGGGATCGGGAAAATCTATCGTGCCGGCACTCACCACGCCGT
>JAKAPE010000226.1 GCA_021811945.1 Pseudomonadota bacterium | reverse complement strand
TTCCGATCTAGCGCCGCCGTGCCATTTGGCTTGGCGAGGACGAGCTTCATGCGGAAGTCGTACGCCAAGGCGAGGAGATCGCGGTCATCTTCGAGGACGGCAATAGCCACGTTCTGTCCTCGAGCTGGGTGCCCGGCGTGCCGGTCTGGGCCGGCACGCTCGACGGCGTGCCCCTCGCCGTGCATGTGCGTCACATCCCGAACGGTTTTGAGCTTGCCTATCGCGGCATAGAGGTGAAGGCGTTCGTCTACACCGAGCGTGAAGCGCGCTACACGCGGCTGATGCCGATAAAGACTCTCTCCGGCAGCGAAAAGTCGGTGCGTTGCCCGATGCCCGGCCTCGTTGTCTCCGTCGCCGTCGCCGAGGGCCAGGAGATCAAGGCCGGCGAGACCCTGGCCGTCGTCGAAGCGATGAAGATGGAAAACATCCTGCGCGCCGAGCGCGACGGCACCATAAAGAAGGTGCATGTCAAACCCGGAGATAGCGTCGCGGTCGACGCCGTTGTCATCGAGTTTGCTTGACGATCACCCGGGGGGCGCGTCAACATCGTTGGTTTTTTAGGAGATCATGCGGCGTGGTTGGGGAGAACCGCTACCAACAGTTCTCCGTCAACATCGTTGGTTTTTTAGGAGATCATGCGGCCGGGTTGCCCCTAAATTGTCGTTTTTGGGCAACATTGTTGTACAAATGCATCAATTCGGCGCGAATGGGTCGGGCTCCATTCGTCCTATGTTATCTTTACAGTCCCCGTAGGCGTGTATGACGACTGCCGATCAGGTCGCCCCTCTCGACCCGGCTGCAGCGGCACCGATGCCGGTCGCTTCCCGACTGATCGGAGCGCTCGCTGTCGGCGTGGCCCTTCTCTCGGCTACGGCCACGTTTCTGGTGCTTTCGGGGTTCACCCCGATCTCGCCGGTGCACGAGGTTGTGGTCAAGCTGCTTCTTGGCAATGCCGCCACCGGGTTACTCCTGCTCGCTATCATCGGACGTGAAGTCTGGGTAGTGGTGCGGGCGCGCCGGCGCGGCTATGCCGGCTCGCGGCTGCATGTCCAGATCGTCGGCCTGTTTGCAGTCATCGCCGCGGTGCCGACCGTACTTGTCGCAGTGGTCGCCTCGACGACGCTCGATCGCGGCCTCGACCGTTACTTCTCGACACGCACGCGCGCGATGATCGAGCAGTCGCTGATCGTCGCCGACGCCTATGTCAGCGAGCATGCGCAAGCGATCCGCGGCGAGATCATGGCCATGGCTTTCGACCTTGCCCGCGCCAAGCCGATGTTCGATTCCGACCGCGCCCGCTTTCAGAAGTTCTTAACAGCGCAGGCGACCGCCCGCGGCCTCTCCGCCGCGTTGATGATCCGCGCCGACGGCTCGACGATTGAGCAAGCCGACGTGAAGATGACGAAGCCGATCGTGCTGCCGTCCAAGGAGCTGTTGTCCCGCATCACCGAGACCGAGCCGCAGGTCGCGCTCATCCCCCAGGGCGATCATGTTGCCGCTGCCGTCAAGCTGCACGGTTATCACGATACCTATCTCTACGTAGCGCGCATGCTCGATCCCCGCGTCGTCGACCAGTTGCGCGCCACACAGGAAAGCGTCGGCGAATATGCCAATCTCGAAGCGCATAGGCTCGGTATTCAGATCGCCTTCGCGTTGATGTTCGCGGTCATCGCCCTCATCGTCCTCCTATCTTCGGCATGGATCGGGCTCGATTTCGCCAACCGGCTGGTCGCGCCCATCCGCCGGCTGATCGGCGCCGCCAATGTGGTTTCCACCGGCAATCTTCATATCCAGGTGCCGGTGCGGCGCTCGGAAGGCGACCTCGCTCACCTCGGCGAGACGTTCAACAAGATGACCGCCGAACTGCGCACGCAGCACGAGGACATCGTGCGCGCCCGCGACCTCATCGACCGCCGCCGCCGTTTCACCGAAGCGGTGCTCGCCGGCGCTAGCGCCGGCGTCATCGGCGTCGATGCCGAGGGCCGCATCACCATCCTCAACCGCTCGGCCGAGCGGCTCATCGCGCGGACGGAAGGCGAGGCGCTCGGCCGTCCCCTCTCCGAAGTCGCCCCCGAACTGGCCGAGATTTTTCAAACCGCCCGCCACGGCAACCAGCGGCTCATCCAGCGCCAAGTGACCGTCAGCCGCAGCGGCCAGGAGCGGAATTGCTCCGTGCGCGTGACCAGCGAGCAGGCTGCCGAATCCGAGCACGGCTACGTCATCACGATCGACGACATCACCGAACTGGTGGCGGCGCAGCGCTCCTCGGCTTGGGCCGACATTGCCCGGCGCATCGCCCACGAGATCAAGAACCCGCTCACACCGATCCAATTGTCGGCGGAGCGGCTGCGCCGCAAATACGGCAAAGTCATCGCTGAAGACGACGGCGTGTTCGAGCAGTGCACCGGCACCATTGTGCGGCAGGTCGACGACATCAAGCGCATGGTCGACGAATTCTCGCGCTTTGCGCGCATGCCGAAACCGGTCATCGCCGCCGAGGACGTGGCCGACACGGTGCGCCAAGCGGTGTTCCTGATGCGCGTCGCCCATCCCGACATTGATTTCGAGGTCGAATTGCCGGCGGAGACCATGCCGGCGCGCTTCGACCGGCGGCTCATTTCGCAGGCGCTGACCAACATCATCAAGAACGCGACCGAAGCGATTGGTGCGGTGCCGACTTCAGGCACGCGGCAGGATTCTTTGAATCTCGCCCACGCGCAAGCGGGAAAGGGCAGGGCGGGGGAACGCGGGCGCATCGCCGTGAGCGCTGACCGCGACGGCAAGGAAGTGATCATCGATGTAATCGACAACGGTATCGGGCTGCCTAAGGAAAACCGGGCGCGCCTGCTCGAACCCTACGTCACCACCCGGGAAAAAGGCACCGGGCTCGGGCTGGCTATCGTCGGCCGCATTCTAGAAGAGCATGGCGGCCATATTGAGCTGCGCGACGCCGACGAAAAGATGCCCGGCGCCCGCGGGGCCTGGATGCAATTGCGTTTTGCCGCTGAGCCGATCGAGGCTGTCGGCGAACCGGCGGAAACGCAGAGAGCGGCGGTATAACCATGGCATCCGATATCTTGATCGTTGACGATGAGGTCGACATCCGCGAATTGGTCGCCGGCATCCTGCAGGACGAAGGCTATGACACCCGCACCGCGGCCGACAGCGACCAGGCGCTGGCCGCGGTAATCGTCCGTCGGCCGAACCTCGTCTTCCTCGATATCTGGCTGCAGGGAAGCCGCCTCGACGGCCTCCAGCTCCTCGATGCGCTGAAGGCGGATCATTCCGAATTGCCGATCGTGATGATTTCCGGGCACGGCAATATCGAGACCGCGGTGTCCGCGATCAAGCGCGGCGCCTATGACTTCATCGAGAAGCCGTTCAAAGCCGATCGCCTGCTGCTTGTCGCCGAACGGGCGTTGGAAAACTCACGGCTCAAGCGCGAGGTGAAGGAACTCAAGCACTTCGCTCCGCTGGTGGGCGATCTCATCGGCCACTCCCCCGCCGTCAATCAACTGCGGCAGACTATCGAAAAAGTGGGGCCGACCAACAGCCGCGTCCTCATCGTCGGCCCGGCGGGCAGCGGCAAGGAGCTCGCCGCGCGCACCATTCACGCCTTGTCCGCGCGCGCCAATGCGCCGTTCGTCGTCATCAATGCCGCCGCCATCACGCCGGAGCACATGGAGGTTGAACTGTTCGGCGTGGAGGTCGGCAACGGCGCGCAAAGCCGCAAAGTCGGCGCGCTCGAGGAGGCCCACGGCGGCACCCTGTTCATCGACGAAATCGCCGAGATGCCGCGCGAGACGCAGAGCAAGATCCTGCGCGTCCTCGTCGATCAGACCTTCCAGCGCGTCGGCGGCTCGACCAAGGTCACCGTCGACGTGCGCATCGTCTCCTCCACCAGCCGCAATATCGAAACCGATATCGCAGCGGGCAAATTCCGCGAGGACCTTTATCACCGGCTCTCGGTGGTGCCGGTCCGCGTGCCGCCGCTTGCCGAGCGGCGCGAGGATATTCCGGAACTGGTCGAATATTTTATGGCGCAGATCTCGCAGACGACTGGGCTGCCCAAGCGCACCATCGGCGAGGACGCGCTCGCCGTACTGCAGTCGCACGACTGGCCAGGCAACGTCCGGCAGTTGCGCAACAACGTCGAGCGGGTGATGATTCTCGCCGGCGGCGACCCGGACGCCGTGATTACGGCGGCGATGCTGCCGCCGGATGTCGGCTCCATGATTCCGAACATGCCCAACGGCAACGGGGGTGAGCAATTGATGAGCCTTGCTCTGCGCGAAGCACGCGAGGTCTTCGAACGCGAATATCTGCTGGCGCAGATCAACCGCTTCGGTGGCAACATCTCGCGCACCGCCGAATTCGTCGGCATGGAGCGTTCAGCCCTGCACCGCAAGCTTAAGGCGTTGGGCATCGACTGACGACAGAGGACGGATGACGGATGACGGATGACGAATTGCGACATATCTGTCCTCTGTCGTCCGTCCTCCGTCGTCCATCCTCTGATTTCCGATGTCCCGAATAGCTTACGTCAATGGCCGCTATCTGCCGTTCGGCGACGCCAAAATCCACATTGAGGATCGCGGCTACCAGTTCGCTGACGGCGTTTACGAGGTCTGCGAGGTGCGGGAGGGTCGCCTCGTCGATGCGCCGCGCCACTTCGCCAGGCTGATGCGTTCGCTCGTCGAAGTGCGCATCCGCCCGCCAATGTCGCTCGCCGCGCTCGGCGTTGTACTGCGCGAAGTGGTGGCGAAGAACCGCATCGGCTACGGCATCGCGTACGTCCAGATCACCCGCGGCATGGCGCGGCGCGACCATGCCTTTCCGATTCCGGAAGTGGTGCCGAGCGTGGTGGTCACGGCCCGCGTGCTCAACAAAGCGCGCCGCGAGGCGCTTGCCGCCAACGGCATTGGTGTCATCAGCGTTGCTGACAACCGGTGGGGCCGCGTGGACATCAAGACCATCGGACTTCTGCCCAACGTGTTGGCGCGACAAGCCGCCGTCGAGCAAGGCGCACGCGACGCCTGGTTCGTCGACAAGGACGGCCAGGTCACCGAAGGCGCCTCGGCCAATGCCTGGATCGTCGCGGCTTCCGGCAGTGTGGTGACGCGGCCGGCCGATCATGCCATTTTGCGGGGGGTCGCTCGCACCGTGCTGCTCGACGTGATCAAGGCGCAGGGGCTGCTGCTCGAGGAGCGGCCGTTCACGCTGCAAGAGGCCTATGCCGCGCGCGAAGCTTTCGTCACATCGGCCACACAAATCGTGCTGCCGGTGGTCAGCATCGACGGCCGCACAATCGGCGACGGCAAGCCGGGCCCAATCGCCACAGCGCTAAGGCGGGAGTTTCATCGTTACGCGGAGGTAGGGTGAAGGATCCGATTGCTCAATCGGTCAAGGGGGGATCGACTATTCGGATTATCCCATTGTATAGGCTTGCATCATCGCCCGCAGTACCCTCTAATGCGCGGCTTGGCCCATCCAAAATCCGCGGCGAAGCGAGGGAGCCTGTAGGATTAGGATTGGTCAAGGGAATTGGTAGGATCGGCGGACGACGCGACGCCGTCACGTTGTCGCGCGGTGTGGGGGGTTTCGCTTTGCCCGGCCTACCCTACGTAAAGCTTAAGAAAAGATCCGCGGGGCTGGGGCCCGCGGTACAAGAACGGAAACAACGGTCATGGCAGCCGACCGCTCACAAAACCTGCAAGACACCTTCCTGAACCACGTCCGCAAGAATAAAATCCCGCTCACCATCTTCCTGGTGAACGGCGTGAAGCTGCAAGGCGTGGTGACTTGGTTCGATAATTTCTGCGTGCTGCTGCGCCGCGACGGGCATTCGCAGCTCGTTTACAAGCACGCCATTTCGACCATCATGCCGGGCCATCCGGTTCAGCTCTTCGAAGGCGCCGAGGAGGCGCCGGCCGGGGAAACAGTCTAATTGGAGCCGCGCCGTCGCGATAAGCCTTCTCTTTCCCTTCCGAACCTTTCCCCACAAGCAGGGAAGCGGAAGGCGGGGGGGTCGGCGAGTGGCCGCGCGCTCGTCATCGAACCGGTGTTGCGGCGGCGCAGAGCGCCTGTTGCCGCTGCCCAACGCGGGCCAGCGGCCCGCCTGGATGAAGCGGTCGGCCTTACCACGGCCATTGGCCTGGACGTCGGCCAATCCGGCATTGTAGCGCTCAAACTGGCACATCCGGCGACCTATCTCGGCAAGGGTAAGGTCGAGGAGATGGCCGGCCTCGTCAAAACGTTGGCAGCGGAGATCGTCGTGATGGATTGCGCGCTGTCGGCGGTGCAGCAGCGCAATCTGGAAAAGGCCTGGAACGCCAAGGTCCTGGATCGTACCGCCCTGATCCTCGAAATCTTCGGCGCCCGCGCGCGCACGCGCGAAGGCGCGCTGCAGGTCGAGCATGCGCACCTGACCTATCAGAAGGGCCGCCTCGTGCGCTCCTGGACTCATCTCGAGCGCCAGCGCGGCGGCTTCGGCTTCCTCGGCGGGCCCGGCGAGACCCAGCTCGAAGCCGACCGCCGGCTGATCGAGGAACGGCTGGCCAAGATCGAGGCCGAATTGGCCAAGGTCAAGCGGACGCGCGAGCTGCACCGCTTAAGCCGCCGCCGCGTGCCTTATCCGACTGTGGCGCTGGTCGGCTACACCAATGCCGGCAAATCGACGCTGTTCAACCGCATAACGCAGGCCAACGTGCTTTCCGCGGACATGCTGTTCGCCACCCTCGATCCGACATTGCGCGCGCTCAGACTGCCGCATGGCGCGCGCATCATCCTCTCCGACACGGTCGGCTTCATCTCCGACCTGCCGACGATGCTGATCGCCGCGTTCCGCGCCACGCTGGAGGAGGTGACCGAGGCCGACGTGATTTTGCACGTGCGCGATGTCTCCCGCGAAGACGCGGAGGCGCAACGGCGCGACGTCGAAAAGGTCTTGGGCCAGCTCGGCATCGATCGGCACGCTGCGGGCGGCAAGCGGGCGCTGATCGAGGTCTGGAACAAGATCGACCGGCTCGACGCCGACGCGCGGCTGCGCCTCAAAAACGCCGCCGAACGCCAGCCCGCAGCGGAACGGTCGGTGCCGGTCTCGGCGCTCACAGGGGAGGGGATCGACGCCCTCGAAACGACCATCGAGGCGCGCCTCGCCGCGGGCCGCGTACTGATCGAACTTTCCCTCGATGCCGCCGACGGCGCGGGATTGAGCTGGCTCTACCGCCACACCGAGGTCATGCACAAGGCGATCGACGAAAAAACCGGCCGCATCGCCATGACCGTGCGCGCCGATCCGGATAAAGCGAGGGCCGTCAGGGAAAGATTTGCGGATGGCGAGTGGCGAACAGGGAATAACGAATAGTCAAAGAACAACTCAATTCCGCTATTCGCAAATCGCTGTAATCTCAACGCCGCGAGCGTGGCCGTCGGCATACCGGCTTTCGGGGTGAAGCGGCAATCTCTGCTCGATGATGGCATTACTTCTTTTGACCCATAGCGGACTTGTTGAACCCTAATTGATTAGCCGACCTTCTTATATGAGGTGCTGGCCCTCCGCGCCCCGGGGCCTGCTCCCAATACTATCTACGGCATAACTGTTATGGAAGCGGGTATATTGCTCACAGAAGGAGGATGACCGAAAGAAATACGAACGCGACACAACAAGCTTTGATCAGGGAGGAATTGATGTCGGGCATAGCACTTGATGTTCGAAATTCATCGTCCCCAATCGGCGCTATCTGGTTAACGCGCGAACAGAAGAAAAACATCGCCCTCGCATCGCTCGGATCGTTTCTCGAGTTCTACGAATTTATGGTGTTCGGCTTCTTCGTGGAGA
>JAKAPE010000225.1 GCA_021811945.1 Pseudomonadota bacterium | reverse complement strand
TGCCAGAAATTTTCGCCAGATCCGGCGCGACGGCGACCATGCAGCCCGTGAATGACGGTGGCCGCGACGCGCCGGGCTTCGAGGATCAATCGCGGCATGGCCGCAGCAAGAGTGCGGCCGTCACCGACCGCACGCTGCACCGCCGGACCATCTTGATAGGAGTTGCGCCTAGGCTCGGTCGCCGTCATCGGCTCTTTGGATCCCTGTCTACCCGATCCGCGACTTGAGGCGCGCAATGACCGCCTCGATATTCTCGCCCTCCGCGCGTGCCATGAATGTCAGCGCCATGCGATGCTTGAGCACCGGCTCGGCGAGATCAAGCACGTCGTCGATCGAAGGCGCCAGCCGCCCCTCAAGAAGCGCGCGCGCGCGCACCGCCAGCATCAGCGCTTGGCTGGCGCGCGGACTCGGGCCCCAGGCGATCGGCTTGGCAGCTTCGCCGCCTTCGGGCCCCGGCCGGGCCGAGCGCACCAGAGCGAGGATCGCCTCGACGACGGATTCGCCGACCGGGAGACGCCGCACCAGGCGCTGCGCGCTCATCAAATCCTCGGCGCTCATCACCGGCTTGGCGCGCGTTTCCTCCGCGCCGGTGGTGTCGAACAGGATTTTTCGCTCGGCGTCGCGATCGGGATAGCCGACGTCGATCTCCATGAGAAAACGGTCGAGCTGGGCTTCAGGAAGCGGGTAGGTGCCTTCCTGCTCCAGCGGGTTTTGCGTGGCAAGCACATGGAACGGCTTTGGCAGATCGTGGCGGGTTCCGGCGACGGTGACGTGCTGCTCTTGCATAGCCTGCAACAGCGCCGACTGCGTGCGCGGGCTGGCTCGGTTGATTTCGTCGGCCATGAGGAGCTGCGCGAAGACCGGACCGGGAAGGAAACGGAAGCTGCGCTTGCCGGTCGGGCTTTCCTCCAGAACCTCGGTGCCGAGAATGTCCGAAGGCATGAGATCGGGCGTGAATTGAATGCGCCGCGCGTCGAGTCCCAGCACCGTGCCCATGGTCTCGACCAGCTTGGTCTTGGCGAGGCCGGGAACCCCGAGCAGCAACGCATGGCCGCCGGAAAGGACAGTGACGAGCGCCTGCTCGATCACCTTGTCCTGGCCGAAGATGACCGTGCCGACCGCGGCCTTGGCGGCTCGTACGTGATCGGCCGTCGATTCGGCCGCGCGCACGATCATATCTTCGAGCTTTTCGAGCCCGTCTCCGCCGCCAACGAGCATGGCTAACTCCTTGTCGTAAGCTGCAATCCGCGCCCGAACAGATAGGCGTCATTTGCGCGGAAGTAAGGCAATCGATCTTGCACCCCCACCAGGCGGTGCAGTATATGCCGCAACCTTATCAGAGCATGTTGCGCTGATTCTTGCATACGCGGGCTAAACTACCCGTACTCGCTTTCGCAGCAGCGTGATTGCGGCTTGGCGATCACGATCCCGCGAGCGACTTAAGCTTCGCGGGATGTTGGGTGCGAGCTTGCGCTTGCGGCGAACCATGGCGAAGAAAAGACCACCCGGCCTCGAAGCGATCACCGGCGCGTTGCGCAGCGCCATCGACAGGGAGCCGCCGCCGGTTGAGCGGTGGAACCCGCCTTTTTGCGGCGATCTCGACATGCGCATCGCTGCCGACGGCACTTGGCACTATATCAAGACGCCGATCGGCCGGCCGGCGCTGGTCAAACTGTTCGCATCGATCCTTAAGCGCGAGGGCGACAAATATTTTCTGGTCACGCCAGCGGAGAAGTGCGGCATCAAGGTGGATGATGCGCCATTCGTCGCCATCGAACTCATGGTCGAGGAAACCTCGAGAGGCCGCATTCTCAATTTCCGCACCAATGTCGACGAATGGGTTCAATGCGGCCCGGCGCACGCGCTGCGCTTCGAGCCCGAAACCGCTACCGGAGGGCTGAAGCCCTATATTCATGTGCGCCGCAATCTCTGGGCGAAGGTCAAACGCGCGCTGTTTTTCGACCTTGTCGAACTCGGCGAGGAGCGTGATCTTGAGGGGCTGACGATGTTCGGGGTGACGTCGGCGGGTGTCTTCTTTCCCATGGCGCCGGCCGGCGAAGTGCGGGATGCTGGATGAGGGACGTCGCATGAGCCTAGAGCGTGTGCGGCCGGCGCATCCGATGGCGGACTTTTTCGATCGTGCGGGGCAGCGACTGCGCCTCGACGTGCCGCCGGCGCTGACCGATCCGACGGCGTCAAGCGCCCGCGGCGATCTCGATCTCAATCCGGCGGTTTGGGAGCGCGCCGGAGTTGCCGCTACCAGGCCGGCGGCGGTGCTGGTACCGGTCATCGAGCGCGACGAACCGACGGTGCTGCTCACCACCCGCACGCGGCAACTGGCCAGCCACGCCGGCCAAATCGCCTTCCCCGGCGGCAAGATCGATCCTAACGACGAAAGCCCCGTCGCTGCGGCGGTGCGCGAAGCCGAAGAAGAGATCGGTCTGATGCCGCAACAGGTTGAGCCGCTCGGCTATCTCGACCTTTACCTCACCTTTTCCGGTTTTCGCATTCTGCCCACGGTCGCGCGCGTAGACCCGGATTTTTCACTGGCGCTCAACCCACGGGAAGTAACGGAGGCCTTCGAGGTGCCACTCGATTTCTTGATGAATCCTGTCAACCACAAGCGGAGCAGCCACGACTGGAAGGGAATCAGGCGCGAATACTACGCGATGCCGTTCGAGAATCGCTGCATTTGGGGTATCACCGCGGGCATCTTGCGAAACCTCTACGAACGGGTCTACAGCGCATGATGCGGCCGCCATTGGGCGAAATCGTGCCGCTTCCCGTTCAGTTCGTGGCTTATGCGGTCGTTCTGATGGCGACGCGTGCCACCGCGCCACCGGCCACGGCGTCGATGCCGCGCCGCGTTGGATGTCTCGTCATCGTGCCGCTGGTTGCGATGATCGCAAGCTTGCCGGTGCTGGGGCAGCTTTCGCGCGCCCCGCTGGATTCGACCATTAAGCCGGAGCATGTCGAGAACGGCACGCTGGTGCCGGGAGCGATGCGATGACGCAACAAGCGCATTTGCGCGACGCAGCTTGGCTCAAAGACGGCCCGCTTGCGCGTCTGCTTGCTTTGCTTGACTGCGACGGCGAGGAAGCACGCGTGATCGGCGGCGCTGTGCGGGACGCGCTGCTCTCCCGGCCGGTCGGCGAAATCGACGTGGCGACGACGGCGTTGCCTGAGGAGGTCGTGCGCCGCGTCGAGGCGGCGGGCTGCAAGGCGGTGCCTACCGGCATCGAGCATGGCACGGTCACCGTTGTCGTCGATCACAAGCCGGTCGAAGTCACCACGCTGCGCCAGGATGTGGAAACCTTCGGCCGCAGGGCGCGCGTCAAGTTTGGTCGCGATTGGAAGATCGACGCCGAGCGGCGCGACTTCACCATCAACGCGCTCTCCGCGACCGCCGACGGCGTGGTGCACGACTATGTCGGCGGCCTTGCCGACATCGGAGCGCGCCGCGTGCGCTTCATCGGCGACCCGCACACGCGGATCGCGGAGGATTTTTTGCGCATCTTGCGCTTTTTTCGCTTCCACGCCTATTTCGGGGAGGGCGCGCCCGACCCGGCGGGTTTTCTCGCCTGCATTCGCGGGCGCTCAGGTCTCGAGACGCTTTCGCGCGAACGCGTGCACATGGAGCTCTTGAAGCTTTTCGTTGCGCCGCGCGCCACGCCGGCGCTCGCGGTGATGGCGGAGAGCGGTCTTCTCGGCATGGTCTTGGGCGCTGTCGCGTTCATCGCGAGCTTCGAGAACATGGTGAAAGTGGAGGAAAAGATCGGGGCCGCACCCGACCCCGTACGCCGTCTCGGCGCGCTTGCGGTATGGGTCAACGAAGACGCCGAACGGCTTGCGCAGCGGATTCGTCTGTCAAATGCCGAAGCGAAGCGGCTGTTGGCGCTCGAACCCTGGTGGCGCATCGCGCCGACCCGCGACGGGCACGCGGCGCGCGCGCTGCTTTATCATCTCAAGCCGCAGGTCTTCACCGACCGCGCGCTCCTCGCCTGGGCGCGCTCGCAATCCGGCGCCGCCGACGAATCCTGGCGCGCGCTGGCGACGCTGCCGCAAGGCTGGACGGCGCCGGTTTTCCCGCTCAAGTCTGCCGACTTCGTTCGCCGCGGCGTGCCGGCCGGGCCCTCTCTCGGGGTCGCGATGCGCGCTGCCGAAGCGGCTTGGATCGCAGCAGACTTCCCGATGAATCCGCCTGACCTGGAGGCGATTGCCGACAGGGCGGCGCAGAAGGCGACCGCGCTGGATCAAAGGTCATAAAACAGCCGCTAGCCACCAACCGAAGGTTAAGCGGCCAATATATCAGGGAACTTTTAATGGATTCAATGGCTTAATGTCTATGGACAAGCCCTAGGCGAATGCCTACTGTACGTATATTGCGCGTATTGGGGGGAGTGGAGCGTGTGATGATCGACATCGCAAACTTGCCAGTGTGGTTTAAGACGAACGGCCAAACTTGGCTTGCGGCCACGGGTCGCGCGCCGTACTTTTGTCTGGTCGGCGAATCAGAGGCGGCGGTCTCCGACTTGGCTCATCGCGCGCTGGAATTTTACATTAGCGCGGCCGACAAGATTGAGAAGTTTAACAGAAGGCGCGAAGCGGTATCTCCTGATTATGTCGTTCAAAAGAAAGTTCTTGGGAGGGACTTGGCTGCGTAAGAATTTATGGGTTCATACGTCAATATCGACGGCCTCCCGATCAACTTCTTGGAATTCATGGGATATGTCCTCGTTGCAGAGAACGAGGATTTCTTGTTGTTCAACAACAAGGGTCAAGATCACATAATTTTTAGGAAAGGCCCTCGTCTGCTGTTCGTCGAGGATGACAACGACGTGGCTATATTCAGAAATCGTCCGCGTATTGAGGCTCCACCGCCAGACGATGGCGACAGTCACTGATTTGTTATTTGGCTACCTTTCACCCTTTACACGCTGATTAAACCGGAAAAACGGTAGCCGTTGCGATCGATGGGTTGTTCTGATCATGCCGGCCGCAACCCGATGAAGCGCTTCCAATATGGCCGGTTGAGCCATTTCATTTTATGAATTTTGATCCTAATTTTTAGCACTCAACGGCTGCGGATGTGATGCGGAAGGGCGACCATCCGATCTACAGCAGACCAGGCCATCTGCTGCTATGCGTGGCGACGTGGCGGCCGGAAAAAATGGGCAGGGAGATGCCGACGAAATCGAGCGAGAAGCGGATTCTCACCACCCATGCAGGCAGCCTGTCGCGCCCGCCGGAATTGATTGCCTTAAGCGGGGAGCGAACCGCGGGAGAAGGGCCGAACGAGAGCGCCTTCGCGCAATGTCTTGCCGTTTCGGTCGCCGGTGTCGTCCGCAGGCAGCGCGAACTTGGAATCGACATTGTCGACGACGGCGAGTTCGGAAAACCGATCGCCGGCTCCTACGATTACGGTGCCTGGTGGAATTACGCCTTTGCGCGCATGTCCGGCTTTTCGCCGGTCCACGCCGATGCCAAGCCAAGGCATACGAAATCCAGCGTGGCGGAAGTGGCGCTCGCCTCGTTCGCCAACCGCCGGGACTGGCAAGAATTTGCTGCGTTCTATCAGGATCCGGATTCGAGCGGCGGTTTGCTGGGCAGTGCCGCGCGCCGGCCGGTGCAGCGGCCGGCTTGTACCGGACCGATCAAATATACCGGGCACCGGGCACTGGAGGCTGACATCGCCAACTTGAAGAAGGCGCTGGCCGCGGCCGGTGCGACGGAAGGCTTCATGTGCTCGGTCGGGCCTGGAAGCTTCGCCCGCGGCGAGGATTTTTACTACAAGACCGAGGAGGAGTTCCTGTTCGCTGCGGCCGACGCCTTCCGCGAGGAATACAAAGCCATCGTCGAGGCAGGGTTGGTGCTGCAGATCGACGATCCGAGCCTGCCGGACAATTGGGACATGATCAATCCAGAGCCGCCGCTCGAAGAGTTCAAGAAATACGAGCGGGTCCGGATTGAGGCGCTCAATCACGCGCTGCGCGGCCTGCCCGAGGATCGCATCCGCTATCACATCTGCTGGGGCAGTTGGCACGGACCGCATACCACCGACATTCCGTTGCGGGACATCGTCGACCTGGTGCTCAGCGTCCACGCCGGCGCGTATTCGGTGGAAGCCGCCAACCCCCGGCACGCGCATGAATGGCGGGTGTGGCGCGACGTGAAATTGCCGGACGGCAAGGTGCTCATTCCCGGCGTCGTCAGTCATGCAACAAACATTGTCGAGCATCCGCAGGTGGTCGCCGACCGGATCGTGCGTTATGCCGAGATCGTCGGTCGGGATAACGTCATCGCCGGAACCGATTGCGGCTTGGGCGGCCGTATCCATCCGCAGATCGCCTGGGCCAAGCTGACCGTATTGGCGGAGGGAGCAAAGCTCGCCAGCAAGGAACTCTGGCCGTAGCGCCGGTGCGCGATCTCGTTGGGGCGTAATCTTGCCAATCGCGCTCCGGCTTGGCGGGCATTGACTGAGATGGCGCTATAGCGCGAGCGCTCGCCGGGGTCTGTTACAGGGAGGATAACAATGAGAAAGGCAATCGTCGGCTTCTTCTTTCTCGCGATGCTGCTGGCGCTGCCGCTATCGGCGCATGCACAGCAGACCGTCAGGATCGGCCTGCTGATGACCTATACCGGTCAATTCACCGACGCCGCCGCGCAGATGGACGACGGCATCAAGCTCTTTATGAAACAGCACGGCCACGTGGTGGCCGGCAAAAAGATCGAATTGATACGCAAGGACACCGCCGGCGCGCCCGACCAGGCCAAGCGTCTGGCGCAGGAGCTGCTGGTCAACGACCATGTCGACATCCTTGCCGGCTTCGTGATCACGCCGGAAGCGCTGGCAGTCGCCGAGCTTGCCACTGAGGCCAAGAAACTCATGGTGGTGATGAACGCGGCGACGTCCATCATCACCCTGAAATCGCCATACATCGTGCGCTCGTCGCTGACCTTGCCGCAGAACTGTGAGGCGCTCGGCACCTGGGCCTTCCACAACGGGGTGAAAAAGGTCTTCACGCTGGTGTCCGATTATGCACCGGGTCTGGATGCGGAGAGCTCGTTTCGGCGCGCCTTCACGGCGGCCGGCGGTCAAGTTATCGGCTCGGCCCGAGTGCCGCTGGCCAATCCGGATTTCTCCGCCTTCGTCCAGCGGGCAAAGGACTCCGGTGCGGACGGCATCTTCGTCTTCGTGCCGGGCGGCTCGCAGCCGGTCGCTTTGGCCAAGGCTCTGGTCGAGCGCAGGATGGACCCGAGCAAGATCAAGCTCATGGGGCAAGGAGAATTGGCCGACGAGAGCGCGCTCAAGGCCATGGGCGATGCGGCGATCGGCATCATCACCGCGTTCCACTACGACTACACGCACGACTCGTCGGAGAACAAGGCATTTGTCGCCGCCTACAACGCCAAGTTCAAACGCAATCCCGACTTCTTCTCAGTCGGCGGCTACGACGGCATGCACCTGATCTACGAAGGGCTCAAGAAGACCGGTGGCAAAGCCGACGGCGACAGCCTGATAAGGGCGATCAAAGGCATGCGTTGAGAGAGCCCGCGCGGCCCGGTCATGATCGACCCGCAGACGCGCGACATCATCAACACGGTCTACATTCGCCGCGTCGAGAGGGTGAACGGACGAGTACGCAACGTCGAGATCGCCAAGTTCGAAAACGTCAAAGACCCGGTCAAGGCGCGAATGAAGTGACATTATACCAGCGGCAATAAACACCACCCTATTTTCCGTCACCCTGAGAGGATGTGAAGGATTCCGCTTTGCGTGAAGCGTTCGCGGTCATGACAAATGCGGCCACATGCAAGCGCTGCTTGCGGCGGCCATTTATCGACCCGTCTGAGTGGCGCTGCCACCG
>JAKAPE010000011.1 GCA_021811945.1 Pseudomonadota bacterium | reverse complement strand
TAGTCCGAAGTTGCCGCGAGTTTTCGGCTAAGCATTTGATCTGGAATCGAAAAGCTCGGCAGAGGCCGTTATTTGTACCTATGTAATTGCGGCGATTTCTCCTTGACACGGCCATTACGCATTACGGTGACAGTGCACTTAATTGACTGGTCCGCCAATGTCGCGCCCTTATTGCGCGTAAAATAGTTGAAATTTAAGATATTTCTGGAATTGCCGTGCGCGGCGATTCGCGCGCGGCCAAACCGTGACCTTCGCTATCGTTCGAATTGATCAGCAGCTCCCGCATGCCAGCCGCAGCCCCCGACATACCAACAACGGCTCCGCGCGCGGCCGGCTTGCGGATCGGCATCGACGTTGGCGGGACGTTCACCGACTTCCTGGTGATGGACGAGGCCGGCGGCAACCGCATCCGCAAGGTGTTGTCGACGCCGGACGATCCGTCCATTGCGGTGATCGACGGGCTCACCGAGCTGGCGCAGGAGTACGGGCGGGGTCTGTCCGAGTTCCTCGCGGGCGTCGACATCATCGTGCACGGCACGACGGTGACGACCAATGCGATATTGACCGGCAAGACCGCGCGCACCGGCCTTCTCACCACGCGCGGGTTTCGCGACGCGCTGGAGATGCGGCGCGGCATCCGCGAGAAGCTCTACGACAACAAGTATCGCGCCCCGGCGCCGCTCGTGCCGCGCACCCTGCGCCTGCCGATAACCGAGCGCGTCAACGCCGAGGGCGAGATCATGACCGCCCTCGATATCGCCGACGTCGATGGCGCCGCGGAAACGCTGCGTGCGGCCAAAGTCGAGGCCGTTGCCGTCTGCTTCATGCATTCCTATGCCTGCTCTGCAAATGAGGAGATGGCGGCGAAGCGGCTGTGCGAACTGCTTGGCGACGTGTTCCTCTCGGTCTCCTCGCGCGTACTGCCGCAGGTGCGCTTCTATGAGCGCGTCAGCACCACGGTCCTCAACGCCGCCGTCGGGCCCGTGCTCGGTCGCTATCTCAATAACCTCTTGAAAATGCTTGCGGCTGCCCGC
Source organism: Pseudomonadota bacterium (assembly GCA_021811945.1). Lineage (GTDB taxonomy): Bacteria > Pseudomonadota > Alphaproteobacteria > Rhizobiales > Xanthobacteraceae > BOG-931. Next base: position 33,788 of record JAKAPE010000011.1, on the reverse strand, counting down.
TACGGCGGTATCCTCCTGGTGATGCAGTCGAACGGCGGCGTCAGCGCTCCGCGCGCGGTTGCCGATCTCGCGGCAAGCACGCTGCTGTCGGGACCGGCGGCGGCGCCCGTGGCCGGCCTCGCCTACATGGCGGCGCACGGCGAGAACAGCTTCATCACCATGGACATGGGCGGCACCAGCTTCGATGCCGCCCTGGTCAAGGACGGCGTTCCCGCGGTGACCAACAACGGCAGCGTCGAGCGCATGGCGCTCGCTCTGCCGAGCATGGAGATCGTCACCATCGGCGCCGGTGGCGGCTCGATCGCCTGGATCGACGAGGGCGGCCTCTTGCGCATGGGCCCGCAAAGCGCCGGCGCCAAGCCGGGGCCGGTCTGCTATGGATTAGGCGGCGTCGAACCGACCTGCAGCGACGGCAATCTGCTGCTCGGCTATCTTAATCCCGATTTTTTTGCCGGCGGCCGCCTGCGGCTCGATCGCGAGGCGGCATGGACGGCCGTCGCCGAGCGCATCGCCAAGCCGCTCGGCCTTCACGTGACCGCAGCCGCGGCCGGCATGTACCGGATCATGAATGTGAATATGGCCTCGGCCATTCGCGCAATTTCCGTCCAGAAGGGTTACGATCCACGCGAATTTCCGCTCATCTGCGCCGGCGGCGCAGGTGCAATCCACGCCTGCATGATCGCCCGCGAGCTCGGCATCCGCCGCGTGCTCGTCCCCCGCGAAGCGGCGATCTTCTGCGCTGCCGGCATGCTGCGTTCGGACCTGAAGCATCACTTCGTGCGCAGCCACGCCGGCACGCTCGACGCCGCGTTGCTCGACCACAAGGCCGTGCTGGCAAAGCTCGACGATATGCTCGCGCAAGGGCAAGCGTTGCTCGCGGCGGAGGGGGTCGCTGCCGACAGACGGCGATTCGCCCTTCAGCTCGACCTGCGCTACAGCGGACAATATCACGAAGTCACGGTGGATGTGCCGGAGGCGGTGTTGCGCAGTGCCGACTTCGACGCCATCCGAAGCTTGTTCCATCGCGAGCACAATCGACTCTATGGCTACGACCTCGGCGAAGAACGTACTGCTGTCGACCTGATCAATATCCGCCTCGTCGCTACCGGCCTCGTACAGAAGCCGGTGCTTGCGGCGGAGCCGCACGCGGGCGAGGATGCCACGGCGGCGCGCAAGGGCGCGCGCCCGATCTATCTCCCGGAACGCGGCGGCTTCGCCGAGGTCGCTGTCTACGATGGCGACCGGCTGCGCCACGGCAACCGGATGCGGGGCCCAGCCGTGATCGAGACGGTGAACACCACGATCATCCTGCCGGATGGATTTGCGCTCGCTGTCGATGCCGTCGGCACGAGCGTGCTGACCGCGGAGAGTCAGACATGACCACATCCGTGATCGTCCCGACCGCCGCCATCGACCAGGTCTTGGCCGCGGTGCTGCAGCGGCGGCTCAAATCGATCACCGAGGAGATCGGGTTCACGCTCCTGCGCACCACGCGATCGCCCATTCTCAACGAGGCGCGCGATTTCGCGACCGGTCTTTACGACGCGCAAGGCGGCATGCTCGAGCAAACCGAGTACATTCCGGTGCTCGCCTTCGCGTTGCAGCCGAGCTGCGAGCATGTCTTGCGCTATTTCGGCGAGGATATCGCGCCGGGCGACGTGATCCTGCACAACGACGTGTTCTCCGGCGGCAACCAGAACAACGACGTTGCCGTGTTCCGTCCGATCTTCGCCGACGGGCGGCTCCTCGCCTGGTCCGCTTGCAAGGGTCATCAGGCCGACATCGGCGGTGCGGTGCGCGGCGGCTACAATCCGGAAGCGCGCGAGGTCTGGCAGGAGGCGCTGCGCATCCCACCGGTCAAGGTTTACGAGCGCGGGCGGCTGCGCAAGGATGTCTGGAACATGATCTTCGCGAATGTCCGGCTCAAGATCGTGGAGGAAGACATCAAGGCGCAGATCGGCGGAACGTTGGTCGGCGAGCGCGGCTTCAAGGAGCTCGTCGCGCGCTACGGCGTCGAGCGGCTGCTCGCGCATATCGACTATCTTTACGACAGCACCGAGCGGATGGTGCGCAAGGAGATCGAGGCGATCCCGGATGGCACCTATCGGGGCGAGAGCCTCGCCTTCTACGACGGCGTCACGCCGGGATCGCAGATGAGGATCAAGCTCGCCGTCACCGTCGCCGGCTCCGAAATCATCTTCGACTTCACCGGCTCCTCGCCGCAGACGCCGGGCTTCGTCAATGCGCCCTATTCGGCCACCGCCTCGGCGCTGCTGCTCACGTTCCTGATGCTGATCGATGCCGACATTCCGCACAATGCCGGCCTGCTGCGGCCACTCAAGATCATCAATCCGGAGGGCTCGTTCCTCAACGCGCGCTTCCCGGCCGCGACCACCTTCGGCAATACTCTAACAGGGCCGACGTCCGACGCCATCTTCCGCGCCTTCGCCCAGGCCGTCCCGCAGATGGTGACGGCGGGCTGGAACCGGATGCTCGGGCTCACCCTTGCCGGCACCGATCCGCGCCGCCGCCACCCTTACGTCGATATTCTCTTTCTGGCTCTCAAGGGCGGCTCGGGCGCAACCCGCGGGGCCGACGGTTACGACCATATCGGTCTCATCAATTGCGGCGGCGGGCTTTTGGCGCAGGACTATGAGATGTTTGAGATTCACGACCCGCACGTTCTGATCCGCCACGAATACGCAACCGACTCGGCGGGCGCCGGCCGCTGGCGCGGAGGTCTCGGCGTCGACACCGAATTGCGCATCGATGGCGACGATGTCACCGGCGTGGTGTTCGGCGACGGCGTCGACGAGGAGGCGCGCGGCTTCGGCATTTTCGGCGGCAAACCCGGCAGCCTCAACGAAATCACCATCACCGATCCGGGAGGGAGCGTGCGGCGACCTCGATCCAAGGAGATCGTGCGCGGCATCGAGCGCGGTTCGGTGGTGCGCCAGCGCGCCGGCGGCGGCGGCGGCTATGGCGATCCGCGCGAACGCCCGGTCGAGCAGGTTGTCACCGACGTGCGCAATGGATTTGTGTCGCTTGCCAGGGCGCGCGAGGATTACGGCGTGGTGATCGATCCGACGACACTCGATGCTGATTTAGAGGCTACGCGCGCGCTGCGCGGGAGGTCGGCATGACGCTGCCGCGCATCGATCATATCGGCATCGTCGTTGCCGACCTCGACGCCGCCATCGCGCGCTTCTCGGCGCTGCTCGGCGGCCTCGCGCCGCAGCGTCGCGACCTCCCGGAACTCGAGCTGCGTATCGCCGAATTCCACACCGCAAATGTCGCGCTTGAACTCATCGCCTATGACGGCGCGGCGACTTTCGCGCGCGCAGTGATGGGTGACGAAAACGGTCTCAATCACCTCACGGTCGCCGTCGAGGGCGTCGATGCCGCTCTCGAACGGTTGGCGCCGGCCGGGTTCCGCGTGCAACCGGGTTTTCCCCGGCGCGGCGCGCATGGCACGGTGGCGTTCTTCGAGCGCGACCGGGCGACAGGTGTTCTGTTTGAAATCTGCGCACACGGCCCCGGCGCGGAGCAGCCGTGATGCACGGCGATCCCGACCGCGCGCTCTGGAACGAGGCGATCGAACGTCTGTCGCGCGAGGCGCTGCGCGCTTTGCAGCTCGAACGGCTCAGGCGGCAGCTCGCCTACAACCACGCCAATTCGCAATTCTACCGGGGAAAATTCGCCGCGGCGGGCGCTCATCCGGACGACATTCGCTCCTTCGAGGATTTCATCCGCCTGCCGCTGACGACCAAGGACGAACATCGCCGCGCGCAAGCCGAGTCGCTCGAACGCCATGGCGATCCGCTGCGCCTGATGAATTGCGCGCCGATCGAAAAGGTGGTGCGGATCAACAGCACTTCCGGTACCACCGGGATGCCGACGTTCTACGCCGTCACCGCCCGCGATGTCGCGGTCATCAACGAAATGCACGCGCGCAAATATTGGCGCGCCGGCATCCGCCCCGGCCATATCATGTTGCAGGCGCTGTCGCTGAGCATGTTCACCGGCGGCCTGCCGCTGTCGCAAGGCATCCAGCATCTCGGCGCCTGCGTCGTGCCGGTCGGCATCGAAGGCGGCACACGGCGCGTGATCGAGCATATCGAGATGCTGCGGCCTCAGGCCATCGTAGCCACCCCGTCGTTCGGGCTCTATCTGATCGAAGAGGCGCCCAGGCTCGCGGGCAAGCCGGCGCATAAACTCGGCTTGCGCTGGTTCTTCTGCGCCGGCGAGCCGGGCGGCGGCATGCCGCAAGTGCGGCGCGCGCTCGCCGACGGCTTCGGCGCCAAGATTTTCGACCATACCGGCGGCGGCCACGCCTTTCATGGCATCTCGCGCGATGAGCCGCCGGAGCAATATAGCGGCATGTATTTCGTCTCCGAGGACCATTGCATCCTTGAGATCGTCGATCCGTGCAGCAAGGCGCCAATCCCGCTCGTCGACGGCGCCAGCGGCGAGATGGTCTTCACCTTCATCGACTGGGAAGGCGGTCCGTTCCTGCGCTACGCGCTCGGCGACATTATCGAAGTGTGGACCTCGCCATGTCCCTCCGGCTGGCCCGGCTTGCGCTTCAAGATCATGGGCCGCGCCGACGACATGCTGATCGTCAAGGGAGTCAACGTCTATCCGCAAGCGGTTCAAAACCTCATCGTCTCGTTCCAACCGCGCGTCACCGGCCATTTCCGCATTCGCTTGCCGCGTCCGGGACCGCTCGTTGAGCCACCGCTGCGGCTTGCCATCGAGCATGCGGCGGGGCTTGTCGGCGAGGCGCTGAGCACGCTGGAGCACGAGTTCGTCGCGCGCTGCCGGCAGGAGTTGCGCCTTCGCCCCTCGATCGAGTGGTTGCCGCCGGAGAGCCTGCCGCGCGAGAGCAAGAAAGTGCGGCTGATCGAAGTCGAGGGCAAGCCGGGCGGGCGCTGAGCGAGTGCAGCGGTGAAGGGAGGGAGCGATGGAACTCGGTTTGCATGGGCGCAGCGCCCTGATCACGGGGGCCTCGAAGGGCATCGGCAAGGCGATCGCCCTCGAACTGGCGCGCGAAGGCGTCGCGGTCGCGCTGACCGCGCGCGGCGCCGCCGATCTTGAAGCGGTACGCCAGGAGATCGCAGGAACGACAGGGGTCACCGTAACCACCTATCCGCTCGACCTGAGTGACAGCAAGTCGGTGGACGTGCTCGCCGGCGCCTGCGGCGGCGTCGACATCCTCGTCAACAATGCCGGCGCCATCCCGCGCGGCCGGCTCGACGAGATCGACGAGCGGCGCTGGCGCGAGGCCTGGGATCTCAAGGTGTTCGGCTACATCAACATGACGCGCGCCTTCTACGCGCTGATGAAGGCGCGCGGCAAAGGCGTCATCATCAACATTCTCGGCAATGGCGGCGAGCGGCTCGATGCCGGCTATATCTGCGGCAGCACCGGCAATGCCGCGCTGATGGCGTTCACGCGCGCGCTCGGCGGCACCAGCCACCGCGACGGGCTGCGCGTCGTCGGCATCAATCCCGGACCGGTCGCGACCGAGCGCCTGGTCGGGCTGATGCACAAGGAAGCGAAGGACCGCTTCGGCAGCCCGAACCGTTGGAAGGAGCTGGCCAGACCGTTTCCGTTCCAGCGCGCCGCCACCCCGCAGGAGATCGCCGCAATGGTGGCGTTGCTCGCCTCCGATCGCTCCGCCTATACCACCGGCACCGTCGTCACCATCGACGGCGGGATGGCGCATGGCGGATCGCTCATCTAGGGAAACACCAGAACGAGGAGCGGCGACAGATCGTGGATTTCGCACTCAGCGAGGAACAGCGGCAGGTCCAGGAGACCTTTGCGCGCTTTTGCGACGACAAGGTCGTCCCGCAAGCGGCGGCGATCGATGAGGCGCACGCCTATCCGCGCGCCTTGTTCGCAGAACTGGCCAAGCTCGGCTTCTTCGGCATGCGCTATGCCGAAGCGGTCGGCGGCCTCGAACTCGACCTGGTGACGCTCTGCCTTGCGCTCGAGGAGATCGCACGCGGCTCGATGTCGCTTGCCGGCTGCGCCACCATGCAGTCGCTGATGGGTACCAAATTCTTGGAGATGCTGGGCAATGCCGATATCCGCGCCCGATTGCTTGTTCCAGCGCTGCGCGGCGAAAAAATCGGCGCCATCTGCATCACCGAGCCCAATGCCGGCAGCGATCTCGGCGGCATCGCCACTTCGGCGCGCAAGGTGGACGGCGGCTACACGCTCAAGGGCCAGAAGATGTGGGTCACCTCGGCGCCGGTCGCGGACTTCTTCACCGTTTTCGCGCGCGCCGGCGAGGCCCGCAAGCTGACGATCTTCCTGGTCGAGCGAAACTTCCCGGGCCTGCACATCGGCAAAGAGATCGCGAAGATGGGCGTTTGGGCGCTGCCGACCTCGGAACTCGCCTTCGATGACTGCTTCGTGCCGGATACGCATCGGCTTTCCCGCGAGGAAGGCGATGGCGAAGTTCATCTGCGCAAGCTGCTCGCCGAAATCCGCATCGTCACCGGCGCGCTTGCCCTCGGCGGGGCGCGCGGGGCCCTCGAAGAGGCGATCCGCTACGCCGGCGAGCGGCAGCAGTTCGGCAAGCCGATCAATCGCTTTCAGGCGATCCAGCTCAAGCTCGCCGAGATGGCGACGGACCTCGAAGCGGCGCGACGGCTGGTGCACTATGCCGCCTGGCTCAAGGATCACGAGAAGCCGCACCACAAGGAAGCCGCGATGGCCAAGCTGTTCGCTTCCGAAGCGGCGCTGCAGATCTGCGACAAGGCGGCCCGCATCATGGCTTCCTACGGTTACAGCATGGAATATCCGGTGCAACGCCACCTGCGCGACATCCGTTTCACCTTGATCGGCGGCGGCACCAGCGAAATTCTCAAGCTGATCATTGCCAAGGAGTTGTCCGAGTGAGCGAACGCAAGATCAAGGTGCTGTTGGCCAAACCCGGCCTCGACGGCCATGATGTCGGCGCCAAGGTCGTGGTGCACGCGCTGCTGCGGGCGGGCTTCGACGTGGTCTACACCGGCCTGCGCCAGACCCCGGAGGCCATCGTCAAGGCGGCGCGCGACGTCGATGCCGATGTGATCGGCCTGTCGATCCTCTCCGGCTCGCACATCCCCTTGTGCCGGCGCCTGCGCGACCTGATGTTTGACCATGGTTTGCACGACAAGCTATGGATCGTCGGCGGCAATATTCCGGAAACCGACCGCATGGTCCTCAGGCAGCTCGGCTATCGCGGGATCTTTCCGACCGGCAGCCGCACCGACGACATCGTAGCCTTCATCCGGGAGAATGTGCGATGAGCACCGCTTCAAGCAAAATCGCTTCAAGCAAAATCGCTCCAAGCAAAGAAGCCTCGGCAAGACCGCGCTCCGTCCATGACGGCGTGCGCCGCGTCGTCAACGAGAGCGGCATCGAAATCAAGCCGCTCTACACCGTCGAGGACATCGCCGCCGGCGCGCCGCCCGACTTGAGCCGGCCGGGCGAGCCGCCTTTTACCCGCGGCATCCATGCGCTGATGTACCGGCATCGTCCGTGGACGATGCGGCAATATACCGGCTTTGCCAATGCCGCCGACACCAATGCCCGCTTCAAATATTTGATCGCCAACGGCCAGACCGGCCTCAACGTCGCCTTCGACCTGGCGACGCAATGCGGCTACGATTCCGACGCCGCGGAGGCGATGGGCGAGGTCGGCCGCGTCGGCATGGCGGTCGATACGCTGCGCGATTTCGAGATCGCCTTCGACGGGATCGATCTCGACGCCATTACCGTGTCGCTGACCGTCAACGGCAGCGCCGCCATTCTCATCGCCATGTATCTGGCCATGGCCGAGAAGCGCGGCTACGACATCAGCAGGCTGCGCGGCACGGCGCAGAACGATATTCTGAAGGAGTTCATCGGCCGCGGCACATGGGTTTTCCCGGTCGACCCTTCCGTCAAGCTGGTCGCCGACACCATCGAATATTGCGCCAAGGTGGCGCCCAAATACAGTCCGGTCAGCGTCTGCGGCTATCACATCCGCGAGTCCGGGGCGACGCCCGCCGAGGAGATGGGCTACGCCTTCTCCATCGCCAAGGCCTATACCGATGCGGCGCTGGCGCGCGGCCTCGACATCGACGAATTCGCGGGCCGGCTGTCCTTCAATTTCAACATCTTCGGCAACCTGTTCGAGCAGGTGGCGAAATTCCGCGCCGGCCGCCGCCGCTGGGCCAAGATCGTTGTCGACGAATATGGCGCCAAAAACCCCTCGTCCGGATGGCTGCGCATGATCGCGGGCGGCGGCGGCTTCGGGCTGACGATCGAGCAGCCCGAGAACAACATCATGCGCGGCGCCTATTATGCGCTGATCGCGGCGCTTGGCGGGGCACAGACCATGGCGCTGTGCTGCTACGACGAGGCCTACACCATCCCCACGCCGAAGGCGCAGCGGCTGTCGCTGCGCACGATGCAGCTCTTGATCGAGGAGATCGGCCTCACCGACACCGCCGATCCGCTGGGCGGCTCCTATTACGTCGAGACGCTGACCAACCAGATGGAAGAAAAGATCGTCGAGGCGATGAAATGGGTCGATCAGCAGGGCGGCATCGTCAAGGCGGTCGCCGAAGGCGTGATCCAAGCAAGGGTCTCGGAATATGCCTATCAGCGCCAGCGCGCGCTGGAGAACGGCACGCTGCGCAAGGTCGGCGTCAACTGCTACGTCGAAAGCGAGGAGGAAAAGCCGAACGTCGAGCTGCACCCCTACGACGAAATGGGCGCGATCGCGCAGGTCGAGAGCCTGCGCCGCATCAAGGCCGAGCGCGACAACGCGGCGGTCGAGCGGGCGCTCGACGCGGTGCGCGCGGATGCCGCGGCCGCCCGCAACGTCATGCCGGCGCTGATGCAGGCGGTAAAAACCTACGCCACGGTCGGCGAGATGACGCGCGCGCTGATCGATATCTACGGGCGCTTCCGCGAGCCGACCCAGCTCTGGCGCCAGGTGGCGTGAGCGCGTCGATCACGCCGCATCCGCCGGGCGCACGCGGCGCGTAATCTCCCCGCCGCGGTCGCGCTCGATCACCGCGATGTCATATTGGCTTTGCAGGTCGAGCCAGAACTGCGCGCGGTTGCCGAAATAGCGGCCGAGGCGGACCGCGGTGTCGGCGGAGATCGAGCGCCGGCCGTGCAAAATGTCGGTGACGCGCCCGGACGGCACGCCGATGTCGAGCGCGAGCCGATCGGCGCTCAGTCCGCGCGCGCGCAACTCGCGCTTCAACAAACGGCCCGGATGTGCGGCAGGAGGCATTCGTTTCATCCCCTGTGGTAGCCCACAAGCCGCGTGCGATCAAAAGCGAAATGGGTGTTGCGGCCGGTAAAGCGCGGCAGCGTGCCGTAGTGCGCGCGCAAGTCGTGGCGGACCGGCGAGGCCATCGCCGCGTCGAAGGCCGCGACATCGTCAAACGCCACTTCGTTGCCGAGCATGTAATCGGCCGGCGGCGGTCCGTCGGGATGGCGCCAAGGCAGTGGGAGATGGCACATCACGTTGCGAACGCCCGGCAGCCGTCCAAGCAGCGGCGGATGGCCTTCCAAATAATGCTTGACGAACGCCGCCTCGTCGTCGGCCGGCCGGTGATAGCGCACGACATAGGAGAACGGCGCAACGAGCGGCGCCGGGCTGGCCGCGCCGGCGACCGCGCTGGGCAGATAGTGCATGGCCGTCAAGGTCGTCGCAGCGAAGTGCGATAGGCCGGCGATGAAGGCCGGGGTGCTCGCGGCCTGCGCCGCCGCCCCAGGCGAGACGAAGGCAAGTATGGCGAGATGCGCCGGCGCCGGACCATCCTGCACGTAGGGATCGTGGCTCGGGACCACCGCCGGCGCATAAAGGTCGAGCCACGCGAGGCCCGGTAACGTCGCAAAGGCATTTCGCAGGCGCACTGAAAGGCCCCGCGGGCCGGTTCCGGCCGGGACGGCAAAGGCGATTTCGTAGACGACGATCATGGCGTGCGCGCCGGCGCGCGGGCGATTGACGGCAGGTCGTATTCGTATACAGTACACAGAGTACGTCCTCCCGCAACCGGCGAGCTCACATGGTTTCGCTCAAGGCGCTCGACCGCCCGGCCTCGCTCGGTGATCGCACCTATCTGGCGCTGCGCGACCATTTGTTGTCGGGCCGCTCGGCCGGTGGCGAGCCGATGCAGGAGGAGGCGCTCGCTGCCCAGCTCGGCGTGTCGCGCACGCCGGTGCGCGAAGCGCTTGCCCGCCTGGCGAGCGAGGGTCTCCTCCAGGCGTCGGGGCGCAGCTTCGTCCTCCCGGCGTTGTCGCGCAGCGACATCGACGATATTTACGAATTGCGTCTCTTGCTCGAGCCGGAGGCGATCAGCCAGGTGACGCGGCGGCTCAGTGGCCGCAAGCCGTTGCAGCCGCTGCGCAACCAGCTCGCAGCCATGGTGGCGGCGCATGCGGCGGATGACGCGAATGCGTTCAGCGACGCCAATTACCGCTACCGCGCCGCCTGGCTCGAACGGGTTCCGAACACGCGGCTTTTGCGCGCGATCGAACTCTATGCCGACCACGTGCGCTATCTGCGCGTGCTCACCCTCGGCGAGCCGAAGACGCGGGCGGTCGTGCTCAAGGGCCTGAAGCGGTTGACCGGCGCCTTCGCCGCCGGCAAGCCCGAGGATGCCGCCGTGGCCATGCGCGATCATCTCGGCGAGGCCAAACGCATCCTGCAAGAAGCGATCGGACGGCAAAAAGGGCGACCCAATGGCCATGGCGTACAAGGCTGAGATTCCCTACGGTGCTTACTGGAGCACGCCCTTCGCGCGCTGGCAGGGCGCATTCGCCAACCTCAATGCGCTGCAATTCGCGGCGCAGACGCTGCGCGAGGAACTGGCCAAGCGCGAGATTCCCGCCGAAGCGATCGAGTCCGGCGTGCTCGGCTTCACCGTGCCGCAGAAGCATTCGTTCTACGGAATGCCTTGGGTCGCCGGCATGGCGGGACTGCCTCATGTCAGCGGTTCGACCGTGATGCAGGCCTGCGCGACCGGCGTGCGCGCGCTGCTTTGCGCCGCCCAGGATATCGAGGCCGGACAATGTCACAGCGTGCTCGCGGTAACTTGCGATCGCACCTCGAACGGCCCGCATGTCTACTACCCGAATCCCAGGGGCGCCGGCGGCACCGGCGCGAGCGAAGACTGGGTGATGGACAATTTCAATCACGACCCGCTCGGCGGCCACGCGATGATCAAGACCGCGGAGAACGTCGCGACCAAGCATCAGATCACCGCCGCCGAGCAGCACGATGTGGTGTTGCGGCGCGAGGCGCAGTATCGCGACGCGCTGGCCGACGACTGCAAGTTCCAAAAGCGCTATATGACGCTCCCCTTCGCGGTTCCGGATCCTTCTTTCCGCAAGACCGCGGCGACGCTGGCAACGGACGAGGGGATCAAGTTCTCCACGCCTGAAGGCCTCGCCAAGCTCAAGCCGGTGATGGAGGGCGGTAGCGTCACCTTCGGCGGGCAGACGCATCCGGCGGACGGCAATGCCGCGATCATCGTCGCCTCGCCGGAGAAGGCGGCGTCATTGAGCCGCGATGCAAAGATCCGCATCCGCCTCCTCGGCTTCGGCCTCGCGCGCGCCGATCTCGCCTATATGCCGGAAGCGCCGATCCCGGCCGCGCGGCGCGCGCTCGAACAGGCAGGTTTGCCCATAACGCAGATCGATGCGATCAAGACGCATAATCCGTTCGCCGTGAACGACGTGCTGTTTTCCCGCCAGACCGGCGTGCCGCTCGAACGCATGAACAACTTCGGTTGTTCGCTGGTCTGGGGCCATCCGCAGGCGCCGATGGGCACCCGTGCGATCATCGAACTGATCGAGGAATTAGTGCTGCGCGGAGGCGGTTATGGCTTGTTCGCGGGCTGCGCCGCCGGCGACACCGCCATGGCGGTGGTGCTCAAGGTCTCGGATCACGGATAGCGCCATGGACCTCGCCGTCCCGATCGAACGGCATGCCGCCTTCACGCCGAGGAAGATCGCCGTTCGCTTCGGCAGCGAGGACCTTGACTACGCGACGCTCTCTGCGCGCGTCGCGCAGGCGCGCGGCCGACTTGAGACGCTCGGCATCGGCGAAGGCGATGTGGTCGCCTTCCTGGGCCTCAATCATCCGGAAATGCTGGCGCTGCTGTTCGCCTGCGCGCGGCAGCGGTCGATCCTGTTGCCGCTCAACTGGCGCCTGAGCGCTGCAGAACACGCCCGTGTCCTGGCCGATGCCGCGCCCCGCCTTGTGCTGACAGCGCCTGATTTCTTCGCCCATGCGCAGGCGCTGCACGACGGCCTGCCGACGGCGCATTGGCTCGCCCTCGGCGGCGCGGGCGGCGCGGGCGGTGCGCCGACTGCCTGGGACGACTGGAACGCGATCGCGCCGGCGGCGGCGACCAAGCCGGCGTCAACGCCCGCGCACCGGGCGCCCGTGCTGCTGTGCTACACCTCGGGATCGACGGGCCTGCCGAAGGGCGTCGTGCTCACGCAGGGCGCGCTGTTCTTCAACGTGATCAACAGCGTGCACATGCACGATCTCACCAGCGCCGACCGCGTGCTCACCACCTTGCCGATGTTTCATGTCGGCGGGCTCAACATCCAGACCGTGCCCGCCCTGCATGCCGGCGCGACCGTCGTTCTCCACGCGCGCTTCGATGGCGATGCCGCCTTCGAGATAATCGAACGCGAGCGCATCACGCTCGCGGTGCTGGTGCCGGCGCAGCTCGCGGCGATGATGGACAGCCCGCGCTGGAGCACGGCCGACCTCTCCAGCCTGCGCGTCGTGACCACCGGCTCGACCATCGTGCCGGAAGCCTTGGTGCGTCGGGTGCACCACAGCGGCGTGCCGCTCATCCAGGTCTACGGCTCGACCGAGACGTGTCCGATCGCGGCTTATGTGCGCCGCGAGGATGCGGCGCGCAAGGCGGGCGCCGCCGGCTTGCCCGCGCTTTATTGCGCGCTCCGCATTGTCGACGAGGAGGACCGTGATCTTCCCGTCGGTGTGGACGGCGAGATTCTGGTGCGCGGCCCAAGCATCATGATGGCCTATTGGAATGCGCCGCAGGCGACCGCCGAGGCCCTGCGCGGCGGCTGGTACCATTCCGGCGACCTCGGCCATCTCGATGCCGAGGGCTATCTCCATGTCGTCGCACGCAAGCACGACATGATCATCTCCGGCGGAGAGAACATCTATCCCGCCGAGATCGAGAACATTCTGCTCGAGCATCCCGCGATCACCGAAGCCTGCGTTGTCGGCTGTCCGGACGAGCGCTGGGGCGAAGTCGTCGTGGCGGCGCTCGTGCTCAAGCCAGGCGCACGCGTGACCACCTCCGATGTGATGGCGCTGCTCGACGACCGCATCGCCCGCTATAAGCGGCCACGGGCGGTGCATTTCTTGGACAGCCTGCCGCGGACCGCGCTCGGCAAGGTGCAACGCGAGGAATTGCGGCTGGCGGTCGCCGCGGCTGCGGCCGCGTGAGGCGCGCATGGTCGGCGACAACGGGTAGACGTTCATGGGTCTTAAGATCGGGATCGACGTCGGCGGTACCTTCACGGACTTCATCGTGGCCGGGCACGGCCTCGACACGCCGATCCACAAAGTATTGTCGACGCCGCACGATCCCTCGGTTGCCGTTCTCACGGGATTACAGGAAATAGCGCAAATCCTGCAGCCACAGGCGGATTTTGGGCAATTCATCGGCGCGGTCGATACCATCGTGCATGGCACGACGGTAACAACCAACGCCACGCTCACGCGTACCGGCGCGCGTTCGGCGCTCCTGACCACCAAGGGCTTGCGCGACGCGCTGGAAATGCGGCGCGGCATTCGCGAACGCCAATACGACAATCGCTACACCAACGTCACGCCGCTGGTGCCGCGTTATCTGCGCCAGGGCATCGGGGGCCGCCTCGACCGCAACGGCGCCGAGATCGAGCCGCTCGACCTCGACGACATCCGTGCGGCGGTCGCCCTCTGCAAAGAGGAGAAGGTGGAAGCGGTGTCGATCTGCTTCATGAACGCCTTCGCCAATCCCGTGCACGAGCGCACCGCGGCCGAGTTCGTGCGGCGCGAATTGCCCGAGGCTTTTCTCACGGTGTCGACCGATCTCTTGCCGTCGATCCGATTTTACGAGCGGGTGAGCACGACGGCGCTCAACTCCTATGTCGGACCGAAACTCAACCGCTATCTCGACCAGTTGGTCAACCGGCTGCGGGCCGCCGGTTTTCGCGGCGTGCTGCTCATCATGCAGTCGAACGGCGGCGTCATCTCCCCGCAGCTTGCCCGCGAGAAAGCGGCGCTGACGCTGCTGTCGGGGCCGGCGGGCGGACCGGCCGCCGGACTTTATTTCGCCCGCGCCCTCAACACCGACCGCTGCATCACGACCGACATGGGCGGCACGAGCTTCGAAGCTTCGGTCGCGATCGGGTCGCCGGTCACCGTGAATGACGGCGAAATCGCGCGCCACAAGATTGCGCTGCCGATGCTGGACATTCACACGATCGGCGCCGGCGGCGGCTCGCTCGGGTGGCTCGACGAGGGCGGCCTGCTGCGCGTCGGCCCGCAGAGCGCCGGAGCCGATCCGGGCCCGGCCTGCTACGGCAAGGGCGGGACGCTGCCGACCACCACCGACGCCAATCTCGTGCTCGGCTATCTCGATCCGGAATATTTCGCCGGCGGTCGCATGCAACTCAATGTCGAGGCGGCGCGACGCGCCATCGCCGATCATATCGCGCGACCGATGGGGCTTTCGGTCGAGGAGGCCGCCGCCGGCATGTACCGCATCGCCTGCAACAACATGGCGCAGGGCGTGCGCGAGGTGACCATCAAGCGCGGCTTCGATCCGCGCGAATTCGTCTACGTCGCCGGCGGCGGCGCCGGACCGATGCATTCCTGTTTGATCTGCAACGAACTGGAAATCCCGCTGCAGGTCGTGCCGCCGTCGGCCTCGGTCTTGTGTGCGTTCGGCATGCTGTTGTCGGAGCTGCAGCACGATTTCGTGCGCACCTTCGTCACGCGTCTCGACGCGCTCGA
Source organism: Pseudomonadota bacterium (assembly GCA_021811945.1). GTDB lineage: Bacteria > Pseudomonadota > Alphaproteobacteria > Rhizobiales > Xanthobacteraceae > BOG-931. The sequence continues at coordinate 18,736 of JAKAPE010000011.1, read as the reverse complement.
CTGGGCGCGCCTCGCCGATCTGCTCGGCGAGATGCGGCTGGAGGGCGACCGCATGCTGGAAGAGGAGCGCGTCGCCGTCGTGCAGCGGCGCTACCGCGTCCGCTTCGACTGCCGCTACGTCAAGCAATACCACGAGGTTTCCTTCGAGGTCCCGGCGCAGGCGATCGAAGCGCGCGATCGGCAGGCCGTCGCGAGCGCCTTTCACGTCGAGCACAACCGGCTGTATGGATACAGCCTGGAAGCGGAAGGCGCGCCGATCGAGGTCATCAACGTGCGGCTGCAGGCGATCGGTGCCATCGAGCGGCCGACTTACGCGCTCGAGCGTCATAGCGGCGGGGATGCGCGGCACGCGCTCAAGGGCCGGCGCACCGTCTACCTCCCGGAAAGTGCGTCGTTTCAGCCCGCCGCGGTTTACGACGGCCATCGCCTGCGGTGCGGCAACCGGATCGAGGGTCCCGCCGTTATCGAAACGGTCACGACCGCGGTGTTCGTGTCGGGCAGTTTCGACTGTCTGATGGATGGCCACCGCTCGCTGACGCTTTACCGCAAGGGCCGCGAAGACCTGGTGGAGTCTTGCCTCGAACGCGAACGGGTACCGGCATGACAATCGACCCCATCCTGCTCTCGGTCTATGCCCGCACCTTTCGCTCGATCACCGACGAAATGTCGATCTCGATGCAGCAGACGACGCGCTCGCCGATTCTGTGCGAGGCGAAGGATTACGTCACCGGCCTTTACGACGCCGAAGGACGCATGCTCGAGCAGACCGAGAACCTGCCGATCCTCGCCTTCTCGCTGGCGCCCGTGTGCAAATACATCCGCAGCTATTTCGGCGATGACATCCACCCGGGCGACGTGATCTTCCACAACGACGTGTTCTCGTTCGGCAATCAGAACAACGACGTCGCCGTGTACAGGCCGATCTTCTTTGAAGACGAGCTCGTCGCCTGGACCGCGGTAAAGGGCCATCAGGCCGACATCGGCGGGGCGGTCGCGGGCGGCTACAATCCCAATGCTATCGAGGTGTGGCAGGAAGCGCTGCGCATCCCACCGGTGAAAATCTACGAGCGCGGCAAGCTGCGCAAGGATGTCTGGGACCTGATCTTCGCCAATATCCGTTTTGACATCGTCCAGCACGACATGAAGGCCGAGATCGGCGCCTGCCGCGTCGGCGAGCGGCGCATGCTGTCGCTCCTGCAAAAATACGGCCGCGCCAGTTTCGAGGCGCACAAAGAGGCGCTGTTCGAGGCGACGCAGCGGATGATGGAAAGCGAGATTGCCGCCATCCCCGACGGCAGCTATCAGGGCGAGGGGCGCGTCTATTACGACGGCCGGCACGCGGGATCGATCTTCACCATTCGCGTCAGCATCACCGTTGACGGCAAGCGCATCAAGTTCGATTACAGCGACACCGACCCGCAGACCAACGGCTTCGTCAACGGCACCTTTACCTCGAGCGCCTCGGCGACCATCCTCACCCTGCTGCAGATGGTCAATCCGGACATCCCGCACAATGAGGGCATGGTGGCGCCGATCGAGATCGTGATCCCGGAAGGCACCATTCTCAACGCCGCCTATCCGAAGGCCACGACGTTCGGCAACCACCTCTGTCCGCCCAACGCGGAAGCGATTCAGCGCGCACTCGCGCCGGTCATGCCGGACCGGGTCACCGCCGGGTGGAACAACCTGTTGTGTTCGCTGACGACCGGGATCGATCCGCAGAAGCAGGAGAAATATGTCGACATCGGCTTCATGGGGCTCAAAGGCGGTTCCGGCGCGCTGCGCGGCACCGACGGCTACGATCACATCGGCATGATCGATGCTTCGGGCGGCGTCCTTGATCAGGATTACGAGATGTTCGAGCAGCAGACTCCGCACCGGCTGATCCGCCACGAATACCTGACCGACTCGGCCGGCCCGGGACAGTGGCGCGGCGGCCTCGGCGTCGAGACGATGTTCGAGATCGGCTCTGACGACACACAGGTGGTCATCTTCGGCGACGGCGATTTCGAGCCGGCCTTCGGCCTGTTCGGCGGTGGCAACGGCATGCTCAACTTCATCCGTTTGACCTATCCGGACGGCCGGGTCGTGACGCCGCGCAACAAGGACCTCCTCGCCGGCGTGCCGCGCGGTACCCACTACCACCAGCAGGCGGGCGGCGGCGGTGGCTACGGCGATCCAAAGCTGCGCAGCCGCGCCAAGCTCAAGGAGGAAGTGCGCGACGGATTGATATCGGCCGCGGCCGCAACCAAGCTGTACGGAGCATGAGGTGAGTCCGCAACCGGCAACGACAGGACGCCCGGCCGTCGCTCCAGAAGAAGGCGTCGCGGCGATCGAGACTTACGCGGCGCCGCGCTCGCTCGCCGAGGCGGTGGCGCTGCTGCGCACCGGCGAGGCGACCATTCTCGCCGGCGGTACCGACTTGATGCCGCAAAGCAAGACAGGCCGTGCCCGTTTCCAGCGGATGCTGATGAACGTCCGACATGTGCCCGAGCTGCGGGGCATCCGCGGGACGCAGGACTGCGTGCGGTTCGGCGCGCTGACCACCATCACCGAGTTGCTCGACAGCGCGCTCGTCAAGAACCGTTTCAATGCCCTGTGGCAGGCTGCCGATCATTTCGCCAGCGAGCAGTTGCGCAACGCGGCGACGATCGGCGGCAATATCTGCAACGCTTCGCCGGCCGGCGATACGCTGGTGCCGCTGCTGGTTTTCGATGCGCGCGTCGAGCTTACGAGCGAGGTGAACGGCGCGGCGGCGAGGCGAACGCTGCCGCTTGCCGAGTTTTTCGTCGGCCCCGGCCGCACCCAGCGGCGCGCGACCGAGCTTCTGACCGCGGTCGAAGTGCCGCTGCCGCCCGACGGCTTCTTCAGCGAATTCTATAAATTCGGTACCCGCCCGGCGCTCGACATTTCCGCGATCGCGATAGGTTTCGGCGCCGTGCGCGACGGGCAACGGTTGCGCCAGGTGCGGGTCGCCTTCGGCGCCGTGGCGCCGACCCCGATCCGCGCCGCCAAGACGGAGGCCGCGCTTGCCTCCCAACCGCTGCCGGCCGCGATCGAGCCGGCGCTCGCGGCGGCCGCCGCCGACATCCATCCGATTTCGGATATCCGCGCCTCGGCATGGTACCGGCGCGAGCTTGTGCGCAATGTCTTGCGAAGGATGCTCAATAATGTCACCCAAAATTGACGTTGCCTTCAAGCTCAACGGCGTCGACGTGCGCACGACGGTCTCCCCCGGCATGAGCGCGCTCGAGATGCTGCGCGACGAGCTGCACCTGACCGGCACGAAATATGGCTGCGGCGAGGGCGAATGCGGCGCCTGCACCATCAACGTCGACGGCCTTTCGGCGAATGCCTGCCTGATGTTTGCGGCCGATTGCCACGGCCGCGAAATCGTCACCATCGAAGGCTTGGTGTCGGATCCGCGCACCGAGGCGCTGAAGAAAAGCTTCGTCGCATATGGGGCCGTCCAATGCGGCTTCTGCACGCCCGGCTTCGTCATGCAGGCAAGAAATCTCCTGGAGAAGGTGAGGAGCCCGACGCCGGAGCAGATCCGGCGCGGCATCGAAGGCAATCTCTGCCGCTGCACCGGCTACAAGAAGATCGTCGAGGCGATCAGCGAAGCCGCTGCGGCCTCGAGCTAGGAGGCTGTCCCATGGACGCGATGGAAAAGCCGAAATACGACGGTTCGCTCATCGGCAAGCGCATCCCCAAGATGGACGCGCCGGAGAAGGCGAGTGGCAAGACCCGTTATATCCACGACATTGATCTACCCGGCCAGTTGCACGCCAAGATTCTGCGATCGAGCGAGGTGCATGCCCGCATCGTTGCGATCGATACCGGCGCGGCGCGGGCGCTGCCCGGCGTGCACGCCGTTATCACCGCAGCCGATGTTCCGTGGCAGCGCCCGATCGGCGTCGCCAAGGACCATCTGCCGCTCAAAGGCGATCGCGTGCGCAGCCCGCGCGACGAGATCGCCGCGGTGGCCGCCGAATCCGAAGATATCGCCGCGGCGGCCGTCAAGCTGATCAAGGTCGAATACGAGCCGCTGCCGATCGTCGCCACGGCCGAAGATTCACTCAAGCCGGGTGCCGCGCTGCTGCATGGCGAGGATCTCATCGTCACCGGCCCCGACGGCAAGCGGGAAGTCGTGCACAAAGCCTCACACGACAACGTCGCGATGACTTTCAATTACGGGCAGGGCGACATCCCCAACGGCGAGGCGGAATCCGTCGTCGTTGTCGAGGATGTGTTCCGGCTGCACTATGTCACGCATTGCTGCATGGGCGTGTCCGGTGTCATCGCCGAGTTTGATGCCAGCGAGAACCTGCTGCTCTACTCCAACACGCAGGTTCCGTTCCTGCACAAGCGCGAATTCGCCGAATTGCTCGGCATGGACCCCGGCCGCATCCGCATCATTCAGCCGCCCATCGGCGGCGGTTTCGGTTCCAAGCTCGACATCTACCCCTTCGAGCCGATCGCCATCTATCTCGCCAAGATCACGCACCGGCCGGTCAAGCTGATCTTCTCGCGCGAGGAGGAATTCATGGCCTCGCCGACCCGCCAGCCGGTGCTCCTGAAGATGCGTTCCGGCTGCCGCAGCGACGGCCGGCTGACGTTCCGCGACGTCGAAACGGTGCACGACAACGGCGCCTACACGTCCTGGGGCGCGACCACGCCGTTTGTCATGATGCAGACCATCTCCTCGCTCTACCGCGTCCCGAATTGCAATTACCGCACGCGCGCCATCTACACCAACAATCCCTATGCCGGCTCCTTCCGCGGCTACGGCAATTTGCAGGCGACCTTTGCCGTCGAGGCACATATGGACAAGCTCGCGGAAGCGATCGGCATGGACCCGCTCGAGTTCCGGCTGATCAACGCGCAGGATCCCGGCGAGGTCACGCCGCAGGGCATGCATTTCAAGTCTTGCGGCTTCAAGGATTGCCTGCAGACGGCCGCCTCGCGCAGCGACTATCAGGCGAAGTTCAGCGCCGCCCGCGGGAAATGGAACGACGGCAACCCGGTCAAGCGCGGCGTCGGGATGGCCTCGATGCTGCATGTCGGCGGCGGCGCCAAGATCTATCCGTCCGACGGCTGCGGCACGATCATCAAGATGGACGATTTCGCCCATATCACGCTAATCACCGGGGCCTCCGAGATCGGCCAGGGCTCGGAGACGGTGCTCGCCCAGCTCGCCTGCGAGGAACTGGGGCTGCCGCTGTCGGCGGTCACGGTCGTCAACAACGATACCGATGTGAAGCCGTGGGATGTCGGCGTGCATGCCTCGCGCACCACCTTCATCGCCGGCAATTCTGCGCTCGGCGCCGCGCGCAAGGCCAAGGCGAAAATCCTGGCCGCGGCTGCCTCGAAGTTCGGGCGGCCGGCCGAGCGCCTCGACCTGCGCGAGGGCTGCGTGATCGACAAGGCCACCGGCGAGAAGCTGATCGAGATCGGCAAGCTCATTCGATCGCTGCACTTCTCCGACAAAGCCGAGCTCGTGATGACGACCTTCTATTACGAGCCGCCGAGCCACAAGCAGGACAAGGAGTTCCGCGGCGACGTCTCGGCCGCCTACGCCTGGGCGACGCAGGTGGTCGAGATCGAGGTCGACACCGAGACCGGCATCGTCAAGCTGTTGAAGGTCATCGGCGCGCACGACGTCGGCCGCGTGCTCAATCGCCTCGGCATCGAGGGCCAGATCGAGGGCGGCGTCGTCATGGGCCAGGGCTACGCGCTGACCGAAGACCTGATCGTCGAGAACGGCGTCATCCGCAACCCGAATTTTCGCGACTACAAGCTGGTAACCGCGCCGGAAATCCCCGAGATCGACGTCTCCTTCATCGAGACGATGGATGGGGAAGGACCGCAAGGCGCCAAGGGCGTCGGCGAGGCGCCGGCGATCTGTGTCGCGGCGGCCGTCGCCAATGCTATCTACAACGCCACCGGCGTGCGCATCACGGCGCTGCCGTTCACCCCGGAGAACGTCTACCGCGCCCTGCACTCGAATTCGCAGCCGCCGACTTGGATCGCCGCCGCATGAAGCCGCGCACCGTCCTCAGCATGGAGCAGGCGTTGTCGCTGCCATCGGCGACGCTGCGCTTCGCCCAACTCGGCTGGCGCGTCATCCGCATCGAGGCGACGAAGGCGGGCGGCGGCCTGCCCGGCGATCCCAACCGTTATATCGGCGGCCGGATCGCCGACGATGACCGGCGCAGCTATTTCGTTGCGCCCAACGTCGGCAAGGAAGCGATCGCGCTCAACCTCAAGCATCCGCGCGGGCAGGAAATCCTGCGGCGCCTGATCAGCGCGCTTGATGTCGACGTGTTCTGCTGCAACACCTTGCCGTCGCGCTACGCGGCGCTGGGGATCGATTATCCGACGCTGTCGGCTGTCAAGCCCGACCTGATTTGGGCCGGCATTTCCGCCATGGGACCGGATTATCCCGACGTCCCCGGCTATGACCCCGTGATTCAGGCGATGTGCGGCTATATGGAGGTGACAGGCGATCCCAAGGGATCGCCAACGCAGATGGGCCTGCCGGTGATCGACCTCAAGGCCGGCGACGAGATCTATGCCAATGTCATGCTGGCTCTGTTAGAACGCGGCGAGACCGGACGCGGCAAGGCGATCCACGTTTCCATGCTGCAGGCGGCCGCATCCTGGCTCATCACCGTGCTGCCGCTGATCGACTTCGATTGCGCGCCGAGCGAGATCACGCGCGCCGGCAACGAGCACCGAAAATTCATTCCCACCAACGTCTATCCCGCCAACGACGGCTTCGTGTATCTCGCCATCGGCAGCGACGTGCAGTGGCGCCGTCTCACCGCGATTGCAAAGTTCGCACCGGCCGCGAACGATACGCGCGTCACCAATGAAGGCCGCCACAAGGAACGCGAAGCGATCCATCGCGACATCGCGGCGGTCACGATCCGTCATGGCGTCGATGAGATTCTCGCCGACCTGCGCTCGGCGACGATCCCATCGACGCGCATCTTCGACATCCGCCAGGTCAGCGCCCTGCCGCAGCTCCAGGGCAAGCTCACACGCACCGCGCTGCCGGGCGGCAAGACCATTCACATGCAGCCAATGCCGGTCGATATCGACGGCGCCGCGCGCGATCTGCCCTTTGCGCCGAAATACGGGGCGGACACGCATCACGTGCTGGCGCAGGCGGGTTTTGCGCGATCGGACATTGCAGCTTTGGCAGCGGAGGGTATCGTGGCTTAGGTCACCGCGCCGCGTCGCCGGCATGGATCACGGCGGAGGCCGTGGAAGTGAGCGTGAAGTCACAGCACGGGAGGGAATGTCATGTATCGAAAGTTGCTGTTAGCGGTTGCGCTGTCGGTCGGTCTCGCCGGGACCGCGGCGGCGCAGGAGGTCACCATCGGCCTCACCATGGGCACGACCGGTCCCGGCGCCTCGCTCGGGATCAATTACAGAAATGCCTTCGATCTGATGCCGAAGACGATCGGCGGCTATCCGGTCAAGTTCATCATTCTCGAAGACAAGACCAATGCCACCGAAGCGGCAAAGAACGGGCGAGAGCTGATCACGCAGGACAAGGTTGACGCTTTCATGGGCTCGGTGGCGGTGCCGTCGACGACCCAGCTCGCGCTGATCGCCAACGAGCTGAAGACGCCGCTGATGGCGCTTTCGCCGGTCGCCTTGCCGCCGAGCAAGCTCGAATGGACCTTTATCGTGCCGCAGCCGACCACGCTGATGATGAGCGCCGTGGTCGATCATATGAAGGCCCACGGCGTGAAGACGATCGGCTATATCGGCTTCTCCGATTCCTGGGGCGACATCGTTTACAAATCGATGCAAGAGCTGTGCGGACCGGCCGGCATCAAGATCGTCACCGACGAGCGCTATGCGCGCGCCGACACCAGCGTCACCGGTCAGGTGCTCAAGATCATCGCGGTCAATCCCGACGCGGTCGTGGTCGGCGGATCGGGTACCGGCGACGCTTTGCCGCAGATCTCCCTGGTCGAGCACGGCTACAAGAAACAAATTTACCACAACCATGGCACCGTGAACCGGGAATTCATCAAGGTCGGCGGCAAGGACGTCGAGGGCGCCATTGCGCCGACCGGGCCGCTCATGGTGGCCGAGGATCTTCCGGACAACAATCCGATCAAGAAGGTCGCGCTGAATTTCGACAGGCGCTACGAGAAAAAGTTCGGCGCCGGCACTCGCAACGCATTTGCCGGCTACAGCTATGACGGTTTTCTGCTGCTGAATGCCGCCGTTCCCATCGCTGCCAAGACGGCGAAGCCGGGCACGCCGGCATTCCGTTCGGCGCTGCGCGACGCTCTGGAAAACGTGAAGAACGTCGTCGGCACGCACGGCATCTACAATATGAGCCCGACAAACCACAACGGCGTCGATAAGCGCGCCCGCGTGCTGGTGCAGGTCCAGAATGGCGAGTGGCGGCTAATCAAGTAGCACGGGCAATCGATCGAATCGGAAAAGGGGAACATCGCCTTCCCCTTTTCCCTGCCAGAGATCAACGGAAGGGCAATCCGATGAAATCGGATCGGCCGTCAGTGGAGGTCGTTCCCGCGAAAGCGGGGACCATCGGGCTCGCCGGGATCGATACGCTCCGTCGCTTGCGCCGGAAGAGCGGGAAAATGTCTGCTGATCGGAACGCGCTCCGATGAATCTGGCGATCGCGCTGTGGCTGTCACAGGATGCGGTGACCAACGGGGCGATCTATGCGCTGATCGCCCTCGCGCTCGTCGTGGTGTTCACCGTCACGCGCGTGATCTTCGTGCCGCAGGGCGAGTTCATTTCCTACGCGGCGCTTTCGTTGGCAACGTTGCAATCCGGCAAGGTGCCCGGCACCATATATGTGCTGATCGGCGGCGGTATCATCGTTGCCGTGCTTGACGGTCTCGCGGCGCTGCGCCGGAGATCGTTGAAATCGCTGCCGGAGAGTACGCTTCTCAATATTGCCCTGCCGCTGGCGATCGCCGCCGCCGCGCGGTGGTCGGCGTCGCGGCCGGACGACCTGCTGCTGCAGGTGGTCGTGACGATCGCGATCGTGATGCCGCTCGGACCGATGCTGTACCGCCTGGCGTTCCAGCCGCTCGCCAACGCCTCGGTGCTGGTGCTGCTGGTGATCGCGGTGGCCGCGCACTATGTGCTCACCGGCCTCGGGCTGGTGTTCTTCGGCGGCGAGGGTCTGCGCGCCCGCATGTTCCCCGCTCTTCAGTTTCAGGTCGGCGTCCTCACCATCAGCGGCCAGAGCATCGGCGTGATCGTGACCGCGCTAGTGCTGATCGTGCTGCTGGCGCTCGTGTTCGGCCGCACCACCTACGGCAAGGCGCTGCGCGCCACCGCCATCAATCGCGTCGGCGCGCGACTGGTCGGCATTTCTTCGGAATTCTCCGGCCGTCTCAGCTTTGCGCTCGCTGCCCTGATCGGGGCGGTGTCCGGCATTCTCGTCGCTCCGATCACCACCATTTACTATGACACCGGCTTCATGATCAGCCTGAAGGGATTCGTCGGCGCGATCATCGGCGGCATGACCAGCTATCCGCTCGCCGCCCTCGGCTCGCTTGCCGTCGGTTTCCTCGAGTCTTACTCCTCGTTCTGGGCCAGCGCGTTCAAGGAGTCGATCGTCTTCACCCTGATCATTCCCGTGCTGTTGTGGCGCTCGCTGGCGACGCGTCGCAGCGAGGAGGAAGACGACTCATGATGCGGCGCGCGCTGGTCTTGGCGGCGCTCGCGCTGTTGGCGGCAGCCCCGCTGGTGCTGCCGCAGTTTCAGGTCACGCTGCTCAACTACATCGGCCTTGCCAGCATCGTCACGCTTGGCCTGGTGCTGCTGACCGGTATCGGAGGCCTTATCTCGTTTGGGCAGGCCGCGTTTGTCGGCGTCGGCGCCTACGCAACCGCGGTGCTGACCACAAAGGTCGGCATGTCGCCGTGGCTGACGCTGCCGGCGGGTCTGGCGGTGACCCTCGTGGTGTCGCTGTTCCTGGGCTTTATCACGCTGCGGCTGTCCGGACACTACCTGCCGCTCGGTACCATCGCCTGGGGCATCGCCATCTATTTCGTTTTCGGCAACCTCGACTTTCTCGGCAAATATTCGGGTCTCGCCGGGATTCCGCCGCTGACAGTGCTCGGTTGGAGATTGGGCGACGAACGCGCCTTCTACTATCTGATATGGGCGATCACGCTGCTGGCGCTGCTCGTCACGCGCAACCTGCTTGATTCGCGCAATGGTCGCGCCATCCGCGCGTTGCGCAATCGCGGCATGATGGCGGAGAATTTCGGCGTCGATACCGCGCGGCTCAAGATCATCATTTTCGTCTACGCGGCGCTGCTCGCCGCCGTGTCGGGCTGGCTCTATGCCCATTTGCTGCGTTTCGTCAGCCCGCAGCCGTTCGGCATAAACGACAGCATCGATTATCAATTTATGGCGGTGATCGGCGGCGCAACCGAGCTTTGGGGAGCGGTGATCGGCGCCGCACTGCTCACGCTGCTCAAAGCATGGTTGAGGGACCTGCTGCCGAGGCTCATGGAGCAGAGCGGCAATTTCGAGATCATCGTGTTCGGGTTGTTGGTCATCGTCATGTTGCACCGCACGCGGGACGGCCTCGTGCCCTATTTTGCCCGGCTGATCCCGACGCCCGCGCAGCGGTTGCCGAAGAAAGTGCCGCCGCTGCCGCCGCGCACCCAACCGAAGCGGGACGAGTCGCTCTTGCAGCTCAAGGGCGTGAGCAAGAGCTTCGGAGCGCTTGCAGCGGTCAAAAGCCTGTCCTTCGACATGCGGTCCGGCGAAATCCTCGGCCTGATCGGTCCAAACGGCGCGGGCAAGAGCACCGTGTTCAATCTGATGACCGGCGTGCTCGCCGCCGATGCCGGCGAAATCTGTTTTCGCGGCAAGCGTGTCGACAACCTTCCCGGCCGCGACATCGCGCGCTGCGGCCTCGCGCGCACCTACCAGCATGTTCACCTCGTGCCCTCGATGAGCGTGCTCGACAACGCCGCGATTGGCGCTCATCTGCGCGGACGCGAAGGCGTGTTGTCGGCAAGTCTGCGGCTCGACCGCGCCGAGGAGGCGCGATTGCGGCAGGAGGCGGCGTGCCGCCTCGACTGGGTCGGTCTCGGCGCGCATCTGTTCGAGGCCGCGGGGACGCTGCCGCTCGGCTCTCAGCGCATGGTGGAGATCGCGCGGGCGCTGTGCGCCGATCCGCTGCTGCTCCTGCTCGACGAGCCTGCCGCCGGACTGCGCTATCTGGAGAAGCAGACGCTGGCGAAGCTGCTCTTTTCGCTGCGCGAACGGGGCGTCAGCATCCTCCTGGTCGAGCACGATATGGAATTCGTGATGGGGCTTGTCGATCGCATCGTGGTGATGAATTTCGGAGAAAAGCTGGCGGAAGGCTCGCCGCGCGAGATTCAAAGCTCGCCGGAGGTGATCGAAGCCTATCTCGGGAGCGTCGAATGAATATGCTCGAGGCGCGCGGATTCGGCGTTTCTTATGGAAAGGTCTCCGTCGTGCGTGATGCCCACCTGCAGATCAGCGCCGGACAAATCGTGGCGGTCATCGGCCCGAACGGCGCCGGCAAGACGTCATTGCTTTCGGCCCTCATCGGCCTCGCGTCGGCACACGGCAGTATTGTTTACGAAGGCGGGAATGTCGCGGACCTGTCCGTCGAGGCGCGCGTCAGGCGCGGGATGTGCCTGGTGCCGGAACGCCGCGAATTGTTTGGTGATATGCCGGTCGAGGACAACCTGCGGCTTGGTGCCTTTTCACGACCGCGGCGCGGCGGCGAAGCCGCGGAGGATCTGGCGGCGGTTTATGCCCGCTTTCCGCAGCTGCGCGAGCGACGCGCCCAGCTCGCCCGCACCCTGTCGGGCGGCGAGCGGCAGATGCTTGCCCTTGGCCGCGCGCTGATGGCGCGCCCCAAGCTTCTTATGCTCGACGAGCCGAGCCTCGGCTTGGCGCCGCGCATCGTGCGCGACATCTTCCATGTCATCGCCGACTTGAGGCGAACCGGCGTGTCGATCCTCCTCGTCGAGCAGAATGCGCGGGCGGCCCTGCAAATCGCCGATTACGGCTACGTTCTGGAGATGGGCGAGATCGTGCTCGAAGGACCCGCGGCCGAGGTTGCCGCGAACCCGCGCGTGATCAACACCTATCTCGGACTGGCGGCACGCGCGCAATAGACTGGCTGCCAGCAGCGCCGATCGTTGAAAGTGTCGATTTCCGGGCCGCTCCGGAGGAGGCGCCACATTTGGGTTTAACGACCAACCCGACTTCGGCGCTGCGTGCCGAGCACCTCAAGGATGACGGTCGGAATTTGCGCAGATTGGTACTAGCCGGTCTTGCTGAAATCCGCCGGCCGGCGCCCGAGAAAGGCGTCGATGCCTTCACGCGCGGCGGCGGTGCAGGCGCTCTCACCGAAGGCGCGGTAGCCGATATCGAGCGCGGCGGCGAGGCTCGGCGCCACCGCCCCCGCGCGGATGGCGGCGTCGAGGATACCGATTGCCTGCGCGCTGAGCAGCTGGCCGTTCGCCGCCACCGGCTCGATGGGCGCCGGCGGCTCGATTTGGACGGCGCCGTCTCCAAGCGGCATGAGGCGACCCGCGAGCGCGTCGACGCGAGCAACCGCGGCGTCGATCAGCCCGACATGATCGTCTGCCACCGCATCGATGATGCCGAGGGCGTGCGCGTCTTTCGCCGACATGCGTCGCGCGCGCCGCATCATATCGTGGAAAGCGGCCGCCGCCTTGGGCCAGCGCCGATAGGGCACCACCATGCCGCCCAGGCCCGGCACGATGCCGAGCAGAATTTCCGGCAGTTGCAAGGAAGCGCCGCGCACGGCGACGATGCCGTGGCAGCGAAGCGCAATCTCCAGTCCGCCGCCGAGCGCCATGCCATTGAGGGCGGCGACCACCGGCTTGCGCATGGCGTCGATATGCACCAAGAGCCGCGCGCAGTCGCGCGCATATTGGGCCGCGGCTTCGGCATCCCCCAACACGCTGGGGAAACGGCCGATGTCGGCGCCCGCGGAGAACGCGCGTGGGCCGTAGCCGGTCAACACGAAGCCGCGCACCGCTTCGTCATCCTCGAAGCGGCGGATCACCGCCAAAATCTCATCGGTGATCTCGTCGTTGATGGCATTGAGCGCGTCTGGGCGGCGGATGGTGATCACTTTGACGCCGCCGACATCGTCAAACAGGACGTGGCGGTGGAACTCCTGGTATTCGGCGAGCGGTCGGCAAGGCAGCGGCAGGCCGGGACGTTCGCGCCGCGTGCGCGCGACGATGCGCTCGACCTCGGCGTCGCCGATGCGGCGCATGACGTCGAGCGGTCCCGCCTTGAAGCCGAGGGCCAGCCGGCACCCGAGCTCGAGATCGGCCGATTCGCCGATCTTGCGGTCGAGGATGTCGGCGGTCTGCGAAACCAGGATGCCGAGCAGGCGGTCGCGCACACGCGCCCTCACGGCATCCGCAACTGCGGCCGGCTTGTCCGGGCCGATCGTGCGCCAGGTCGCGACCGAGCGAAAGATCGGCGCCGGCCGATAGTGCGCGCCCTCCTCGGCCGCCTGCAGCGTATTAGTCTCGACGATGATCGGATTGCCGTTGGCGAGGTTGAGCACGAAAAAGGGGCCGGCGTGCACGAATTCGAGCGCGGTCGTGTCGATCTCCGCAGCCGTCGCTTCGCTCAAGAGAAGAGCCGCCTCGTTGCACCAGTTGTCAAATACGCGGTCGAGCATGAAGCAGGGCACATCGGCGGTGACGAGCGGCACCTTGCCGGTCATGCAAAAAATCCAATTGAGGTCGCCGACGAGGCGCGGATCGGCACCGGTCCAGCTAATCACCTCGACGACAGGGTTGCGCCAGGCCGGGGCGAAGAAATGCGTGACGGTCGCGCGTTCCTTGTGGCGCAATTCGACAAAGATGCGCTCGGCGGGCAACGAACTGGTGTTCGAGGTGATGAGCGCCTCGGGCCGCACCAGCTCCTCGATGCGGGCGAATATCTTGCGCTTGAGCGCCAAATCCTCGGTCGCGGCTTCGATCACCCAATCGGCGTCGCTGACGACGGAATAGTCGAGCGAAGTGTGCAGGTTCTCGGTGACCCGGCGCGCCTCGGTCTCGTTCATCTTGCCGCGCTCGACCGCCTTGCGCGCATAGTTCTTGAAGCGCGCGACCGCGCGTTCGAGCGGCGCCTCGGCGACGTCAAGAAGGTGAAGGGTCAGACCCGGAATGGCGCTCTTGAGGTAATAGCCGATGTCGGGACCGATGGTGCCGGCTCCGACCACCACCGCGCGTTCGGGCAAAGGACGCGACGGCTTGTGCAGGAGAGGATTGGCGCAGGTCATCGAAAGTCCACTTTGGAATGATTGTGCTGCCGGAACGGACCCGATGCCGCAAATGACGATTCTGATCCATGATGCAGATATGGTGGGCTTCTTCTTGCGTGTTGCTCATAGACGGTCTGGCGCAGACCAGCAAGCCTACTGATGATCGACGATTCCGCTTCAGCACGAGCGATGGCGCGCTCGAGAACTTCCGCGGCAGTGATGCCGCGGCCGCATTGAAGTGCGGTGATCGCGCGGTCGCTTTCGCGCGCTTTCGCCGGGGGAGGGCTGCGCTGATCGTCCGTGGCGTATTACGCGTCAGCGGTGGGTGCGGCAACTTCGGCGCCCGCCAATTCCAGGTGGAAGCCGGGCTTGTCCACGACCACGCGCGAGACGTCGCGTTGACAGACCAGCTTACGCAGCAATTTCAGAAGTGGCTGGACATCGGGATTGTAATGGCGGCGCGCCGGACCGGCGGCGCGCATGGCGTCAACCTGATCGCCGGGCATGGTGGCGCGCAGCAGAAACTCTTCGTCGGACAACTTCGGAGGGAAGCGCCGCCGCAGCTCGGCGAGCGATGCGGGCGGCGGTTCGTCCCGCAGCTCCCTGGCGCGCGGATGAGAGAGTATGCGGTCCATGACGTTGGGCTCCACCGGCCGCGCCGGGCGGCCGAAGCGCCCGAGGACGTAACGGATCACCTGATCGGGCACGGTGGCGTAGCGCTCTTTCCCGATCACGTTGAACATCGCCTGGGTGCAGACGATCTGCGGAAACGGCGTCACCATGATGGGATAGCCGAGTTCTGCCCGCACGCGGTCTACCTCGATCATGACCTCGGGCAGCTTGTGGCCAAGGTTGATCTCCTCGAGTTGACGCCTGGTCGTCGTCATCACGCCCCCGGCCACCTGATGGTGGAAGAACCGGGCATCGAATTCACGCGCCATGCCGAACGGCAGGCCCTCCGCCCGCGCGAGACGCTCGAAATAGTCGTTCACCCGCGCCAGCGCATCGTCGTCGATGTCAACCGTATGTCCGAGGTCGCGCAGATTGGCTACCGTCTGCAGCGACAATGGCAGCGACGTCCCGCTGCCGAGCGGTCCGCTGCCGACGTGCAGGGTGTCGATGCCGAGGTCTGCGGCGACGGCGTACGTATAAGGCGCCATGCCGATGGTGCAGTGGGAATGCAGCTCGATCGGCAGTCTTCCGGCCGCTGCGCGCACGGCGGGAATCAGGGTGCGCGCGCGGTCGGCCGCCAGAAGCCCCGACGGATCCTTGATGTAGGCGCGGTCGAAATCGGGCGACTTTGCCAGAGCGGCGATAAGGTTGGCGTAGAACGCATCGTTATGGACATCGCTCAGGGTATAGGTGAGCGCCGCCATGATCTCGGTGCCGCCTTCCTCGCGAATCATGCGCGCGGTCGCCAGCATGGCGTCGAGATCGTGCATCGGTTCCAGCACGACGAAGCGGGACATGCCGTTGCGGATCAAACAGCGATGGACCAGCCGCATCACCTCGCTGTCCAGGGTCTCCCAGGAGATGAAGCGGAAACCGACGCCGATGAATTGCAGGGGCGTATCCGGCATCAGCCGATGCATCAGCCGGATGCGCTCCCACGGATCTTCTTTGTAGTATTTCACCGCGACGCCCATGTGCGTGCTGGCGGTGAAATCGACGGCGTGAAAGCCGACGCGATTCATAACCGGCGCGATCTGGAGACACTGCGGCGTATTCAATCCGGTGGCGCCCCAGGTGCTCTGGTTGCCGTCGCGGATCGACACGTCGACGAGACCGATGCTGGTCATGACGGACGACCACCGTCGCCCTCACGCCGTTGCAGCGCGCGGGCGAAAAAGGGCGTATCCATTCCGCCGCGGAGAAACTCCGGCAGCGCCAGCAGAAAGAGATGCATGTCCCGGTTTGTGGCCACGCCGTCGACTCGACAAGAGGCCAGCGCTGATTTCATCCGTTCGATGGCGCTGCCGCGGTTGGCGCCGTGGGCGACGATCTTGGCGAGCAAGGAGTCGTAGAACGGGGGCACCCGCGCTCCGCCCTCGATGTGGGTGTCGACACGGATGCCGGCGCCGGCCGGGAAGACCGCCGTCGTCACCGTGCCGGGGCTCGGCCGAAAGTCGTGGGTCCAATTCTCGGCGTTGAGGCGGCACTCGATGGCGTGACCGTGGAAGCGGATGTCCTGTTGCCGCAAGCGCAGCGGGCGACCTTCGGCGATGGCGATCTGCTCGGCCACCAGGTCGAGGCCTGTGATCGCCTCGGTCACCGGGTGCTCGACCTGAATACGCGCGTTCATTTCGAGGAAGTAGAACACGCCGCAGTCGCGGTCGAGCAGGAACTCGACCGTGCCGAGACCGCGGTAGCCGAGGTGCCTGCCGAAGGCGATGGCCGCCTCGTGCATGGCCGCGCGCGTGGTTTCGGGCAGGCCGGGCGCCGGCGCTTCCTCCACCAGTTTCTGATGGCGACGCTGCACAGAGCAATCGCGGTCGCCAAGGTGGACGACGTCGCCGCCGTCGCCGACGATTTGCACTTCGACGTGCCGCCCCGCGATGACAAAGCGTTCGAGATAGACGCGTGGGTCGGCAAACGCCGCGCCGGCCTCGGCCATCGCCAAGTCCGCGGTCTCGGCTGTGCGCGCCGCGTCCGTTACCAGCTTCATCCCGCGCCCGCCGCCTCCGGCTACCGCCTTGACGAGCAGCGGCACGCCGATGACTTTGGCCAATGCGGCAGCTTCGGCCGGAGAGCCCACCGGACCGCCGGGGACGACCGGCAGCCCCGCCGCTACAGCATGCGCGCGCGCCTGCATCTTGTCGCCCACGGCTTCGAGCTGCGCCTCGGTCGGACCGATGAAAACGATACCGTGCTCACGGCAAGCGCGCGCGAGGCGAACGTTCTCGGCAAGGAATCCGTAGCCCGGGTGGACGGCATCGGCCTTGGCCGCTGCGGCGGCGCGCACGACCGCATCGACATTCAAATAGCTCTGGCTCGCGTGTGCCGGCCCGATGCAGACGATATGATCGGCGAGGCGCGCCGGCACGGCGTCGAGATCCGCCTCGGAGGCAGCCAGCGCCGTCTCGATGCCGAGGTTGCGGCAGGTGCGGATGATCCTTGCCGCGATCTCGCCGCGGTTGGCGACAAGGACCCGGCGGATGTTCATGCCTCGGTCCGCCGCAGTCGCATCAGGACTTGATCGGACTCGACGAACTCCCCGTCGGCGACGCAGACCTCGATCACTGTGCCGGCAGCGCCCGCACTCACCGAATTCATCAGCTTCATTGTCTCCACAATGCCGACGACGCTATTACCGTCCACCTCGGACCCGATCTCGACGAATGGCGGCGCTCCCGGTTTCGGGGCCCGATAGAAAGTGCCGACGATGGGAGTCCGGATCGCGACAACGCCGCATGCCTCGTCTTGTGTCGATGATTTCGCCTGAGCGGGTGTATCGGAGGTCGCCGCAGGCGCGGCCTCGACGCCGCCGATCACATCCGGCCGCGTCAGCGTCTTCGTCTCACGAGTCCAGCCCGCGGCGGAGCGGCGCAGGCAGAGGTCAAACTTTTCGGTCTTGATGCGCAGCTCGTGGACGTGCGAGCTGTCGATGAGGCGGATGATCTCGCGAACGTCGTCGTCCGTCAGGTTCATCAAGCCTTGCCTCTGCCGAGCATCTCGAATACGTGATCGAACGCCCTGGCCTTGGGAACGGCGGTTGGTTTGCCCTCTTTACTTGCCCAGGCGGTTTCCGGTCGGCTTTGCAACATATAGAGCCTCTCGCTTCCGCCAGCGTCAGGCGCGAACGCCCATTCGATGTCCTGCGGACATTGGTAGTGCGCCTCGACGCTCTTGCCGACCCGCGCCAGTTCGACGATCTGCTCCTCGCTGAGGCAGGCGAGGTGGCGGCGCTCGGGCGGCACCGGTTCGGCGCGAACGCCGCCGGCGACGATATCGGGAATGTGCATGACGGTTTTGTGCGAAACCGTGCGCTTGATGATTTCCTCGGTCACCTTGCTGACGACGTATTTGTCTGGCGTCACCTCGCCGCTGACCGTTGCTGAACCCAGGCCCCAACTGCACTCGATGGCGATCACCGAACGATCGCCCGTGAGCGGGCTGCGTGTAAACATCACCCCCGAGCAGCGAGAATCGACCATGCGCTGCACCACTACGCCCATGGCGAGGCCCTCCTCGGGCAGCTTGAAGCGGAGGCGATAACTGATGGATTCCGTGCTGTAGAGACTGGCCCAGCAGCGGCGCACGGCGTGAACCACGTCGTTGCCGCCGCAGATCCACAGATAAGTATCCTGTAATCCCGCGAAACTCGCTTCGCTGCTGTCCTCACTGGTAGCGGAGGAGCGCACGGCGACCGCGAGATTGCTTTCGCCTGCGCAGAGGTCGGCATAGCCGGCAAGAATC
>JAKAPE010000010.1 GCA_021811945.1 Pseudomonadota bacterium | reverse complement strand
CTGGTCAAGTATCTCCGCGGACGAAAACTCGTCGCACCGCGCCCGCTTCAGCCAAGCGGAGCTGCCAGCTATGGTTGAGCGCGCCAGCAATCGACGCATATCCAACAATCCAACTCACGGATTTAGGGTAATTGCTGTCCACCATAATTGCTGTCACCGTAATTGTAATTGCGTAATTGTAATTCCGTAATTCACCGTAATTCGTGGAAATAAATGCACTGTCACCGTAATTCTGTCCGTAATTCCGTAATTCGCGTAATTCGTAATTCTGCGCTCGCATCGACAACGCACACGCTCGACAGTTCCAATGACACGTCGATTCCTGCATCATAGCCCATGGTCGTCTCTCCTCGATGTTTGGAGCGGCCTCGCCGACTCCGTCACACCATCATTGCGAAGGACGACCACCCCGCCGTCAAGCAAGCCGCACGCAAGCGCCTTGCCTGGCGGCTGGCCCGTTACCCCATCTACCCTTGCCTCTCCGCCACGCTTCTCCGATTTGGAGCCTCTGTTGTCACGCCACTTGTTTGCCGCAGCCCCATCCCCTTGATCAAGCCGTAAACGGCCGGAATTACGATCAGGGTGAGAACGGTCGAAGAGGCCATGCCGCCGATCATCGGCACCGCAATCCGCTGCATGACCTCGGAACCGGTTCCCGCACTCCACATGATCGGCAACAGACCGGCGATGATGGCGACAACCGTCATCATCTTCGGGCGTACGCGCTCGACCGCGCCCAGCATGATCGCCTCCCGCAGATCGTCGCGCGTGAACGGTCTTCCTTCCGCGGCGCATCTCGCCTTCACGTCGCTCAAGGCGTGGTCAAGATAGATCAGCATCACGACGCCAGTCTCCGCCGCGACCCCGGCCAGCGCGATGAATCCGACCGCAACGGCCACGGAGAAGTTGAAGCCAAGAAACCACAGTAACCACAGCCCCCCGACCAACGAGAACGGCAGCGAAAGCATCACGATCAGTGTTTCGGTTAGGTTGCGAAAATTCAAATAGAGCAAAAACAGGATGATCAGCAGCGTGACCGGAACAACCACTTTCAAGCGTGCTGCCGCGCGCTCCAGATATTCGAATTGGCCGCTCCAGGTGACGTAATAGCCGGGCGGCAACTGCACGCTGGCGGCCACGGCCTTCTGCGCGTCGGCGACATAACCGCCCAAGTCGCGGTCGCGGATGTCGACAAAGATGTAGACGGCGAGTTGGCCGTTTTCGGTGCGGATGCCGGTTGGCCCTCGGCCGAGCGTGACGGAAGCCACCTCACCCAGCGGAACGGTTCCGCCGTTCGGCAGCGCAATGAGGACATCGCTGGCGATCGACCGCGGATTGCTGCGCTGGTCGCGCGGATAGCGGACATTGACAGTGTAGCGTTCGCGCCCCTCGACCGTGGTAGTGACGGCTTCGCCGCCGAGCGCGGTGGCGACGGCATCCTGCACGTCGCTTTCCAGGAGGCCGTAGCGGGCCAGAACGTCGCGGTTCGCAACTATGTCCAGGTAATACCCGCCGGTCACGCGCTCGGCATAGGCGCTCGACGTCCCCGGGACGGTTTTCAGGACCTGCTCGATTTGGCGCGCGACCCGTTCCATTTCAACAAGATCGGTGCCGAACACCTTGACGCCAACGGGCGTGCGGATTCCGGTGGAGAGCATGTCGATGCGGGCCTTGATCGGCATGGTCCAGGCATTCGAGACGCCCGGAAACTGCAGCGCCTTATCCATTTCCGCGATCAGCGAGTCGACGGTGACGCGGCGGCGCCATTGGTCCTTGGGCTTTAGGTTGATCACTGTCTCGAACATTTCGGTCGGCGCCGGATCGGTCGCAGTCGAGGCGCGGCCGGCCTTGCCGAAGACCGATTCCACTTCTGGGAACGACTTGATGATGCGGTCCTGCATTTGGAGAAGGTCGGCCGCCTTGGTGATGGAGATGCCGGGCAGCGTCGTTGGCATGTAGAACAGCGTTCCTTCATTGAGCGTCGGCATGAATTCGGAGCCGAGCCGGCTCGCCGGCCAGATGGTAATCGCCACGACCGCAAGCGCGAGCATGATCGTCAGCGCTTTGCCATTGAGGACGGTCTCGATGATCGGGCGATAAATCCAGATTAAGAGCCGGTTCAACGGGTTTTTCTGTTCGGGAACGATCCGGCCACGAACGAAAAGGATCATCAGCGCCGGCACGAGCGTCACGGAAAGCAGCGCCGCCGCGGCCATCGAGAATGTCTTGGTGTAAGCCAGCGGACTGAACAGCCGGCCTTCCTGTGCTTCGAGCGAGAAAATAGGCAGAAATGAAACGGTGATGATCAGCAAACCGAAGAACAGCGACGGGCCGACCTCGCTTGCGGCAACAATCAAGATTTGAGGACGCGATGTGTCCAGAGCCGCGCGCTCAAGGTGCTTATGCGCGTTCTCGATCATCACGATCGCCGCGTCGATCATCGCTCCGATCGCGATCGCAATACCGCCGAGACTCATGATGTTGGAGCCGATACCGAGCAACTTCATCGCCGCGAACGCCATGAGCACGCCGACCGGGAGCATCAAAATCGCCACCAGCGCACTGCGCACATGGAGCAGGAATATGACGCAGACCATCGCAACGATGACGCTTTCTTCCAGAAGCGTGTGCCGGAGGTTTTTAATCGCGTCGTAGATCAGCTTGGAGCGATCGTAGACAGGCTGAATGGTCACCCCGCTGGGCAGGCTGTGCGATAGCTCCGCAAGTCGACTTTTCACGTTATTGATGACATGCAGTGCATTGGCGCCAAAACGCTGCAGCACAATGCCGCTTGCGACCTCGCCGTCGCCGTTGAGTTCGGTGAGGCCGCGCCGCTCGTCGGGGCCAAGCTCGACGCGGGCCACGTCCTGTAGCAGTACCGGAGTTCCGCCATCGCTCTTGAGTACGATCCGCTGCAGATCGGGAATCCCTTTGAGGTAGCCGCGGCCGCGCACGACGAATTCAAACTCGGACAGTTCGACCGTACGCCCACCCACGTCCATGTTGCTTGAGCGGATTGCATCCCGCACCTTCGCCAGCGGTATGCCGAAGCTGCGCAGCCGCTGCGGGTCGACCACCACATTGTATTGCTTGACGAAACCGCCGACACTGGCGATTTCGCTCACGCCTTCGGCCTTGGACAAGCCATAGCGCAACGACCAATCCTGCAGCGAGCGCAGTTCGGCCAGCGTGCGGTTCTTGGCGAGCAGTACATATTCGTACACCCAGCCGACGCCGGTGGCGTCGGGGCCGAGGCTCGGCGTTACCCCGTTGGGTAAGTTGCGGGCGGCGGCGCTGAGATATTCGAGAACGCGCGAACGCGCCCAGTAGATGTCAGTCCCATCCTCGAAAATCACGTAGACAAAAGAAACGCCGAAATAGGAGAAGCCCCGCACGACCCGCGACTTCGGCACCGTGAGCATCGCTGACACCAACGGATAGGTGACTTGGTCTTCGACCACCTGCGGCGCCTGGCCAGGATAGTCCGTGTAGACGATCACCTGCGTGTCCGACAGATCGGGAATGGCATCGAGCGGCGTGTGCAGGAGCGCATAGAGCCCGGCGAGCGCCGCAAAGGCGGTTCCGATCAGGACGAACATCAGGTTACGAGCGGAACCCGCAATGATGCGCGCGATCATGGCGTCGCTCTGGCATTGCTTAAGGATTGCAGTGCGGTTTTAAGATTGCTTTCGGCGTCGATCAGGAAGTTGGCGGAGGTAACGACGGCTTCGCCGTCCTGCAAACCGTCCCGCACTTGCACGTAACCGGCGCCATGCTTGCCAAGTTGAACGGCGCGTGGTTCGAACCGGCCCTCTCCCTTGTCGACGAGCACCACCTGCCGGTCCCCGCTGTCAATGACCGCGCTATCCGGTACCGCCAGCGCCATCTCACCGTCCCCGGTCTCGATCATGGCCTCCGCGTACATGTCGGGCTTGAGCAGCAAGTTCGGGTTGGCAAGCTCGATCCTCACTCGCACCGTACGCGTCGCCGGGTTGAGATACGGATAGACAAGCGCGACCGTGCCCGGGAAAGTGCGTTCCGGGTAGCCGCGCACGCGGACGTTGACTACCTGGCCCTGCTTGACTGCGGCAAGGTCACGCTCGGCAACGTCGACCAAGGCCCACACCACCGACTCGTCGGCCAAGCGAAACATCACGTCGCCCGGCATGACGCGCTGACCGTCCACCACGTTGCGCTCCAGCACCAAGCTGTCGCGCGGCGCCGGCAAAGTGAACGTCAGAGGCACCTTGCCGGTGCGCTCAATCTCGTCGAGCAGCTGTTGGGGAGCGCCAAGATTCAATAATCGCTGGCGCAAGCCGGCCGCGCTTTTCGCATCATTGAGGCTCATCACCAATTCGGCGGCGGCGCCGGTGATCTCGCGGCTATAAATGCGAAGGAGCGGTTGGTCTTTGCGAACGGCACTTCCTGTGGTGACGTTTTCGACCCCCTCAACAAAAGCCTCGGTGCGAACTGCGATCACCGCGATGCGCCGCTCGTCGAGCTGAATCGTTCCCGGCGCGCGCACCGGCTCGGCGAGCACGCGCAACGCTGCCGGCTCCGTCTTGACACCGATGCGCTGAAGCTTACCGGCGGACACTTTCACGCTCGCGTCGCCGGTGTCCTCGCCTTCATAAACGGGGATGTAGTCCATCCCCATCGGATCCTTCTTGGGTACCTTGGAGATGTCGGGAAGCCCCATCGGATTGCGGTAGTAAAGAATCTTTCGGAGACTGCCTGCTTTCGCCTCCGCCGCAGGTTGGTTGTCGTCGAAACCCACGTCCTCGTTGGCATGAACCGCGCGGTAGGGGCGGCCGTCCCGGGTTGATTTGGGTTCGGCCGCGTAGAAGGGCTTGCCGTCGGGGTCCTGGTAATAGACCACCGGGCCGCGGGCCGCGGCACTGGCTGTAATGGAGAGCGGAAGGGGACCGTCGCGACCGATCCGATATCCGCCGATCCCCGCTGCAAGACTTGTGGCGAGGATCAGCGCGGCGAAAGCAAAGCGCTTCATGGCACGACCTTGAGTACAAGCTTGCTCTCGACCGTGCCGGTCTCGCCCTGCACCTTCGCCGCCAGCGATAGCTGCCAACGGCCTTGCATCGTTAGGTCGGCCTTGAAGCGATAGACGCCCGGCTCCGTCGACGGCATTTGTTCGATCGGCACCGCCATCGCCGCCATCCCGTCAGGGGCCATGTCGATACGCTTTGCGTAAATCACGGCATCAGGCATCGCCTTGCCGGAACGCTTGTCGACAAGGCGCACGGCGACGACCACGCCGTCGCCCTTCTTCACCTCGCTCTGCATAAGTTGGAACTCGTAATCGCGCGCATCGGCCAGCGCGGGCGATAACAGTCTGCCAGACAGGGGACCGATCGCTGTCGCAATCACTACGACTCTTCTCGTCACGATAGTCATGGTCTAATCTCCTCGGTTCGGGATGCGTCCGCGCCACGGCATGGGCTGCGCCGCAGGCGCAGACCACAAGCAAACAAATCAGGTCACACCACCGTCAGACGAAACTGACGGCGCCGAACCTAGACTTTAGGTGGCTTTCGAGGAGGCGTGTGACTGAGGCTCGCAACAGCCGCAGAGCCGCTGGGTGAAATGACAGCAGCGAGCGTGAGAGGAACGATCAGGCTGTTCTGGGCGACGGTGTGAAGCGCCATCGGCGCGCATGGCGCCATGAAGGGACAATCCTTATCGCAATCCGGAAGCGACGGTTGGCTCGGGCAGCAGGGCATACGACCTGGCGCGGCGGCCATGGGGCCGCTCGTCATATTTTCGTCCATGCCGCTATGGACTCCAGCCGGCATCGCCATGGCCGGGCGCGCAATCGGCGCTAGCACAAGGCCCGCAAGGGCAAGGAGTGCGAACACGCGAGCGGTCGTGCAGCCGACCAGCATGAATTCCTACGTGCCACAGTTCGAGCTTCCGTTATATAGGTAGCAGTTCAAACCCACTCAATACTCCGCCCCGGATTTTGCCGACGCAAAATCCAGGCTACCGTGCGGCCAGCGAGTCGCGATATGCCCGTGCGCCAGCTCCCGGAAGCCGTGATCAACCGCATCGCCGCGGGCGAGGTGATCGAGCGTCCGGCAAGCGTGGTCAAAGAGCTCGTGGAAAATGCGCTTGATGCCGGCGCGCGCCGCATCGATGTCTTCACCGACGGCGGCGGGCGGCGGCTTGTCCGCGTCAGCGACGACGGCGAGGGGATGACGCGTGCCGACATGGCGCTCGCGGTCGAGCGCCATGCCACCTCGAAGCTTGCCGGCGACGATCTTTCCGCCATCGGCACGCTCGGCTTCCGCGGCGAGGCGTTGGCCTCGATCGGCGCGGTGGCGCGGCTCTCGCTCGCCGCGCGCCACCGCAGCGAGCCGCATGCCTGGTCGATTGCCGTCGATTGCGGCGTGAAGTCTGGGCCGAAACCGGCGGCACTCGGCGCGGGCACGCGCGTCGAAATGCGCGACCTCTTTCATGCCACGCCGGCGCGGCTCAAGTTCCTCAAGCAGGACCGCACCGAGGCCGAGGCGGTGCGGGAGGTGGTGCGGCGGCTCGCCATGAGCCGGCCCGACGTCGCCTTTACGCTTGCCGGCGAGGAACGCCTCCCGGTCACCTTTGCGGCGGCGCTGCCCGGCGCAGCGGGCCGGCTCGCCCGCCTCGGCGACGTGCTCGGCGCGGACTTCAGCGCCAATGCGGTTGCGGTCGCCGCCGGGCGCGAGGGCGTGGCGATAGAAGGCTTTGCCGCGCTGCCCACACTCACGCGCGCCAATGCGCTCGGCCAATATCTCTTCGTCAACGACCGGCCAGTGCGCGACAGGCTCCTCCTCGGCGCGGTACGCGCGGCCTATGCCGACTATCTGCCGCGCGATCGCCATCCGCTGGTCGCGCTCTTCGTGTCGCTTGACGCGCGCGAGGTCGACGTCAATGTGCACCCGGCCAAGACCGAAGTGCGCTTTCGCAACGTCGGCCTCGTCCGCGCCTTGATCGTGCACGCGCTCAAGGAGGCGCTCGCGCGGGAAGCCCGACGAGCGGCGACAACCGGCGGCAGCGCGGCGATGGCCGCGTTGCGGCCGGCCTTGGCCGGTCCTTCCTCTGCGAGTTGGAGCGGGGGCAGGCGTGGTTGGGATTGGCGAAGATCGCCGGCGCGGCCGGGCGATTCGGGTGTCGGGCGCATCGATGCACCGAACGGGTTTGCCGACCCGGAGCAGGCCGCTTTCGCTGTCGGAGCGCCTGCGGTCGATCTTGGCGCCGGCCTTGCCGCGGACATCGCCGCCGCAGCCGCTCCGTTCGCCGAGTCGTCGGTCCAGGCGCTCGATCATCCGCTCGGCGCGGCCTGCGCCCAGGTGCACGAAACCTATATCGTGGCGCAGACGCGCGACGGCCTGGTCGTCGTTGACCAGCACGCCGCACATGAGCGCATCGTCTATGAGAAACTCAAAGCGGCGATGGAAAAAAGCGGAGTCGCCCGCCAGATTCTGCTTATTCCGGAAATCGTCGAGCTTGACGAGGCGGACGTCGAGCGGCTGCTCAAACGCGTCGCCGAACTGGAGCGTTTCGGACTCGTCGTTGACTCCTTCGGTCCCGGTGCGGTTGCCCTGCGCGAGACGCCGGCGCTGCTCGGCGAGATCGACGGCGGCGGCTTAGTTCGCGACCTTGCCGAGCATTTGAGCGAATGGGACGAGACTCTGCCGCTTGAACGGCGGCTGATGCAGGTCGCTTCCTCGATGGCCTGCCACGGCTCGGTGCGCGCCGGGAGAAGGCTCAAGCTCCTGGAGATGAATGCGCTTCTGCGCGAGATGGAGCGGACACCCAATTCCGGCCAATGCAACCACGGCCGCCCCACCTATGTGGAGCTGAGACTTGCCGACATCGAGCGGTTGTTCGGGCGGCGGTAACTCGGGTTCACTGCCTCGCGGATCGATCGCGGCCGACACCGAGAAGGTCAGACCGTGGCGACCGCGAGCGCGGCGCGGGCATCGGCGCGGATACGCTCCACCATCGAGCGGAAGCCGTTCGAGCGCTGCGGCGTGAGATGTTCGCGCAGGCCCATCCGTTCGAACAAGATGATCGCATCGACGGCGAGGATGTCGCGGGCGCTGTTGCCCGAATAGATCGCGAACAGGACCGCAATCAGCCCCCGCACGATATGGGCATCGCTGTCCCCGGCGAAGGTGAGCATAGGTCCGCCGGCGCCGTCCGGCTGCACCTTGGTATCGAGCCAGACCTGGCTGGTGCAGCCTTGCACCTTATTGGCGTCGGTGTATGCAGCCGCAGCGAGCGGCGGCAGCTCCCGCCCAAGCTCAATGAGATAGCGGTAGCGGTCGTCCCACTCGTCGAGGACGGAAAAATTGTCGATGATGTCGTCGATATGAGCCATCGCGCCAATGTTTCCTCGTGTCCCCATTCCGAAGTTCGCGAATTTGCGGCTCGCTCGTTTGCCAACTTCGGAATCGAAGGACACTAGCAACTTATTGATCCAGTGTGGCTTTGGTTCAGAAGTCCGCATCACGAGCTGGCGGCAAGAATGATGCGGACTTCTCAATCGCCACACTGGCGCCCTCTATATATAAGGCGACGAGCCGGCGAGGTCGATGTCTGCGCTGAACACGATCCGCGCCGCGCCAGTAGGACCGGGCTGAAGCAATTCAGAGCGATTGCCGACCGCTCTTTCCGCCGTAATGGGGGTTCGATTACGCCGCGCGCCTGCGGTTCCGGCGCACACGCTCCGACTGTGGCGGCGGTCCGCGCCAAGCCGGGACGAGGTCGGCCGGCGTGAGGGTGTCCTGCGAGGCGCGATCGGACACTGTCCTTGGCGCCCCGCTCGCGAGCGATCCGGTCCTGCGCGACGCCAGTGCGTCGGTCAAGACATCGTAAAACGTCTCGGCGCCTGCCTGCGCCTTGTGGCCGATGGCGGTCGCTATCTGCGAGCCGACCACGCAGGCCTGGGGCTGCCTGGTGCAGAACCCGCGCAGATCCGCGACGGTCGCGGAAGCCGCCGAAATCGCGTCGGCGGCGCCGACCGCCTGCGCCGCCGCCGGCCCGCGCCGCGGCACGCCGCTGGGCAGGAGGATCAGCACAAGGCCGAGCCAGAACGTCATGCGCAACAGAAAGAACATGAATCCCGCATCCCCGAACGCGCGCTTTGCCGCACCTCGACATACACTAGCAGCGTCTCTTGAAAGCCGCGTTGGCGGCGGGGGGACATTTTTGCTCATAGTCGCGCAGAATACGTCGCAAATTTTTGCACAAATCGAAAAAATAGAACTTAGCTAAAATTTGCGAAAAATCGGCAAGAAATCGGCACGGGATTTTCTCCGGCCAGATTCGGTCGGCGCAGAGCGTTTGGCTGTGCGGGCGCGTTCGTCGATGCACCGACGGCAGCCGTCGCTGCTCGGGTGGCAACGGGCGATTCACCATGACGCACGAATTTCCTCCGCTCGCGCCTACCCGGCGCGAAGCTGCGATGTTCTGGTGCGATCGGGCCCGGCGCCTTAGGGTTCGCTTAAGCGCCCTCTGACACGATCGCGCTGCACAAGAACGGGGAGCGCGTCAACAAAGCGGACGTGCGATCGGGACGTGGGCCTTTTCGCGTCGGTACGGGGTTATATCGAGGCTTTGGTTCATCCGTCGGCCCAGCAGGATGCGCTGACGGCGGCGCGGCATCGCGCGTTCATCGCGCCGCGGCTTCTCGGCGGCGTCGTCGCGCTGGCGTCATTTCCCGTGTATCTGATAGCGCGCGGCGCGCCCGGTGCGATCGAGGTCATCGTCCTTGGCTGGCTCGTCGCGCCGATTCTCACCGCCTATTTTCTCTCCCGCACCGGCCGCTACGAGAGTGCGCATACGCTGTCGTCGCTCTCTTTGACGGGGCTCGTCACGGTCGTCGCGGTGTCCACCGGCGGCATCGTTTCCTTCGCCGCCATCTGGCTCGTCGTGGTGCCGCTCGAAGCGGCGCTGTCGGCCTCGCGACGCGTCGTCGCCACCGCGTCGATCTTCGCGCTTGGCGCTGCCGGCTTGTTGGTGCTGTTCGGCATCCTCCATCTGCTGCCGGCGACTGCTGCGAGCGACCATGCGACGCTCGCCGCGTTCGGCATCGTTTCCGCCGCGCTCTATGCGGCCGGGCTTGCGCTTGGCGCGGAGGCACTGGCGCGTACCAGCTTCTGGCTGCTCTATGCCGAAGAAGACCGCTACCGGCTGCTGGCGCGTAACATGACCGACGTCATCACGCGGCACGGCCGTGACGGCGCCGTGCTGTTTGCGTCGCCGGCTGCCGAGTCCCTGTTCGGCTGCGGCATCGCCGCACTGCAGGGGCACGGGCTGTTCGAGCGCGTCCACGTTGCCGACCGACCGGCTTATCTGACCGCGCTTGGCGATGCCGCCGCCCTGGCCGAGAGTCGCTCGGTGGAGTTCCGCGCGCGACGCGCGCGCGCCGACGGCGACGGTCGCCTCGCCGTCGAATTCGTCTGGATCGAGATGCGCTGTCGGCCGCTCAATCACGCCGCGGCGGAAGGCAATGCGCAAAGCCACCGCGAAGTCGTTGCCGTGCTGCGCGACGTAACGGAGCGCAAGCGCCAGGAACAGGCGCTCGAGGATGCGCGCGCGGAGGCCGAGCGCGCCAATGCGGCCAAGAGCCGGTTCCTCGCAACGATGAGCCATGAATTGCGCACGCCGCTCAATGCCATCATCGGCTTTTCGGAAATGCTGATGAAGGAAGAGGCGCTGATGCTCGACGCCAAGCGCCGCAACGAATATGCGGGTCTGATCAACGGCTCCGGATACCACCTGCTCTCGGTTATCAACGGCATTCTCGACATGTCGAAAATCGAGACCGGCAATTTCGAGGTCACGCCGGAGCCGTTCGCGCCCGCGCAGGTCATCGACGGCTGCTGCGATCTCCTGGCGCTGCGGGCGCGCGAGGCCGGGGTGCGCCTCGATAAGATTGCCGCCGACAATCTGCCGGAGATGATCGCCGACCGGCGCGCGCTCAGTCAAATCCTGATCAATCTCTTGTCGAACGCCATCCGCTTCACCGACCGCGGCGGCAAGGTGAAGGTCAGTGCCCGCGCCGAGGCCGCCGCCATCATCTTCGTCGTCGAGGATAACGGCGTGGGCATCAGCGAGGAGGACCTTACCCGCGTCGGCGAGCCATATTTTCAGGCGCATGAGTCTTACGAACGCCGCCGCGGCGGAACCGGTCTCGGACTTTCCATCGTCAAGGGTCTGGTGCGGTTGCATGGCGGCGACATGCACATCAGCAGCCGGGCAGGCGAGGGCACGCGCGTCATCGTGCAACTGCCGCTCGATTGCGAGCGTGCCCGGCGGGGAAAGAAGCGCGCGACCAGGTCCTCGGCCACGTCCTCGGCCACGTTTGCTACAGCGTTGCCGGACGGGTCGACCGCAGCCGCAGCGGATGTTGCCGTCCTGCCGACGCGCGAAGGTTCCGCCTTGCCGATCGACGTGCGAGTGAAGAAAAGTGCGTGAGCGCCGCACCGATGCCCGCCGCCCGACGGCGAGAACGGCGAGCATCGCCGGCATTGCCGCTGTCGGCTTGTGGATCTGGGCGAAGGCGGCGCAGCGCCCCATCGATTCGCTGGTGCTGCTTGCTGCCGCCGCACTCAGCCTCGTTATCGTGGTCAACGCGGTATTTCTGCAATCGGGCGCGCGTCGCGGGCCATTTTTCGCCAACCCGGCGCCGCCGGCGGCAAACACACCGTCCAACGTTGCGGGCAAGTCTGCGGCATCCGTCCCAGGGGCGCCGGCGTCCGCAACTGTGCGCGCCCATACCGCTGCGGCCGGGCACAAGGATAAGATTGCCCAACTCATCAGTTCCTTCGTCGCGTCATCGCGCCTGATAGCGGTGCAGCGCGTGCTCTCGGATTTCGGTTACGGCCAAATCAGGGCCTCCGGAACTCTCGACGAGCCGACGCGCGCTGCGATCGAGAAATTCGAGCGCGGCCACCAAATGCCCGTCACCGGACGCGTCTCCGAGCGACTGGTGCGCAGGCTAGCCGCCATGACCGGACATCCGCTGGACTATTAAGCCGGCGGCGATCGGCCGCGGCGGATGGTCAGGCGAGGGGGCGGTCCCAGTTCAGCAGTCCTCATTTTAAGCTTGGGCCGTCCTGGTCGAGCGGGCCGAGGAACGGGTTCATCGTAACCTCGCGATAACATTAGCCATCGACAAAGTCCTTGCCGACGGCAAGCAGACGGCAGCGTACGCTGTCTTCGATGCTGCGTTGTCCGCCGGCGCGTGCTTTACCGCTGTGCATGCTTGGGCTATGAGCTTGGGCGCTGTTCCATGGGTTCGCGGCCCAAAAGACGGAACCTTGCGGCCAGGGTCTTGGCGTTATCCGCAATCATGCTCGATCGATTGACACATTTGCTTCCCGAGAAGCTGCTTCCCGAGAAGCTCAAGGGCGATCTGGGCCTGATTGTTCGGATATTGAACGAACAGGCCAGGGCGCATTGGAGACGCCTGATCGTCATCGCGGCGTTCATGGGGGTGGCGGCGGCGGCAACGGCGAGCTTCGCCTATTTGTTCTCGCACGTCATCAACGACGTCTACTACCGCCGCAGCTTCTCCGACATCGTGGCGCTGGCCATCGTCATTATCCTGTTGTTCACGGCGAAAGGCCTTGCCACCTACGGCCAGGCCGTGATGCTCGCCCGGGTAGCCAACCGGATCACGGCTGAAAACCAGCGCCGCATGTTCGACAAGCTGGTCCAGGAAGGAATGGAGTATCTTGCCGACCGGCGCTCGTCGGAGTTCATGACGATCTTGATGCAGGGGACGACCGCGGTGTCGGGAGTGCTCAGGGTCGTGGTGTTGGCGCTTGGTCGCGATCTGCTCACCCTGATCGGGCTCGTGGTCGTCATGACGGTGCAGAAGCCGTTCTTGTCTCTGATTGGCATCGTGATCATGCCGCCCGCCGTCATCGGCGTACGCAAGCTGATCAAGCGGGTCAGAAACCTCGCCACTATGCAGTTTTCGCACGGCATGAATATTCTGCAACTGATGCAGGAGACGGTGCAGGGATTTCGGGTGGTCAAGGCATTCAATCTTGAAGACGAAATGCGTCGTCGGATCGGGCAGGATATTTCCCATATTGAATGGACCGCCAACAAGATCGCGCGGGTGTCGAGTCGCCGCAGCCCGATCATGGAAACGCTCGGCGGCTTCGCCATTGCCATCGTGATGATCTACGGGGGTTTCCTCGTGCTCGAGACCGGGGCACCTCCGGGCGCGTTCGTCTCGTTCATGGGCGCTTTTCTTCTGGCCTACGAGCCGGCAAAGCGCATAGCGGGGGTGAACATCGATCTCTCCAACAGCATGGTCGGCGTGCGCGCCCTCTATGACATGCTCGACACGCCCGCCACCGAGGCCGACGACAACGACAAGCCGGCTCTCGCCGTCGCGGGCGGCCGCGTGCAATTCATCGATGTCGACTTTTCCTATCAACCCGGCCAGCCGGTGCTGCGGCGGATGAGTTTCGTGGCCGAGCCCGACCAGGTAACCGCTCTCGTCGGGCCCTCCGGAGGCGGCAAGTCGACGATCTTCAGCTTGCTGCTTGATTTCTACCGCCTGCAAGGCGGAGCGGTGGTCATCGACGGACAGCAGATCGGCGATGTTGCGCGCAAGTCGGTGCGCGCTAACATCGCCTACGTAGGGCAGGAGCCTTTTTTGTTCCGCGGGTCGGTCCGCGACAACATCATGTGCGGCCTGCCCGGCGCCGCCGATGCCGAGGTAGTCGAAGCGGCAAAAGCCGCCAACGCCCACGATTTCATCATGAGCTTTCCGCTCGGCTACGACGCCGAGGTTGGCGAAATCGGTTCCCGTCTTTCGTTAGGTCAACGTCAGCGCGTGGCGATCGCGCGGGCGTTGATCAAGAACGCGCCTATCGTGCTGCTGGACGAGCCGACGGCATCGCTCGACAGCGAATCCGAGCACAAAGTAAAGGAGGCGCTGCGACGGCTTTGCGCCGGAAAGACGACGCTGGTCATCGCCCACCACCTCAACACCATCGTGGACGCCGATTGCATTCATGTTGTCGAGAACGGCCGCATCGTGGAATCAGGACGGCACGACGAACTGCTGCGCGAAGGCGGCCGCTACGCCACCTTTTCCCGCCTGCAGTTTCCGGGCAATCAGGAACGGCAGGCTGATCCTGAGCAGGGGCGCTCACTCGATCCGGCTTTGACGTAGTGCCACTTCCGATCGGATTGGCTGACCTGTCATTGCGAGCCAACGGGTCCGGCCTGAAGCGGCCGGCCCGACGGTGAACTCCGCGAAGCAATGCTGTGTATGGACGGCGCCCGCGGTGCAAGGAAAAGATCAGACATTTCAACGAAACGTTCGGGTGCAGCCACGTATACTTGACACTGCGCGCGGCGTCGATTTGTCATGGCTTGCGGCAGATCGGGCAAGGAGGGAATCGTCGCCGACATGACGGGGTGCTTTCCTCAACCTGGGGGTCGGGATAATAACCCGCGCTGCCGTGTCAACCGGGAGTGACAGCGATCGACTTTGCCCTTTCCGAGCTGCAGCAATCGGTGCGCGACGCGCTCGACAAGGTCTGCGCGCGCTTCGGGGATGCCTATTGGCTCGAACGCGACAGCGACGGCAAATTCCCCGCCGAGTTTCATCGCGTGCTCGCCGCCGATGGTTGGCTCGGCATCTGCATTCCGCAAGCCTATGGCGGGTCGGGTCTCGGTATCAGCGAGGCCGCCGTGATGATGGGGACCGTCGCCGCGTCGGGGGCGGGTTTCTCCGGCGCTTCCGCCGTGCACATGAATATTTTTGGCCTCCACCCGGTGGTCGTTCACGGCAGCGACGAACAGAAGCGCCGCATGCTGCCGCCGATCGCCGCGGGCGCGGAAAAGGCCTGCTTTGCCGTGACCGAGCCCAACGCCGGGCTGGAGACGGCGAAAATACAGACCCGCGCCGAGCGTCGCGGCGACGTTTACGTGGTGACCGGCGCGAAGGTCTGGATTTCCACGGCGCAGGTGGCGGACAAGATGCTGCTGCTTGCCCGCACGACGCCGATCGGGAATGTCGGCAAGCCGACCGACGGGTTGACGCTGTTCTATACCGCGCTCGATCGTCGCCGCGTCGAGCTGCGCGCGATTGAGAAAATGGGGCGCAAGGCCGTCGATTCCAATCAAATGTTCATCGACGGGCTGGAAATTCCGGCGGCCGACCGCATCGGCGAAGAGGGCCGCGGCTTCGCCTATATTCTTGATGGCATGAACCCGGAGCGCATTCTGATAGCGGCGGAAGCGATCGGGCTTGGCCGCGCCGCGCTCAGGCGTGCGACCGCCTACGCCAAGGAGCGCGTGGTGTTCGGCCGGCCGATCGGGCAGAACCAAGCCATTCAACATCCGCTGGCGGAATGCTGGATGGAGCTTGAAGCCGCTGAGCTGATGGCGCACAAGGCGGCCTGGCAATACGATCATGGCATCGCCTGCGGGCCGGCGGCCAATGCCGCCAAATACCTGGCCGCCGAAGCCGGATTCAAAGCCTGCCAGACCGCGATCATGACCCACGGCGGCTACGGCTACGCCAAGGAGTATCATGTCGAACGCTATCTGCGGGAAAGCATGATCCCGCGGATTGCGCCAGTGACCCCTCAGCTCATTCTCTGTTTCATCGCCGAGAAGGCTTTGGGATTGCCGAAATCCTATTGAGGACGCCGATGATGAGCCGCTACTTCATTCGCGCCGCCGAGGTGCCGAGCTATCACCCCGCCAATCACAGCGGCACCGTCAACCGGCGGCTCATCGATCCGCAGCGCATCGGCGCCGGAAACATCGAGATCATTCACGGCACTTTGCAGCCGGGCGAGGGTGCCCTGCCTCACGCGCATCCGGGCATCGAGCAGGTTTGCTATGTGCTCGAGGGAGCGGCGGTCGCCGAAGTCGACGGCGAGCGGGCGCGGCTCGGTCCCGGCGACTGCTGCTATTTTCCTCCTGACATGCAACACGTGTTCACCGCCGTCGGGCCGGCGCCTTGCAAGGTCCTCGTCATCTACTCGCCGCCTTATGAAGAAGACCCGCGGCGCGTCATCCGATAAACATGGTTGCACCCGCGGCTGGCATGATTTTCAGGAATGACGCGCACGGCGGGCAGCCGGCGAAAACGAAAAAAGCTTGACGCTGCGGAGGCTCGGTTACAATGTCATCGACGGTAGTGTTTCAGAACGACCAAGCCCCGCTGCAGGGGCTGCGCGTCATCGACCTTACGTCGATGGTGCTCGGCCCTTACGCGACGCAGATTTTGGCAGACTACGGCGCCGACGTCGTCAAGGTCGAGCCGCCGCAGGGCGATCTCATGCGCAAAAGCGGCGCCAGCAAGAATGCCGATATGGGCGCGCTCTATCTGCAACTCAACCGCAACAAGCGCAGCATCGTTCTTGATTTAAAGCAGGCGGCGGCGCGCGCGGCGTTGCTGCGCCTGTGCGCAGCTGCAGACGTTTTCGTCCACAACAACCGCTCGACGGCGATGCGCCGCCTGGGGCTCACCGCCGACAACGTGCGCGAAGCCAATCGACGGCTTGTCTACGTCAGCCTGATCGGCTACGGCGACAACGGCCCCTATGCCGGCAAGCCGGCCTATGACGATCTCATTCAGGGCATCTGCGCGCTGCCGGCCACCGCAGCGAAAGCGGGCAGGCAGGAGCCGCGCTACGTGCCGCTGACGCTTTCCGATCGCGTGGTCGGTATCAATGCCGCCCACGCCATTCTCGCCGCGGTTTTTCGGCGCGATCGTGTCGGCGAGGGTCAGTCGGTCGAGCTGCCGATGTTCGAGGCCATGGCGCAACTGGTGCTGGGCGACCATCTCGGCGGCCGTACCTTTGAGCCGCCGATCGGCGAGCCGGGCTACAACCGGCTCATGGCCGCCAACCGCCGGCCCTATACGACGAGCGACGGCTACGTGTGCGCGCTTATCTATACCGACAGGCACTGGCGGGCGTTCTTTGAGGCAATCGGCCGCGGCGACGAATTTCTCGCCGATCCGCGCCTGAGCCAACACGCCGCGCGCGCCCGTCGCTACGACGAGATGTACGGCATGGTCGCCGATGTCGTGCGGAGGGAAACAACGGCCTATTGGCTTGAGCTGTTCGAGCGCTGCGACATCCCCTGCGCGCCGATGAGTGATCTCGACGCCTTGATCGACGATCCGCACCTCGCCGCGGTCGGCTTCTTCCAGACGCTGGCGCATCCGACGGAGGGACCGATTCGCTATACCGGCATTCCCAGCCGATGGAACGGTGCGGCCTTGAAAATCACCCGGCACGCCCCGCTCCTGGGCGAGCACAGCGAGGCAGTCCTTGCCGAAGCCGGCATTTCTGCGGACGAGATCAAAGCGCTGGTGCGAAGCGGCGCCACCGTCGACCGCCAATGCCGCGCCGACGCCGGGGCGGCGGTGCGAAAGCGCATTGCCCCCGAAAATCCCATCGCCTAGCTTGGCGGAGAAACGAAAACGCAAGGAGGACGCTCATGATCCGGCTTTCGATTATTGCAGCATTGCTGGCGTCGGCGACGGCCGCTTCCGTACAGGCCGCACAGGCGCCTGCGGAAATCAAGCTCGGAACGCTCTACGCCTCGTCCGGCCGCTACGCCAGCATTTCCATGCCGGTCTTCGACGGGCTGAAGCTGTGGATCGATCAAATGAACGCCCAAGGTGGCGCGTACGTCAAAGCATACGATAAGAAGATACCGCTCAAGCTCATCGCCTACGACGATCAAAGCAACACGGCCACCGCGGCCACGCTGTATAACCAGCTCATCACTCAGGACAAGGTTGATATCCTGATTTCCGATTCCGGATCGGTGCTCACTTCTGTTGCGGTGCCGATCGCGCGCGATCACAAGATGCTGCTGATTGACCAGACCGGCACCGGCGCCACCTTTTTCACGCCGGACAATCCCTACATCGCGTTGATGGCCGATCCGGTTTCCAGCATCTGGCCGAAACCGCTGGCGGATTTCATCACCCACGACGGGCCCGCACTCGGCATCAAGCGCGTGGCAATGCTCTACGCCACCAACGACTTCACCGGAACGCAGGCGAATTCCGTGCGCAAGTTCATCAAGGAAGCGAATTCCGGGGTCGAGATAGTCTTCGATACGGGGGTGCCGACCAACACCTCGAATTATACGGTTCTGCTCAACAATATCCGCGCCGCCAACCCGGACGCGGTCGTCCATCTCGGCTACGCAGGGAACGACATTGCGTTCCTGCGCAACGTTCAGGACAACGGCATCAAGTTCAAGTTCCTGTTTTGCATCTATCCCGGCCTCGAATCCGAATTGCTGGAGAAGAATTTGGGCAAGAAGGCTCTCGACTACGTATTCACCTACGTTCCTTCTTCCGCGATTCATTATCAAACCAATTTCGGCATGTCGCTGAGGGACTACAGCGGCGCCTGGCACAAGAAATATGCCAACGCGCACGTGGAGTTCGGCTTCAACTCCGTGGCCGGCTATACCACCGGCTTGGTGCTGGAAAAGACGCTGGCGACGGCCGCGAGCCTTGACCAGCTCGAGTTGCGCAAAGCGATTTTCAGCCTTTCCGGCAACCTCAAGACGCTGGACGGCACGTTCGAACTCGATGCCAATGGCGCTCAGATCGGCGAGATCACGCCGCTCGGCCAGTTCGTTCCCGGTAAGAACGGCAGCCCGGAGCTGGTGACGGTGTGGCCGCACGCGGTCGCCAACGCAAAGCCAATCTATCCGCGCCCCTGATATGACCGGCCGGCTTGGCGCCGCGCGCGGTCGTTGCGGAGCGCGTTGAATGTTTCTTTACAGTCTGCTCGCCGGATTCCTGTTCGGGCTCTACTTTTCCTTGATCGGGCTCGGGCTCAACCTCGTGTTTAGCGTCATGCGTGTCGTCAATCTGGCGCACGGCGATTTTTTGATGCTGGGTGCATTCCTGGCGTACTGGCTGTTCACGCTGTTCGCCGTCAATCCGGTGCCGGCAGTCGCGATCGCTTTCGCGGGCTTCGTCATTGTCGGGCTGCCGCTCTATTACCTCTTGGTGCCGCGGCTCCTTCGTGCCGAGAACCCGGAAATGCTGTCGTTCATTCTCTTCTTCGGGCTCTCGCAAGTAATCGAGGCGGTCACCACCATCGCGTTCGGTACCAGCGAGCGATCCATTCCCGGCGATCAGCTCGGCCGCGCGGTGGCCGTGGTCGCCGGCTTGTTCGCCGGGCACACGGTCGAGAACGGGCCGGTCGAGCTGTTGGGAAACACGTTTCCGGCGTCTTGGGTCGCCAGCGGCATTGTAAGCGGCTGCGCCGTCCTCCTGGTCTATCTGTACCTGTACCGGACCCGGCTCGGATATCTCACCCGCGCGGTCATGGACAATCGCGCCGAGGCGATCGCCACCGGTATCGATGTGCATCGCGTATGCGCCGTCGCCTTCGGCATCGGGATTGGATTGGCGGCGGTTGCCGGCGTCTTCGCTCCCTTCATGCTCGGCAGCATCACTCCCGCCATGGGCACCGAAGTGACGGTTACGGCTTTCGCCGTCATCGTCATCGGCTCGTTGGGCAATCCGCTCGGCACGGCGTTCGGCGGCGTGATCT
Organism: Pseudomonadota bacterium; assembly: GCA_021811945.1. Taxonomy (GTDB): domain Bacteria; phylum Pseudomonadota; class Alphaproteobacteria; order Rhizobiales; family Xanthobacteraceae; genus BOG-931. The sequence continues at coordinate 15,555 of JAKAPE010000010.1, read as the reverse complement.
ACGGCATCTCCTACATGCTCATGCAGAGCTACTACAGCTCGTGGGCTAATGTCCTGCCCTACGTTCTCCTGATCGTAATCCTGCTGCTGCGGCCAAGCGGATTGCTGGGACGGCAGGTGCGCCGTGCCTAGGATGGCGCGCCACCTGCTTCTGATTTTGCTACCCGTCGTCGCGGCTTTCGCGATCCTGCCGAGCGTCTACACCAATCACTTGATGCTGTTCAACTTCATCATCTTCATGACGCTGGCGCAGGGATTGAATGTCATCTACGGCTTCACGGGCTATTTGCCGTTCGGCTACGTCGGTTTTTTCGGCGCCGGTTCCTACGGCTTCTCGCTGATGGTGATCCATCTGCAGGCGCCGCCGTTCGTTGCGCTGCTGATCGGCGCCGCCGCCGCGGTCGCACTGGCGCTGCTGCTCACTCCGCTACTTCGTCTGTCGGGAGTCTATTTCTCCATCGCCAATCTCGCCGCGGCGCTGGCTGTGCTGCAGGTTGTATCGAACCCCAATCTGGAGGAGATCACCAAGGGGCCGTACGGCATCAGCCTCAGGGGCGTGTTCAATCCCACCCTCAGCTATGGAACCGCGGTTGCCGTACTCGCGGCCACGCTGGCGCTCGTCATCTACCTGCGCAATTCACATTTCGGCATGGCCCTAAAGGCGATCCGCGAAGATCCGATCAGCGCCGGCATGGCTGGCATCAACGTTGTGCGCGAACGCGTCGTCGCCTGGCTGCTCAGCGCGCTGATCGCCGGCCTCGCTGGCGGAGTCTTTGCCTGGTACGTGTCGGTGTTTTATCCGGAGACGGTATTCTCCGTCGAGTTCTCCGTCTTCGCCATCGTTTTTGTGCTGTTCGGCGGCAATGCCACCGTGATCGGGCCGATCCTCGGCGTCGTCATTCTCTACGGCATCTACAATGCGGTCGGAATTTCGACCCCGCAATATTTCCAGCTCATCTATGGCGTGTTGATCATGGGCCTTGTGCTGTTCTTGCCGAACGGGCTCGTCTCGCTGCTGCAGCGGTGGGGGATCGATGTTCCCTGACGCCGCGCCGCTGCTTGCCGTCGACGGCCTCGTCAAGCGCTTCGGCGGGTTTCGCGCGCTCGACGTGCTCAGCTTGCGCCTCGACGCCGGCGAAATTCTCGGGCTGGTCGGGCCGAACGGCTCGGGCAAGACCACTTGCATCAATGTCATTTCGGGGCTCTACCGGCCCGACGGCGGCGACATCCATTTCGACGGCCGCTCGATCGGCGGCTGGCCGTCGCATCGGCTTGTCCATGCCGGGATCAACCGCACCTTTCAGGTGCCGCGGCCGTTTCTCACCCTGACCGTGCGCGAGAACGTGCAGGTTGCGCTGGCTTACGGACGCCGTGGCGACGGCGTTGCCGATGTCGACGCGCTGTTGTTGTCGCTCGATCTTGACGCCTTCGCCGATCGGCCGGCCAAGGAACTCAACAGTGCGCAGCAAAAAATGCTCGATCTCGCGCGCGCCTTGGCGACCCGGCCGCGGCTTCTGCTGATCGATGAACTTGCCGCCGGATTGAATGCCGCCGAACTGGAACGCGTGGCGGTCAAGCTCAAGGACCTGGCTCGCTCCGGCATCGCGCTGCTCGTGGTCGAGCACCTGATGGGGTTTATCGACCAGATCACCGATCGCATCATCGTCATGAATGCCGGCAAGGAGATCTTCGAAGGGCGGCTGGCAGAAGCGGCCGCAAATCCGCAGGTCGTCGAGGTTTTTTTCGGAGCCGAGCATGCAGCATGAGCCGCCGCGGCCTCTGTTGGAGCTGGCTGGCATCGCCGTCGGCTATCGACGCATGCAGGTCCTCTGGGGCGTCGATCTCGTCGTCAACGAGCACGAGTCGGTGGTGCTGCTCGGCGCCAACGGCTCTGGCAAGACGACCTTGCTGAAGGCGGTCATGAATTTGGTCGAGGTTTTTGCCGGGCGCATCCGTTTTGCCACCGAAGACATCACCCGGCTGCGCATCGATCAGCGCGTGCGGCGCGGCATCGTCTTCATGTCGGAAACTTCGGGATTTCCCGGGCTCACCATCGAGGAGAATCTCCTTATCGGCGCGCAATTCTTGGCGGGGCAGCGCGCGCGTCGGCGCATCGATGAGCTTTATGCGGCGTTTCCTGTTCTCGCCGAACGGCGGCGCGCGGCCGCTGGCAGTCTGTCCGGCGGCCAGCGCAAGATGCTGGGCATCGCCAAGGCTCTGATCGGTAATCCGCGGCTTCTGATCATGGACGAGCCGTCGGCCGGACTGTCGCCGCTCTACGTCAAGGAGGTGATCTCGGTGCTCTCCCGCTTCCGCGCCGAAGACTTGGCGCTCTTAATCGCCGAGCAGAACGCGAAATTCCTGGTGCTCGCCGATCGCGTGTACACGCTCGACAACGGCCGCATCGGCTTTTCCGGCACGGTCGCCGCCATGCAGGAGAACGATGCGCTACGCCGCGCCTATTTCGGCCTGCAGTAGAGCCCTATTTCCTGCCATTGTGGCTGATGCTTTCTCAGGCCGTCAACCCGAATCCAACCTCCGATCGGTCGGAATGGGCAGCGAACAGACCATCCGGGACTTGGAGCACGGCTCCCTGTTGCCTGCTGAGCAAACCACTTTGCGGAGTTCAAAGTTATCGAACTTCTCACCGCCAGCGAGATTGACCGCACGCTGGCAAAATCGATGACGTATCGCCCGCCCGGCAGATAATTCAAAATGTGGCGTAAAACGCATTGACAGCGTAGTAAAAACGAATATCATTCGGTATTAATTGATGACGGGCGCGACCTCGACCGAAACCGTTTCGAGACCAGATAAGCTGTCGTCGCTGGCTCGTGTGATCAAATAATATCGTTGTCGATCGTCACAGCGGAGACGGCGGATGAGGCAAGCGAAATGGCATGACATGCGGGAATTCATTGAATTCCTGGAAAAAAAGAACGACCTTGTTCACATCACTGATGAGGTCGATCCGCAATGGGAAATCAACGGCCTTGCACGTGTGGCGTTGCAAAATCACGCTTCGGCAATTGTTTTTGATAGAATCAAGGGTGCTGATTACCCGCTCGCCGCCAATTTGCTGGGTACTGATCGCCGGTTCTTGTGGGCGCTCGGGATCGATAAGTGGGGTGATTTTAATAATGAGTGGATTCGGCGCACCGAGCGGCCGATTGCTCCGCGCATAATGAAAGATGCGCCATGCCAAGAAATCGTGATTGAAGGAAAAGACGTCGATCTCAATCGCATCTGCAATGTTGTTTGGCATCAGTTCGATGGCGGTCCTTTTCCGGGTACCCTATCTGTGTCGGTCACTAAGGATCCCGATACAGGCGGCCTTAACGCCGGCATTTACCGCATGGGTACGCTGGGTCGGAACCTCCTTGGCTGGGGGGCTCCAGAGTACACGCATGGCCGGCAACATTACATGAAATATGAGCGGCGTCATGAGGCCATGCCTATGGCCGTGATAACGGGCTACGATCCCACCGTATTGATTGTGGCGTCTACCCGGACCGCTCCGGGAGTAGATGAATTCCAGCTCGCTGGCGGTTTGCGAGGTGAGCCGCTCGACATGGTGCAATGTCAAACTGTGCCGCTCATCGTGCCGGCCACCTGCGAGTTTGTGTTCGAGGGGGTCGTGCGGCCACATGACCGCAAGATAGAGGGTGGCTTCGGCGAATACACCGGCCATTACGGAGAGGCCCGTAGCAATCCGGTGTTCGAAGTTCAGCGTATTACTTGTCGTAGAAAGCCGATGTACCTCGGTACGAGGGAGCAGTGGTATCCGTCGGAGAGTGCGCTAACGGTTGGCAAGTCATCACAGGCGGAAGCGTTCAAGACGGTGCGTAGTCTTGTCCCTGGAGTGCTCGACATGCGCTGCGACGTCACCTACGAGTGCATCGTTCAGATCGACAAGCTTTTCCCTGGCCACGCTCAGCAGGTCATCGATGCCGTCTGGGGGGCCACCTACGCTCGTTACAAACACGTTATTGTAGTCGACAAGGATATCGATATCTGGGACTACGACAGCGTCCATTGGGCTCTATCGACCCGAGTTCGCGGCGACCGCGATATCACTATTTCCCCGCGCCGCGCAGGCCAATGGCTTGATCCAGCCGTACCGCTTCGAGAAAAAGGTTGGCAAACGGGGGTCGGTATCGACGCAACTCTCTGCACCGAAGAGTACCGTTTTTGGGGCGAAGAACCGGCCAAGACGGTAGATGATCCAGAAACGGTCGTGCGGCTCGTAAAAAAGTGGGGTGGCAAGTTGGATATATTGGCGAAGAAGAAAATGATTTAAGACCCGGGAGACTGCGAGAATGGCGTGGCCCACGCGAAGGCGTTCAACAAGAAACGGTATTCTTTCTGCCGAGCTGTGGGAGTGCTTGACGGAGCGTAGTTCGCGGTTCGTGTGAACGTCGAAAGAAAGCAGGCGCCGCGCTCGCTGTGCTGCGCCAATCAACAAAGGGAGGATTATGCGATCATGAACAATCGCCGGTCAGGTGTGACACATGCCGCGCCGGGCAACCAAACGGATGATTTGCAAGACCAGCCGGCGGGAACGCTGAGCCAGCCGGCGCGCAAGGCGATATGGGGGGCCTTCATCGGGTTCTTCGTTGACAACTACGATATCTTTCTGCCGGTGATCGCACTTGCACCAGCAATTTCCTACTTCATTCCGAGACACAATTCGCCGACAATGGCGACGATGATTTCCGCAGTGATCTTTGCGACAACTTTGATCGGTCGGCCGCTGGGTGCTTTTATATTTGGACATTTTGCGGATACCATCGGCCGGAAGCGCACGGCCGTCATAGCTGTGACCGGCTTCGGCGTTGCGACTTTGCTCATCGCCTTGCTGCCGGGATATGCGCACTGGGGCGCTCCCGTGATTTTCATTTTCATAGCTTTGCGCTTGATCGACGGAATTTTCCTTGGCGGAGAGTACACGTCCGCGAGTCCGCTGGCCATGGAGTACTGCCCGAAGCCGAAGAGAGGGCTCTACGGTGCGGTTATCCAAAGCGCGGCTTCGCTCGGCGTGGCGGCCATTTCAGTGGTCACGTTTGTGGTGTTGTTCGCAGTGCCGGCCCGGGGTCCCGACGCGCCGTACTTGCGGTGGGGATGGAGAATTCCATTTCTGATCGGGGCAATTATGGCTTTCGGCCTTGCGATCTACTACTACCGGTCAGTAGAGGAGTCCGAGTTGTGGTGTAAGACGGCGCATACGCGATCTCCTGTCAAAGAAGTGTTTAGGGACCAAAATTTATGGCACTTTCTGCAGGTGTTCGTAGTGATGAGCGGCTTTTGGTTATCGTTGAATGCGGCGTTGGCCGTGATGCCGGGTTTGCTTATACGGCAGATGCGCGTGACCGGTCCTCATCTGACGTTCACCCTGATCATCGCATATGTCGTGCTTGCTCCAGTGTATGTTATTGGAGGCGCTGTCAGCCAACGTATCGGCCGCCGGACATACCTCATGGTGACGAGTGCTGTGAGCGCTGTGCTGGGTACGTTATGTTACTATCGACTTCTTCAGACTGCTCCCAGTAATTTTCCCATGATTGTGCTCCTGGTCACACTAACGACGGTTTTAGTCGTTGCACCGGGAGCGCTCTGCACTGTCTACATAAATGAACGCTTCCAAACGGGAATTCGGGCATCCGGCTTTGGCCTGGGATACAGCTTGGCGATTATTTTGCCAGCGTTCTTTGTGTTTTACCAGGCTGCTCTGGCAAACCTCATGCCGTTCAAGTACACAGTTCTCGTCCTGGTGTTGGTGGGCTCTATTTTAATTTTCATCGGCGCAGCTTTAGGTCCAGAAACGAAGGATGTTGACTTCGCATCCACTGCGTAGATGTGGGAGTGAGCGGAAACCACTAAGCAGCTAAGCAGGCGGCCAGTCGCACGTCACTTGCTCGGCCGGCGGAGGTAACGGCCGCGCGCCGCCCCAATGAAGTTGCCGTTGTGATAGATGAGCGCGCCGCGGAGGAATGTGCTCTTGACGCGGCCGGTGAGTTCCTGACCCTCGAAGGGAGAATATCCCTGACGGGACTCTGAATCGGCGGCGTGCACGACAAAGGTCTCGTGCGGATCGACGAGCACGATGTCGGCGTCGAAGCCCGGAGCGATGTCGCCCTTGCTGAGCAAGCCGAACCGCCGGGCGGGATTCCAGCTTAAAAGCTCGGCCATGCGGTTGTACGATAGGCCGCGCTTCGCCCCTTCGCTCAGCACGCCCGACAGGAGATATTCGGTGCCGCCGAAACCCGACTTGGCGAGCCAGATGTTGTCGGGATCGCCCTTGGCCCATTTCTGTTCGGCCGAGCAGCAAGCGTGATCGCTCACGATCCAGTCGATCTTGCGGTCGAGCACCGCTTGCCACAGCGCCTCGACGTCGGCGCGCGGGCGGATAGGCGGATTGACCTTGGCGTGCACGGCGCATCGGCAGTCGGTATCGAGCAGGAGGTGTCCGACAGTAGCCTCCCGGCGGAAACGGATATGGGGAAAGACCTGCTGCATCGTCCACGCCGCTTCCACCGCCTTGCGCGAGCTCAAGTGCAGGAGATTGATGTTCATGCAATCGGTTTCGTTGGCGAGATAGGAGGCGATCCAAACGGCAAGCCCTTCGGAGTGCGGCGGCCGCGCGGCGCTATAGGCGCGGAGCCCGGCCAATTTGCCCTCGCGCTCGACCAGCGTGGTGTAGGCGTTGAGGATGTCGGCAAGCTCGCAATGCAGGCTCACGCTGACGTGGTCCGCCAGTTCCGGGTGCCGGTCCATGATCAAGCGTGCGGATCGCATGACGAATTCGAAATGAGCGATATCGTAACGATCGTCCGGCCCCAGCATGAGGAATTCGTTCTGCGAGGCCGATTTGCCGTGAAGCCCGTAGCCGCCGTAGAACATGAAGATCTTGAACGACGTCACACCGTGTTCGAGCGCGAGGTATTCCATCTCCGAGAGGTGCCGGCTTTCGATCGGCGCGACGTGATAGCCGTAGTCCACCCAGAAGCGTCCCTCCGACAGTCTCAGGACCTCAGGCATGACCTCGCGGTATGGACCGCCGCGGTTGAGATAATAGGCGCCGGTGCGGATGTAGTTCAGGCTGGAGGTGACGCCGCCCATCGCGGCGGCCTTGCTTTCGCTGGCCGCGTCCTCGGCCAGCGGCCGGTAGATGCCGACATGCATGTGCGCATCGACGCAGCCGGGGAAGGCCAGCAGCTTTTTGGCGTCGAATACTTCGCCGGCGTCCTCGGCGCGGATCTCCGGCGCGAGCCGCGCCACCTTGCCGTCCTTGACCGCGATGTCGAGGCAATCGACGCCGCTATCGCGCGGACGCACGACGCGCGCGTTCTTGATGACGAGGTCAAAAGTCTTCATTTCCGCTTCTCGCTTCGTTTGCAGGTCTTATTAGGACTGAGTCTGCTAAAAGTCATCCGCTCGCTCCCGCGAAAGTGGGCATCCGGAGTGAGTCTCCGTCTTCGCGGGGACGGGCGGTATCCTAAGTCAATCATTCACTCTCCCGCGCCGCGTCGGCGATTCGACGCCCGCATAGCGCTTGCCGCGTGCGAGCATCTCCGGCGTGCCGATCAGGCGGTTGAGCGCTTCGAAGTCGAACATGCGTGCGCGGAACGCATCGGTGCTGCCGTGCTTGCGCAGCGAGGCGTAGAAATCCTCCGCTGTCTTGGCGAGTGCGCGCACGATGCCGCCCGGAAAAATGACGACGGAAAAACCAAGCGCATCGAGCTCGCTCGCCGGCAGCACCGGCGTCTTGCCGCCCTCGACCATGTTGGCCATCAGCGGGGCGGTCTTGCCGAGGCGCGCGGCGATGCGGGCCAGTTCGTCGCGTCGGCGCGGCGCCTCGACGAACAAAATGTCGGCGCCCGCCTCGCGGTAGCACGCAGCGCGCGCTATCGCGCGATCGACGCCTTCGCCCGCGACCGCATCGGTGCGGGCGATGATGAGGGTCCGTGACGACTGCCGCGCATCGACGGCCGCCTTGATCTTGCCGGCCATCTCCAGCGGCGGAATGAGCGTCTTGTCGTCGAGATGGCCGCAGCGCTTGGGAAAATCCTGGTCCTCGATCTGAATGGCATCGGCGCCGGCGCGTTCAAGCAGGCGGACGGTGCGCTCGACATTGACGGCATTGCCGTAGCCGGTATCGGCGTCGACGATGAGATGCGCGCCGACGCGGTCGCGGATCAGTGCCACTGTGCCGACGATCTCGCTCATGCTGAGAAGGCCGACATCGGGTCGCCCCAGCCGCGTATAGGCGTTGCCGGCGCCGGAGACATACAGCGCCTCGAAACCGGCGCGCTCGGCGATGAGCGCGGTGAGCCCGTCGTAGACGCCCGGAGCAACGAGAATCGGGCGGCGGTTGAGGCGGGCCGATAGAGCATTTGCGGTCATGCGTTACAGTCCTAGATAGGCGCGTTTGAGTTGCGGATCGGCGCCGATGTCGGCGGCGCGGCCGGACATCACGCAGCGTCCTTCGGCAAGGATGTAGGCGCGGTCCGCCACTTCGAGGCTCTGCACCACGTTCTGCTCAACGAGCAGAACCGCGACGCCCTCGGCGTGGATGCGCCGGATCAGTGCGAACAATTCCTCAACCAGGAGCGGCGAAAGCCCGAGCGAAGGCTCGTCGAGGATGAGTAATCGCGGCTCGGCCATCAGGCCGCGGCCGATGGCGAGCATCTGCTGCTCGCCGCCCGACAGAGTGCCGGCGCGCTGCGTGCGCCGCTGGTAGAGTCGCGGAAAGATTGCAAATACCCGCTCGCGGTTGGCGGCGCGACGCCGGGCGGCGCGGCGGTAGCTGCCGAGGTCGAGATTTTCGTCGACCGACAGATTTGGAAAAATGCGCCGGCCCTCGGGCACGTGAATGAGGCCGCGCGCGACAATCGCCGCCGGCTTCTCGCGCTCGATCGCGCTGCCGACAAAGCGGATCGCCCCGGCATGCGCGCGTATGAGGCCGGAGATCGTGCGGTTGAGTGTGGACTTGCCGACGCCATTGGCGCCGAGCACGGCGACGATCTCGCCGGCGTCGACCTTAAGATCGAGCCCGCGCAGCACGTCGCTGTCGCCGTATCCGGCGTAAAGCTCGCGCACCTCGAGCAGCGATCCGGGGGAGAGGTGCGTGGATGGCTCAGTGGACATCGTGTGCCCCAACCTTTGCCGCCGCGCCGTGACCGAGATAGGCCTCGACGACAGCCGGATCGGCCGTCACATGCGCCGGGCTTCCTTCGGCGATGATGCGCCCCTCCGCCAGCACGAAGACATGCGCGGACAGACTCATCACCGCCTGCATCACGTGTTCGATCATGACGACGGCAAGGCCGCGGCCGGCGAGCGCTCGGATGACCGGCACGACTTCGCGGATTTCCGACGGGTTAAGGCCGGCCAAGACCTCGTCAAGCAGAAGCAGTTTTGGCTCGGTGGCGAGCGCGCGGGCAAGTTCGAGGCGTTTGCGCGCGGCAGCGGTCATGGTGTGCGCCGGCCGGTCGAGCAATTCCCCGAGGCCTACGTCGCGTGCCACCGTTTCGGCGACCGCAAGGGCGTCGGCGCGCGCCGGGTGGCGCAAATGAGCGCCGATCAGAATGTTGTCGCGCACCGAAAGGCCAGCGAAGGGTTTTGTGATCTGGAACGTGCGCGCCATTCCGCGCCGGGCGAGCCGATGCGGCGGCTCGCCGGTCACGTCCTCGCCGCCGTAGCGAACCCGGCCGGCGGTCGGCTTGAGAAATCCGGAAATCACAGCGAACAGCGTGGTTTTGCCGGCGCCGTTCGGGCCGATCAGGCTGGTGATCGATCCCGCCGGCGCCCACAGGGAGGCGGCGTCTACTGCCAGCAGTCCGCCGAAACGGTGCGATATCCCCTCGACCGAAAGCAGCGGCTCAACCATGCACCGCCTCCCGCGCCGGCGCCCGCGCTGCGAGGACACGGCGCTTGATGCGATCGCTCACATCGGCGAATGCGCCGACGATGCCGTGCGGCACAAAGCGGATGACGAGGACAAGCATGGCGCCATAGATCATCAGGTCCAGGCCGGGAACGTCGCCGGTCACGAGCTTGGCCCCTTCGCCGAGCGATTTCGCCGCCAGCGCGCCGACCAGCGGTCCAAAGACGGTGCCGACGCCGCCGATGACCGGCGTCAGCAGCGCCTCGATCGAGATCCAGGTGCCGTAGGCGATGCCGGCGTCGACGAAAAGGAAATATTGCGCGTAAAAACCGCCGGCGGCGGCGGTGATCGCTGCCGACAGCACCATCGCGCCGAGCTTGATCGAAAAGGCATCGACGCCAAGCGCCATCGCAGCGTCCTCGTTCTCGCGCACGGCGATCAGCCAGGCGCCGAAGCGCGAGCGCTCGAGCATTTGCGCCGTCACGAGGGCAACGGCAACGAGAGCAAGAATGACGAGGTAAAAGAGTGCGCGGCTCTGGAACTGGAACGACTGTGCGCGCAGATCGAGCTTGATTAGCATGCCGACGCCGGCCCCGGTGATCGGCGCGACGCTGGCGAGAATGCGCAAGACCTCGGCGAAGGCGAGCGTCACGAGGGCGAAATAGGAACTGCGCAGCCCGGCGCGGAAGGCCAGCGTTCCGACGATCGCGCCGACCGCGCTGCCGGCCGCGATGCCGGCGGCGAAACCGATCCAGGCATTGACGCCGTAACGCATCTGCAGGACGGCCGTCACATAGGCACCGGTGCCGAAGAAGGCGGCGTGGCCGAAGGAATACTGGCCGCCATAGCCGCCCAGGACGTTCCAGCCCTGACCGGCAAGCGCGATCAGCAGCGCCACGACGAGAAAATTGAGCGTGACGTTCGAGTGCACGACGAGCGGCACCGCCGCGAAGGCCGCGACCACGATCGCGATGAGCAAGAATCCTTTCATGTGCTCGACCCGAAGAGGCCGCGGGGACGCACGAGCAGCACCAGGATGAAAATCAGGAATATACCCACCTCGCCGAGCGACTCGCCGAGAAAGAAGCCGGCAAGGCTTTCGACCACGCCGATGACGAGACCGCCGATCAGCGCGCCCGGTACCGAGCCCATGCCGCCGAGAACGACGATGGTGAAGGCGACCGGCACGAAGGCATTTCCCGCACTCGGATTGACGTAATAGGTGGGGATGAGCAGGCAGGCGGCGATAGCGACGCAAGCGGTGCCGAGGCCGAAGGTCAGGGCATAGACATGCGCCACGTCGATGCCGGCAAGCTCTGCGCCGAGCTTTTCCTTGGCCACGGCGCGGATCGCCTTGCCGGTATCGGTCAGCGCCATGATCAGCCACAGCACGAACGCGACGGCGAAAACCGCGGCCAAGGAGACGAGGCGGGGAACGGCAAGGAAGGTGAAGCCGAGATCGATAGACTTGAAGGCATAGGAAACCTCGACGGTGCGGGTGTTGGCGCGGAAGGCGTAAAGCAGCGCGTTCTCGATGAATACCGAGAGCCCGAGCGTCACCAGGAGCATGTTGCGTTCATCGCCCCGCGCCGCCGGCCCTATGACGAAGCGCTGCAGCGCGTAACCGAGCGCGAAGAATACGGGCGCGAGCACGAAGACCGCAAGGTAGGGGTCGAGGCCGAGTATCTGATAAGCGAAGAACGCCGCGAACAGCGCGGCACTCAACAGCGCGCCGTGAGCGAAATTGATGATGTGCAGTACGCCGTAGATCAGGGTCAGGCCCAGCGCGACCAGGGCATAGACCGCGCCGGTCATCAGGCCGTTGAGGACCGCGGCGACCAGAATGAGGGGCGAAGGCACGGCGTGGTCAAAAGGATCGGCACTCTGCCGTCATTGAGAGGAGCCAAAGGGTCCGGCCCGAAGTGGCCGGCCTGATGATAAACTCCGCGACGAAGCAATCACCCCTCCCTTTCCTCCCGCGCGTGCGAGGAGGGTAGGGTGGGAGTTTCTGGAATCTTCGCTTCGCTCGCAATGACGAGTTCCTACGCCGGCATCGGAAACACCGGTTTCGCATTGGCAAACTGTGGCGGCATGACGACCTTGATGTCGTTGTCGAGGACCTGCGTGTTGACCGGAGCCGCGCCCTGGTTCTGGCCGTCGACGAACTTGGTCGGGCCGTAGGGCATGATGTGGCCAGAGAAGGTAGAGCTGGCGAGAGCCGCGATGACCTTGTCGCGATCGGTGGACGCAGCGCGCTCGAAGGCATCGGCGATGAGCTCCACGGCGCTGTAATTCATGTACACCTCGTAGGTGAAGTAGTGGCCACCGGCCTCGACTTTCTTCTTCAGCGCTAGCGCCTTTTCGCTGTGCGGATTGAACCAGTGATTGCAGTCCATGATGTATCTGGCCGCCTCCGGGAAATCGTGCACGAACTTGTAGGAGGAGGCGGCGCCGCCGAGCACCGAGTAGATGCCTTTGAGCCGCACGTGCTGCTCGCGCATGGTGCGGGCAAGCAGCACATATTCGTTGTAGTAGTTGGCGGGGATGACCAGATCCGGATTGCGCGCCTTGATCTTGAGCACGATGGTGCTGAAATCTCGCGTCGGCGTCGGATGCGCGATGGTGTCCAGGATCTGGAAGCCCTTGGCGGGAAGCTGGGCGTTCAGAAGCTTGGCGAGGCCGGAGCCGAACAGCGAATCCTCGTGCACGATGATCACGGTCTTCGCCGGCTTGCCGGCCTGATCGTTGATGGCGACGAGGTTGTCGAGCGCGGTCTTGGCGATCACGCCGAAGCCGGGACCGAAGCGGAAGGTGTTCTTGAGACCGCGCTTGACGATCGAGTCGGCGACACCGACGTCGACGACATAGGGAAGGTTGTAGCGCGCCGCCGCCTGGCTCACGGCAAGGCAGATCGAAGAGGCATAGCCGCCGACGATCCCGGCGGCGCCGGCGGCATTCATCTTTTCCACTTCGGCGGTTCCGCCTTGAGGTGTCGATTGGGCGTCGCCAAGAATCGCGTCGATCTTGGTGCCGCGAAGCGATTTGATGCCGCCGGCCGCATTGATGTCGGCAATGGCCATGGTGGCGCCGAGCCGGCCTTGCTGGCCCGAGTAGGACAGCGCCCCGGTGACCGGGTGCAGCACGCCGAGTTTTACGGCAGCGCCCTGCGCGAGCAGGACTGACGTCATGGCCAGGCTGCCGGTGGCCGCGGCGGCGGCACCGAGCGCCGTGGTGGCGAGGAATCGGCGGCGGTTCAACGACATTTTTGGCTGCCACATGGTGGTGCTCCCTCTCTTCTAGCGTGGCGGCGACGCACTTGCCGCGTTCCTTTTCCTGTTCGAGTTGCGTGCCCCCGAGATTTTCATGTCGGCCCGGTTGCCCTCGCGCGTGGCCGGCGACCAGACCCGATCGGCCGCGCCCGAGCGCACGAGGTCCATTTCGATGGCGTAGCAATCGGGCCGGTAGAGCGCATGCAGATGCTCGACGGCGCGGCCGGACTGGTCGCGGACGACGCGGACGAGCTCGATGAGCGGCGAGCCGGTGCGCACGTCGAGCGCTTGCGCCACGTCCGGCGGCGCCAGTGCGGCGCTGATGCGCTGGCGCGCGCGCTCGACCTTCACTCCCGCGCGATCGAGCAATTCGAGCAGCGGCCGCGCCGCCAGCTCTTGCTGCGTGAACGTCATCGCGATGCTTTCCGGGACGTGAGTCGTCAAATAGGAGAACGGCACGCGGTCTACGGAGCGCACGCGCACCGCGCGTTGCAGCCACTGATCTGGTCCGATGCCGAGCACCTGCGCCACCGCGCCCTTGGCCGGCAGATAATCGAACGAGATCAGGGTAACCGCCGTGCGCCGCCCCATGTCGGCGAGATTGGCGAGGACGCCGGAAATATCGGCGACCATCGGCGCCGACGCCGGCCGATAAATCACGCGCGTGCCGGCGCTGCGGCGCCGCTCGATAAGCCGCTCGCGGGCGAGCTCGCCCAGCGCCCGCCGCACGGTGACGCGCGAGACGCCGTGATGCGTGGCAAGCTCGTTCTCGGTCGGCAGCCTGGCGCCGAAGGCGAAGGCGCCGCTGCGGATACGGTCGCGCAGCACCAGATAGACCTGCTTCGCCTTCGCCTCGCCGAGCCAGTCGCGCAAGCAAGACCTCTCCCGCAGACGCTGCCGCAAAGTATCGCCAGCAATGGACCCCTTACTTAGTATTCTTTACAATACAATATTTGAACCTTTGCCGCAACCCTGGCAAGCCCACCCTGGCAAGCCCAACCCTAGCCCAACCCTGACAAGCCTGCGGGCGCTGAGGTAAATGACCGGCATGAGCGAGCCGCAAAGCCTGTTCGACAAACTGTGGTCGGCCCATGAAATCGTGCGGCGCGCGGACGGCGCCGCGTTGCTATGGGTCGACCGCCATTATCTGCATGAGGGCTCGTTTCATGCCTTCACCCAGATAGAGGGGCGCGGCCACGCCGTGGCCGAGCCGGAGCTCACCTTCGCCGTCGCCGATCATTACGTGCCGACGCGCGATCGCGGTAGCGCGATCGCCGATCCCGAAATCGCCGCGATGGTCCGCACGCTTGAAGCCAACACTTCTACGAACGGCATAAGTCTGTTCGGCCTCGGTGATGCGCGGCAAGGCATCGTGCATGTCGTTGGCCCCGAACAGGGACTGACGCTGCCCGGATTGCTCATCGTCTGCGGCGACAGCCACACGTCCACGCACGGCGCCTTCGGCGCCTATGCCTTCGGCATCGGCGCCTCCGAGGTGGCACATGTTCTGATGACGCAGACGCTGTGGCAGAGGAAGCCCAAACGCATGCGCGTCACCGTCAGAGGGAGGACGGTCGCTGGCGTCGGCGCCAAGGACATCGCGCTCGCCGTCATCGCGGAGATCGGCGCCGACGGGGCGCGGGGCCATGCGGTCGAATTCGCCGGCAGCGCCATCGCGGCGCTGTCGATGGAAGCGCGCATGACGCTGTGCAACATGTCGATCGAGGCCGGCGGACGCTGCGGCATGATTGCGCCCGACGCGACGACGTTTGCTTATCTCAAAGGGCGCCCTTATGCCCCCCAGGGACCGGCATTCGACCAAGCGGTGGAGGCATGGTCAGCGCTTGCGACCGATCCCGGCGCCGCCTTCGATCGGGAAGTGGCGCTCGACGCCAGCGCGATTGCGCCGATCGTCACTTGGGGCACGACGCCCGACGATGCATTGCCGATCGGCGCCAACGTCCCCGATCCGGCGCGCGAGAGCGATCCGGTGCGGGCAAAATATTTCCGCGAGGCGCTCCACTATATGGGCCTCACCCCGGGGCAGAAGCTCGCCGAGATCGCGATCGATCGCGTCTTCATCGGCTCGTGCACCAACGCGCGCATCGAGGATTTGCGCGCCGCGGCGGCGGTGCTCGCCGGTCGCGTTAGCAAGGTGCCGGGCTTGGTCTCGCCGGGCTCGACGCCGGTGAAGCGGCAGGCCGAAGCCGAGGGGCTCGACCGCATTTTCCGCGCCGCCGGGCTCGAATGGGGGGAATCCGGCTGCTCCATGTGCTTGGGGCTCAACGGCGATCGGGTGCCGCCCGGCGAACGCTGCGCATCGTCCACCAACCGCAATTTCCGCGGCCGGCAGGGCCCCGGCGCGCGCACGCATCTGATGTCGCCGGCCATGGTCAGATCG
>JAKAPE010000224.1 GCA_021811945.1 Pseudomonadota bacterium | reverse complement strand
CTGGCGCGGCGGCTCGGTCGCCTGGTCAAGGCCCAGGACACGCTCGCCCGCCTCTCCGGCGATCAGTTCGGCCTCATCCTGCTTTCGGAGCGCGAACCCGCGCGCATCATCGCCTTTGCCGAAACCGTCCGCCGCACGCTGCGCGCCCCGATCGCGTTCCACAACCGCGAAATCGTACTTACCGGTTCGATCGGTCTGGCGCTTGGCGACGGCGAGCCGCAGCGCGCCCAGGACAGATTGAAGGACGCCGAGCTCGCCATGTATCATGCCAAGCGTGTCGGCGGCGACCGCATCGACGTGTTCAAGCCGGCCATGCGCGCACGCAAGACCGACCGGCTGTCGATCGAAACCGACCTGCGGCGGGCGATCGAACGGGAAGAAATAACGGTCCTCTATCAACCGATCGTGCGGCTTGAAGATCGCACCGTCGCCGGCTTCGAAGCACTGGCGCGCTGGAATCATCCACGCATGGGGCGCATGTCCCCGCACGAATTCATCGCCATTGCCGAGGAGACCGGGCTCATCGTCGAACTCGGCCTGTTCGTCCTCGAACGCACCGCCCGGCAATTGAGCGCTTGGCAGCGCATGCTGCGCCCGCGCGAGCCGTTGTTTGCCAGCGTCAACGTCTCTTCGCGGCAATTGCTGCGCCACGACCTGATTCAGGAGCTGCGCACGGTCCTGGCGCGTGTGCCGCTCGCGCGCGGATCGCTCAAGCTTGAGCTCACCGAATCGGTGGTGATGGAGAACCCGGAGCACGCCGCGCAGATGCTGCGCCGCATTCGCGAGCTTGGCGCCGGCCTTGCGCTCGACGACTTCGGGACCGGCTATTCCTCGCTCGCCTATCTGCAGCGCTTTCCCTTCGATACCATAAAGATCGACAAGTCCTTCGTGCGCACGACCGCCAAGGGCACCCGCCCTGTTATCCTGCGCTCTATCATCACGCTGGCGCACGATCTCGGCATGGACGTCGTCGCCGAAGGCGCCGAAACCGATTCCGATGCGGTCGAGCTGTTTCAGCTTGGCTGCGAATACGCGCAGGGCTTTGTCTTCGGCGAGCCGATGCCTTCCGAGCGCGCGCGCGAAATGCTGCAGCCAATTCAGAAGCCGGAAATCAGAAATCAGAAACCGGAGGCCAGAAGCCAGAAGTCCGAAGTGTGATTCCGATTTATGATGTCCAAATCACGCGTGCCCTGCCTCGCTCGACAGCATGCCGAGGTCTATGCCGATCTTCTTCAGCGCCCTCCCGTATTTGCCGCCGATATCGGCGCCGAAGACGAGATCGGAATCGGCGGAGCAGTGCAGCCAGCCGTTGCCCTGGATTTCACTTTCGAGCTGCCCGGGCGCCCAGCCGGCATAGCCGAGCGCCAAAAGCGCGCTGGCCGGTCCATCGCCGCGGGCGATGGCCTTGAGAATGTCGATCGTGGCGGTGAGACAAATGCCGTCGTCGATCGGGAGCGTCGAGTCCTCGATGAAGAAGTCGGCCGAGTGCAGCACGAAGCCGCGCTCGGTCTCGACCGGCCCGCCACGCATGACCTTCACCACTCCGGCGCGCGACGGCAGCCGGATCACGTCGGCGGCCGGAACCACATCGAGTTTCACCAGGAGATCGGAGAAATTTATGTTGGGCGCCGGATGGTTGACGACGATGCCCATGGCTCCTTCGGCGGAATGCGCGCAGACATAGATCAGCGAACGGGCGAAGCGCTCGTCGAGCATGGCCGGCATGGCGATCAGCATCTGGCCATCCAGATAGCTGCCGCCCGAGCCCCTGCTCTTCCCGGATGTGTTGCGCGGAAATTTCATGGCCGAAGGTTAGCGGATGTATCCGATCTTGCCAACGAATGGCCGGGGCAAATGTTCACCCGTTGCCCACTTCGGGGGTCGACAACGACGTTTTTTCCCGCCGCGCTCCATTGCCGCATGGCGGCGCGGGATGCGTTCACGATCATGTCAGTGGCGCGTGCGCGCTTGCTCGCTCTAAAGCAAACTTGAATTGATCCGCCAAACGCGATTCGGCATGAGCCATAAGGGCAGGAATTTTGCCGCAATCCGAAGTCCCACTTTTCCAGCAATGCACGCTTTGAGCAAACGGTGATAATGTCTGATGGCTTATGCCCTTCCCCGACGACTGGCGATCGCGACCGTTATCCTTGCCAGCGTTGCTGCCGCGGCGCGGGCACAGGATGCTTCCGCGTGGGACGCCCAACCGCATACGGCCGCGCGGTTCATTGCCGGTGCGACGCTGAAATCTGCGAATACCGATCGACTGCGGGCCGGCATTGAGATCCGGCTTGCGCCCGGCTGGCATACCTATTGGCGCTACCCGGGAGATTCCGGCGTGCCGCCGACGTTCGATTTTGCCGGGTCTGCGAACGTCAAATCGGTGCGCGTGCTGTGGCCGGCACCTGAGCGCTTTGCCGACGGCGCTGGTGGTCACTCGATCGGCTATATCGGCGACGTCGTACTGCCTTTGCGCATCGCCCCGAGGGACGCAGCAAAGCCGGCCTCGCTCAAGGTAAGGCTTGGCTACGCCATTTGCAGCAATGTCTGCATACCGGTAAAGGCCGACCTCAGCTTCGCGCTGTCCGGCAAAGGCGGCGCCGAGGAACCGGCGCTGGTCGCGGCGGAGGCGCGGGTACCGCGGCGCGTTGCCCTTGGCGCCGCGACCGACACAGGCTTGGCTATTCTCCGGGTGCATCGCGAGGCTGGCGGCACACATGCGCGCGTCGTCGTCGACGTCCGCGCGCCGCCGAAAACGCCGGTCGAGCTTCTTGTCGAGGGGCCGACGCCCGATTGGGCCTTGCCGCCGCCTGAGCCGACCACGTCCCAGACCGGCAGCACACCGGGAACACGGCGCTTTGCTTTTGCTCTAGACGGCTTGCCGCCGGGTGCCCACGCCGCCGGGGCGAAGCTCACTTTCACCGCCGTTTCGCCCAACGACGCCATCGAGGTCGTCGCCCGTCTCGACTAATTCGTCCCGTGCGCTAATTTCGCGGAACCGATACACTACCAAACGCGAGATGGACCCCCGAACGCGAAAGGACACGACCATGCCTATCAAGGTTGGTGACCGCCTGCCCGAAGCGAAATTCCGAGTGATGGGGCCCGACGGGCCGACGGTGAAGACCACCGACGAGATTTTCAGAGGCAAGCGCGTGGTGCTTTTCGCCGTCCCCGGCGCGTTCACGCCGACCTGCAGCAACAATCATCTTCCGGGCTTCCTCAAGAATGCCGACGCCTTCAAGATCAAGGGCGTTGACACCGTCGCGGTCACCGGCATCAATGACGTGTTCGTGTTCGATGCTTGGCGGAAGGCGACCGGCGCCGGCAGCAAGATCGAATTTCTGGCCGACGGCAACGGCGATTTCGCCAAGGCGCTCGATCTGGCGCTCGACGGCTCCGGCCTCGGCCTCGGCATGCGCTCGCAACGCTATGCCATGCTCGTCGAAAACGGCGTAGTGAAACAACTCAACATCGAGGACGCGCCCGGCAAGGCGGACATCTCGAGCGCGGAGCATCTGCTGAAGCAGATGTGATATCAGCCCGCGATTGAGTCTATCTCCCGGAATACGCCTACGGCTTTGCCGTCGCTTTGCCTCCTTTGCGAACCTCCGCGATTGCCTCGCGGGCGAGGACGTCGGCGCGCTCGTTCATGTCGTGGCCGGCGTGGCCGCGCACCCAGTGCCAGCGCACCTGATGCGGGCCGAGGGCGGCGTCGAGGCGCTGCCATAGGTCGGCATTCTTCACCGGCGTCTTGTCCGCGGTGCGCCAGCCGTTGCGTTTCCAGTTGCCGATCCAGGAGGTGATGCCGTTGCGCAGGTATTGGCTGTCGGTGTGAATATCGACGCGGCACGGCTTTCTCAGCGCCGCGATCGCGGCGATCGCCGCCGTCAGCTCCATGCGGTTATTGGTGGTGTTCGGCTCGCCGCCCTTGAGTTCCTTGACGTGATCGCCGAATCTCAGGATCGCGCTCCAGCCACCCGGCCCCGGATTGCCCGAGCAGGCGCCGTCGGTGTAAATGACGACGTGTGGCAGCGCTACGGTCACGGCTTCGTTGCTCCGTGATCCACGCCGTAGTCCTGCACGCTCTTGACCTTTTGGTGGAAGCGCAGCTTGCGCAAATATTCCCGCGGGTCCTTAGGCCGCACCAGCGCGCCGGGCGGCACGTTGAGCCAGTCGACCAGCCGCGTGAGCAGGAAACGCAGCGCCGCCCCGCGCGCCAGGAGCGGCAATTTCCGCCATTCCGGCGCCGACAGCGGGCGGATGCGCGCGTAGTTCGCCAACAGCGCCCGTCCCTTGGTGACGTTGTAGGAATGATCGACCTCGAAACACCAGGCGTTGAGGCAGATGGCGACGTCGTAGACGAGCGTATCGGTGCACGCGAAATAGAAATCGATCAGCCCGGACAGCTTGTCGCCCAGGAAGAAGACGTTGTCGGGAAAGAGGTCGGCGTGGATGACGCCTTGCGGCAGCCCGCGCGGCCAGGAGCATTCCAGCTCATCGAGTTCGGCGGCCAGAGTGGTTTTGAGATCGCGCTGCACCTCGTCGGCGCGTTCGCCGCAGCCGGCGTAGAGCGCCCGCCAGCCGGTGACTGAAAGCGCATTCTCGCGCCGCATGGGGAAATCGGCGCCGGCAAGGTGCAGCCGCGCCAGCGCCTCGCCGAGTGCCGCGCAATGGGCGGCGCTCGGCCGGCGCACCCACACGCCGTCAAGAAAGGTGACGATCGCTGCCGGCCGCCCTGCAAGCCGGCCCAGCGTCGAACCGGCACGGTTCTTCACCGGCTGGGGGCAGGTGATGCCGCGGCTTGCCAGATGTTCCATCAATGCGAGAAAGAACGGCAAATCGCGCTCGGCGACGCGCCGTTCATAAAGCGTGAGGATGAAATAGCCGCGGCTGGTATGGAGCAGGAAATTCGAGTTCTCGACACCTTCGGCGATGCCCTTGTAGGCAAGCAGGGCGCCGATGTCGTAGCAGGCGAGGAAGGGAACGAGATCCTCCGTCGTGACATCGGTATAGACCGCCATCGGGCTCTCCAGCCCTTCGCGGCTAGCTTGCCCACCCATCGCCGTCAAGATCAGCCCGATCCCGCAGGGCCTGGAAAAGCGCGCCTTGGCGCAGTTTGGCGCGCGGTTGGCGCGGCAGTATGATAACCGGCGAAACCGCGCCAGGGGCTTGCGCGTCGGCGGCTCCGCCGCGGTCGCGCGGAGAGCGCGCATGAAGACGATTCTCGTTCCCACCGAACGCATCCCGGCGATGGCGGCGGCCTTGGATACGGCGCTCTTGCTGGCGCAGAAATTCGGCAGTTGCATCGAAGGCTTTCCGCTGCGCCCGGCTATCGCCGATATGATGGCGATGGATCCCGACGCCGGCTTGACCATGCTGACGGTGAAGGAGAACGACGCGGAAATGGCGCGCCAGGCCGAAGACCTGTTCCGCAACTTCATGCAAAGCCACGGCGTGCCGCCGCGCGTTGCCGAGACGCCGGCGTCGTCGGCGCCTTTCTGGAGCTGGCTTGGCGCGGCGCCGAGCGGTCATGACTTCGTCGGCAGTTACGGTCGCGTGTTCGACGCGATCGTCTTGGCGCGGCCGGGAGAGGAATGGCAGAGCCCGGCCATGGCTACCCTCGAATCCGCTTTGTTCGACAGCGGACGGCCGGTGCTCATCGCCTCGCCCACGTCGCCGACCACTCTGGCCACCAATGTGCTGATCGCTTGGAATTGCAGCACCGAGCAGGCGCGCGCGACCGGCTTCGCCATGCCGCTGCTCAAGCGCGCCGAACGCGTCACCATCTTGACCGTCGAAGGCGCCACGGTCGCCGGGCCGAGCGGCGGAGAGCTCGCGCGGTCCCTCGGAATGAACGGGATCGCGGCCAAGACTCTCACTGTCGCCGCCGACAAGCGCAGCGCCGGCGAAATCATCCTGGCCAAGGCGAAGGAACTCGGCTGCGACCTCGTGGTCAAGGGCGCCTATACGCAGAGCCGCTTGCGGCAGATGATCTTCGGCGGCACCACCCGGCACATTCTCGCTCATGCCCGGCTGCCGGTGCTGATGGCCCATTGAGCGGCTTTGCCTATCTCAAATCCTTGCGCATAATCTTGCCGACATTGGTCTTCGGCAGATGGTCGACGAATTGGATCGCCTTGGGGATTTTGTAGCCGGCGAGCCGCTCGTGGCAGAATTTCGTGACCGCCTCCGCGGTGAGCGCCGAGTCGCGCCGTACGACGAAAAGCTTGACCGCCTGACCCGAATGCTGGTCGGCGATGCCGATCACCGCCGCTTCGACGACGCCCGGATGCTGCATCACGACGTCTTCCACCTCATTGGGGAACACCTTGAAGCCGGAGACATTGATCATGTCCTTCTTGCGGTCGAGGATTTTCAGAAAACCCTGGGCGTCGAGCGCACCGATATCGCCGGTGCGCAGCCAGCCGTCGGCGCTTAGCACGAGCTTGGTCTCGTCAGGACGCTGCCAATAGCCGGCCATGACTTGCGGCCCGCGCACGCACACTTCGCCGGCCTCGCCGATGGCAACGTCGTTGCCGTCGTCATCGCGGATCGCCACCTCGGTCGAAGGTATTGGCAGGCCGACGGTGCCGAGCTTCGGACCGCCCACCGGATTGATGCACACGACCGGCGACGCCTCGGTCAAGCCGTAGCCTTCGACCAGACTGGTGCCGGTGATCTCGCGCCAGCGGTTCGCCACCGCCGTCTGTACCGCGGCGCCGCCGCCGGTGGCGAAGCGCAGCGCGGAAAAATCCAGCGCGGCGAAGTCCGGCGAGTTGATAAGCGCATTGAACAGCGTATTGACGCCGGTCATCGTGGTGACGCGCGCCGCGCGCATGGTCTTGACGAGCCCCATGATGTCGCGCGGGTCGGGCACCAGTACGCTCAATCCTCCCATCTCGGCAAAGGCCAACAGGTTCGCCGTCAGCGAGAAAATGTGATAGAGTGGTAGCGGCGTAAGCACGCGACCCTGCTCTTCCTCGATGTACGGCGACATCCACGCCTGGCACTGCAAGGTATTGGCGATCAGATTGCGGTGGGTGAGCACGGCGGCTTTCGCCACGCCCGTCGTTCCTCCGGTATATTGCAGCAACGCCGGCGCCGTGGCCGGCATTTGCGCGTCCGCATAGCGCGTGGAAGGACGGCGGCGGCAAGCGCTCTGCAACAGCGTGAAGGCGTTGAAGCGCCAGCGCGGCACCGCGCGCCTGACATGCGTATTGGCGAAATTGAGAACCGCGCGCTTGAGCGCCGGCGTGAAATCGCCGAGCCGCGCCACCACCACGTGGCGGATCGCCGTCTCGGCGAGGACCGCTTCCAGCTTGTGGGCGAAGTTCTCCATGATCACGATGGCAACGGCGCCCGAATCCGCAAGCAGTTCCCCAAGCTCGCGCGGCGTATAGAGCGGATTGACATTGACGACGATAAGTCCCGCCCGCAGCGCGCCCAGGAAAACGACCGGATAGGCAACCAGGTTCGGCAGCATGATGGCGATGCGGTCGCCGGGGCGGAAGGAGGCCTGCTCAACGAGAAAGGCGGCAAAGGCGCGGCTCAATCGCTCCCATTCGGTGTAATCGATGGAGGTGCCGAGGCAAGCGAAAGCGGGGCGCCCGGCGTGGCGCCGGCAGGCATCCACGAGCATGGCCGGAAGCGAGGGATAAAGGTCGGGATCGATGCTGTGGGGAATGCCCGGCGGATAAGACGCAAACCAGATGACGCCGGCCGCATGCGACGCAGGTCCGCTCTCCAACTCAAGCGTCATGGCCAAATCCTGTCCAGGCCGCACTCTGATGCAATCGGGCCTGCAAAAATAATCTAGCATAACAGGGCCGGCCGGATCCGTTGGCGTAAGCCCACTCCACGAACCGCGCCGCATAGCGCGCGGCAGTGAGCTTTGCTTTGCGCGGCGGCCGAAGCATGGTTATCCCGTCGTCTCCGCTTAAAGCATCACGCTGCGCGTCTTACGCTCCCTCTCC
>JAKAPE010000223.1 GCA_021811945.1 Pseudomonadota bacterium | reverse complement strand
GCCGCTGGACGTGAGCCCGCCGGCAAGGGCTTTGCGGGCGAGAGCGAGCACATAAGGGTCACACTCCCCGAAGCCGCCGAGCGGCCCGGTGCGCGGACTCACGAACCCGATCTTGATCGTCTCGCCGCCTTTCGCGAAGGCCGACGACACCCTGCCGGCGAGCGCCAAGCCGCCGGCCCCCACGGCAGCGCTCTTGACGAAATCGCGCCGCGATACCCCGGCGCCAGAAACGGCAGTGGTTGCTTCCAGGTCACCGCGTTTGCTGAACGACATGTTTTCCTCCGGTTTCTCCCAAAAAATCGTTTGTTTGTTTCCCAGCGCATCCCCGATCCGCCGTCTGCTTATTTTTTGCCGATGCGGCGAGCGGGGCGATCTGACTGCGTAACGAGAATAGATTTCGCGCCACCATAATCGCTCGGCTGAGACAGGTCCAGGGGGAGCGCTCTGCGACTTTTGTGGTTTCTGCGCGGCCTGTCCGCACCGCGGACATCAACCGCCGACACCAATAAACGCGCGGTAGAACGTTTCCGGGCCGGATCGCTCCGGGAGAGAACGATCGGAGGAAAAGCATCACCGATTTCATGCAGATGGCGAAGACGATCTATGGCATCATCGAGGGCGACAGCGTGTCCGACATTCTCATCCCGCAGCTCGTCGACCTCTACCTGCAGGGACGCTTCCCTTTCGACCGACTCGTGAAGTTCTATCCGTTTGCGCGCATCAACGACGCAGCCGTCGACAGCGAGCGCGGCATTACCGTCAAGCCGATCATCCGCATCGGCGAGATCTAGAGTCAACGCCCATAAGATCGATCAGAGAAAGCCGTCGATCGCAACGGCTACCGTCATTTCGAAAGGAATTTCCCTGTCAAGTGTGAAACCGCCGAAGGCGGAGGCGCTTCGCGCCGCACTTGACAGGGAAATTCCTTTCGCAAGTTTTGTAGCCGTTGCGATCGACGCCCTCTGCGCCCGAGTGCAGGTAAAGCAAGATCGGACGCGCAATTTATGAGTCTTGTACTGCAGAGTCGCTTCATCCGGCGGCCGGTCGCCGCTCGATCCCCGGCTGCTGCTCGACCCGTTGCTTGAATGCCGCGGCGAAGGCGCGGCCGAGGCTTTCGGCCTTCTTCTTCATGACGCCCAGGCCGAATTTTCCCAGACGCCCTGCCACGACCGTCTCCGATGCGTAAAAGACCTCGGTCTCGTCGCCGCTCAAGGCGGTCAAGCGCAGCGTATTCTCCGCAGACAGCGAGCTGGCGCGACTTCCTTCCTCGCCGCGCGTGCGCGAGCGGATCTCCTCCGGCGCGGTTTCCCCGACGATTTCAACATCGACGTTGAACTCGGCCCTGATCGGACCGATCTCCACGCGAATTCTGGCTTTGTAGAGCGTCGGACTGACGACCTCCACGCTCTGACATCCGGGTATGCATGGGGCGACCAAAGCCGGATCCCTGATCGCCGCCCATACCCGCTCGCGCGGCGCCGCCACAATGAACCGGTCTTCCACACGCATGGTCTCGGCCCGGGGAAATGAAGAACGGCGGCAACCGCGCCGCGTTCTCGCCGGCTGCCACAATGCGATCGAACCCGAACGCCGCCACGGTGTCAATAGCGAATGCTGTTCGGTATTTCTGTGCCCGGCCCATCTATGGGCCGCGCCACGCGCCCGGCTAGAAAGCCAAAAAGGTATTGACGTACGCCAATACATATTTTAGACTGGCCCGGTCGAAAACCACGTTGGCGATGCCAAGACCCGCGGCAGCGGTGCGATAGCCCCTGCCGTTGCAACGCGTTGGCCGACGGCATTGAAACGCGGAATGCTGGGCGTCGACCTCGTAAAGGAGACTTTGATATGAGGACGGAGACAACGGCTTTTGCCACTCTCATCGACCAGCTTTCCGCGGAGCACGCGGAACTTCTTCCTTGCACCGACAAGCTACTCGATCTCGCCGTTGAAGCGGGCGCGGAGTTGCGGGAAACCGTTAAGAAGTACGCGGCGAAGCTCGAGACGCCCCTCGACCAGCATATTGTCCAGGAGGACGACGTTTTGTTTCCGGCCTATGCGCGTGCCAGCGGCGGAGAGGACCTTGTCGCGCAGTTTCGTGCCGAACATCGCGACATTATCGCCTTGCGCAACGAGCTGCTGGCTCTTTGTGAGGGGGGCGACAGCAGCAAGCTCGGCGCTGTCGCCTCGCAATTTGCCGAACTTCTCGGCGACCATATGCGGCGGGAAGATATGATGCTGTTTCCGTCGGCCCGCGAGGCGCTTTGCTGAGCAAAATGCGGGCGCGGTAAAGATCGGGGAGCTTGACGAAAGTCAAAGACGGAGTGCCTCGTTGCGCTATAATACGCATAATAGTACCTAAATAGTATTTTTAGCGATGCGCCGAACAGGAGGATGCCCATGAACAGTTCCAGCGGCGATGAAGCCACGCTCAACGAAGTGCTCGAACATTGCAATGATCTGCGTCTGGCGCCGATCCCGGATGTCGGGTCGCTGCCGGAGCGGTACACGGGAACGCTCGGGCATTTCCCGGTCTACTTCCCGGAAGAGATCGCCCACGCCGCAGGGCTCCTGCCGGTCAGCGTGCTTGGCGGTGGCAACCGGCTCGAACTCAAGCACGCCGACGCCCGCATGGGCTCGTTCGTGTGCTCGATCTGCCGTTCGACCGCGGAGCTTGGCTTGAATGGCTCGCTCAATGGGCTGACCGGCTTCATTACCCATCCGATCTGCGACGCCGCAAAGCACCTTGCAGGCATTTGGGCACGCAACTTTCCGGAACAGCTCTCCGAGATTCTGTATCTGCCCCAGAATGTGAACAGCCCCGGGGCCGTGCGCTACATCGCCGCCGAGTTTCAACGGCTGCGCGGCGAGCTGGAGAAAAGAAGCGGACGCGGCGTCGACGACGATGCCCTGCGCCATAGCATCCGCATCTACAACCAGAACCGCAGGCTGCTGCGCGAGCTCTACGCGCTGCGGCGCGACGAGCCTTGGAAGCTGAGCTGCACGGAATCCTACCTGTTGACGCGCGCCCGCACCCGCATGCCGTGCGAAGATCATAGCGTTCTGCTGGAGCGGGCGTTGGCGGCCGCGCGGCGACGCACTCTGCCGTCCCAGGACAAGCCGCGGGTCGTACTGGTCGGCGGCTTTTGCGAACAACCGCCAATCGAGATGCTCGAAGCGATCGACAGCAACTGTCACGTCGTCGACGACGATCTTCTCATCGGCCTGCGCTGGATCACCGCGGACGTTCCGGAGAAGGGCGATCCGATCTGGCAGCTCGCCGAGAGTTTCGTCGAGCGCTCCGCGGCGAGCCCGGTGCAGCACGACGAGCGCAAGACCAAGGAAGGCTATTTGATGGAAATGATCGGCGCGAGCAAGGCCGACGCGGCCGTCCTCACCGCGGCGAAATTCTGCGAACCGGGGCTCGACGAGCAGGTCGCCTGGGCCAAGCACCTCGACGGAACGAACATCCAGTATCTGGTGCTCGAATTCGAGGAAAAGATGACGTCGTTCGAGCAGATGGCGATGCAGCTCGAGACCTTCGCCGAATCGCTGTTGTTTGCGGTCGCCGCCTAGGAGGATGCCATGACGGGAAAAGCAGTGGGTGCCGCGGCAAATATCGCAGACACCGCAGCGGCTTTCGATGGCCGCATCGAAGGCCAGCGCCTCATGCGCGATTGGTACAAGGCGCTGGAAGAAGCGCCGGCCCGCGGGCAGCATGTCGCCAACGTCTTCGTGATGGGCAATGCGGTCGAAATCCTGCGCGCGTTCGATTTCCAGCTGGTATTTCCGGAGATCAACTCGCTGCAGACCGGCGTACGCAAGACGTCGGAGGAGTACCTGCGCCTCTCCGAGGACTACGGCATGTCCCCCGACGTCTGCTCCTACGTGAAGGCCGACGTCGGCCTGATTCTCAAAGAGCACGAGCATCCGGCGGGGCGCATTCCGCGGGCGCACATCGCCATCGCCTCGAACATGTGCAGCACCTTCATCAAATGGGCCGAGATCTGGGAGCGCCTGTTGAAGACGCCGACCTTCGTGCTCGATCTTCCGGGGCAGCGCGCCGGAAACTGGCGGGTTCGGCCGGGCGATGCGCAGCATGCGGCGGACGCTCGCTGGGTCGAGGCGCAGTTCCAGGATCTGATCCACAGATGCGAGGCGATCACCGGCAAGCGCTTCGATCTCGATCGGCTGGCGGAGGTGGAAGACCGCGTGAACAAGATGGTCGCCCACTGGAACAACGTCATGGCTCTCAATCGGGTGTGCCCCGCGCCCTACAACGCCATGCTCGACGGGCTCACGTACATCGGCATCATGAACGTCTACCGCGGCACTCCCGAAGGCGTGGCGTTCATGCGCAATCTGGAGGCGCAGTTGAAGACCAAGGTCGCGCGCGGCGAAGGCCGCGTCGCCGAGGAACGCTACCGCCTGCTGTTTTCGGGCACGCCCTGCTACGTGTCCATGCGCCGTCTGGTCGAGCTGTTCGAGACCTGGGGGGGCGTGTTTGCCTATTCCGACTACCTGACCTTCGCCGCCGGCGGAATGGACGCCGGCGATCTCGCCTACGATACGTCGCGACCCCTCGAGAGCCTCGCCGAGGTCACCGCGCTCGCCGCGCAGCGCGGCCTTTCCAACCAGTTCTTCGCCCACGAACGCTTGGCGCAGCAGATTCGGGATTACGCCGTCGACGGTATCGTTTTCCACGGCATCAAGAGCTGCCGCTTTGTCTCCTCCGGTATGGCCGATACGCGCGATTATCTCAACAAGCGGCTGAAGATGCCGAGCCTCTACATCGAGTCCGATTTGATCGACCCGCGCTATTGGTCGGATGCGCAGATCAAGAACCGCGTCGATGCCTTCTTCGAGACATTGCGCCAGAGCGGCGGCGCACCGCCTGCCGGCAAGAGCGTTCCACCGGCGACAGGGAGGGCCGCATGAAATACGTGGCGGGCGTCGATGTCGGATCAACCCAGACGAAAGCGGTGATCATCGACGAGAACAAGACCATCGTCGGGCGGGCCTTGCTCGACATGGAAACCAGCATGGTCACTGTTGCCCAGGACGCGTTCAAGGAGGCGCTTGGCAACGCCAAGATCGCGGAGGACGACGTTCTCTACGTGGTCGGCACCGGTTATGGCCGCTACAACGTGACGTTCGGCAACGAACAGGTCACTGAGATCAGTTGCCATGCGCGCGGCGCGGTCGCCCTGTTTCCGGGCACGCGCACCGTCATCGACATCGGCGGCCAGGATACCAAAGCGATCCGCGTCAAGGACGACGGCCAGGTCGGTGACTTCACCATGAACGACAAATGTGCCGCGGGCACCGGCCGCTTTCTCGGGGCCGCGTCCTACGCGCTCGAAATGCCGCTTTCGGAACTCGGGCCGCTGGCGCTGAAATCACAAAATCCCGTGCGCATCACCACGACCTGCACGGTGTTCGCCGAGTCGGAGATCATCAGTCATCTGGCCAAGGGCCTCCTGCCCGAGGACGTGTTGATGGGCGTGCACAAGGCGATCACCAGCCGCTGCGTATCGCTGGCCCGCCGCGTCGGCATCGAACCGGAGGTGACGTTCACCGGCGGGGTGAGCCGCAACGTCGCCATCGTGAAGCTGCTGGGGGAGGCGGCGGCAACCAAGATCAACGTCAGCCCCGATGCTCACTTCTGCGGCGCACTTGGCGCCGCGCTGTTTTCGCACGATCGCGCTTTCGGCAGTCAGCACCGCCAGGCGGCGGCTTAGGAGAGGCAGATGCTCTACGTTGCGGGTATCGATATCGGTTCGACCTACTCCAAGGCGATCGTCCTCAACGACCGGCGCGAGGTTGTCGGCACCGCGGTGCGCCGCACCGGGTTCAAGCTGGCGGCGGCCGCCGAGGCGGTTTTCGAGGAACTCTTGCAGAACAGCAAGTTCGACCGCTCGACAGTCACCTATGTCGCGGCAACCGGTTACGGCCGCTATACGGTGCCGTTTCGCAACACGCAGCTCACCGAGCTCACCGCGCACGCGCAAGCCGCGGTGCATCTGTTTCCCGACACCCGCACCATCCTCGACATCGGCGGGCAGGACATCAAGGCCATCAAGGTCGACGCCGAGGGGCGCGTGAAGGCATTTCGCTTGAACGACAAATGCGCGGCCGGCACCGGCGCGTTTTTGGAGAAGACCGCCCGCTATCTCGGCCTGACCACCGCCGACCTCGGGCCCTATGCTCTGCGCGCGACCAAGCCGGTGCCGATCAGCAGCGTCTGCGCGGTGTTCGCCGAGTCGGAGGTGATCAGCCATCTGTCGAAGGGCGTGCCGGCGGAGGACATCGTGATGGGCGCCATGGAGTCGCTCGGCGGCCGGGCGATCCAGCTCATGCGCCGGGTCGGGCTCGAACCCGGCTACATGCTCACGGGCGGCATGACGCGCAATGCGGCGATGGTCAAAGCGCTCGAATCAAGTCTCGGCGCGGCTTTTCACGTCGCGCCGGACGGGCTCGGCCAGTTGAACGGCGCCTATGGCGCGGCATTTCTCGGCCTGCGCCGCGTCGAAAAATTGCTTTCCGAGGGCAAGCCCATCCCGCCGACGGCGGCGCAGCAGGCGCCGGGCGCCACCGCCACGGTGCGTCGGTGGTCGGCGCTGGCGTTGACGAGAAAACGCGTCGAGCCGTGTCGCCTTACCGGATCCTGCCCAGTGGTCATGGAAGTCCCTGCAAAGCCGCTCGAAGCGGCGGCCTGACGCTGGCCGAAAATCATGATCGGAAGCTAAACCGATTCGGCATCCACCGACCGCGACGGCTGCAGGCGCGCCGGCCCCTTGGCGCGCTTGCGATCGACGAGCTTCAGCATCGTGACGATGGTGATCGATCCGAGGGTCGCGCGCGTGATGTCGTCTATCTCGCCGAGAATCTGGCGCAAGGCGCGGCCTTCAGCCGTTGAATCGCGCGAACCGCCGGGCTCCGAACGAACATCGCCGAGATCCTCGAACAATTGAATCACTTCGAGCAATGTTATGCGGCGTGCGTTGCCGGCAAACTGGTAGCCGCCGCCCGCGCCGCGCACCGCACGCACCATCTTGGCGCGTCCGAGTACATTCATGACCTTCGCCAGATGATGACTGGAAATGTCGTATTTTTGACCGATCTCCGCGACGGAAAGCTGGCGCTCCGGTTGCGCCGCGAGTTCCAGGAGCGCGTAAATGGCGAGATGACTCGCTATCTGCAATTTCATGGCTTCCACGCCCCGTTTGACGCCCCACTCGACTGATCCCCTGCGCGCCGGCCCTCCTGCATATCGGACTCAATCGATATCTTTCTCGAGCTCAATATACGGTCCCGCCATCATACCTTCGCCGCGGAAGAACATGAGGGTGAGGCGGTTGTCACGGGCGACCATCGTCCGCATCTTGTTCACGCCGGCGTTCTTGAACTCGGCGGAAAGCGCCTCGAAGAGCGCTTCGCCTACGCCGTGCAAGCGGGCCTCCGGCGCTACCGACAGCGCAAAGACCCAGCCGCAGGGAGCCGACCCGAACTCCCACGCGCGCACTTCGCCGATGATGAATCCGAGCACGCGGCCGTGGCTTTTCCGATCGCCTGATTCGGCCACGAGAAAAAAGCCGCCTTTGGGCCGGATCTTTCCATAGCGGGCGAACATCTCATCCCAATATTCGCGTTTGTTGACGCCGGTGATCCGTTCATCGAGTGCGATGACGGCGACGAGGTCGACCGCTTCCGCGGCGCGGATTTGAAGCGGCAATTTCAGCCGTCTTCTCCCAGACGACGAAATCGCCGTATGCCTGTCGGGCTTTGCTGCCAAGAGCTTCTCCACGGCCATCTGCCTGGATTTCCTGCAGAACAGGCAAGATCGGCGCAACGATGCGAATTTTAGAGTCCCCGATAGGGGATCAGGAAACCCCACGCCTTTAGGCGGCTGGGATCGCGGCGTTTCCGGTATAAAACGGCTGCATGGAAGTATACAAGCGGGGCAGCCACACCGTCTGGGACTGCA
>JAKAPE010000009.1:26802-35220 GCA_021811945.1 Pseudomonadota bacterium | reverse complement strand
ATCTGCGACGATTCACGTCCACCCGCTGCCGTTTGGACGCGCGGCAAAGAACAAGCCGCCGCTTCCGAGTGACCCGCACTACGACGCCAAGGCCTGAGGGCTTTGCAGGGAGGTGCACTAAACCGCGTTGTGCTCACTGGACGGAAGACTCGGACGCAGCGACCGAATCCGCCGTGCTGTTCGTCACCGATCGGACCGAATGGCACCGATAGTGACCGTCGGCGTCGGCTCGCGCTTCTCGCGCTTAGCCTCGCGCTTAACGCGGTTTGGGTCAACCGCGTAGGTTCCGTCTTTTTGAAGCTTGTAGATTCCGTTGGCGATCATCGCCCGTCCATCGCGCGTCGGATTCGACATTTCCCTAACATTATCGCTGAACAAGGTGTCTTCCGCATCTGGATGGGTGTTGATCTTCCGAAGGTTATTGATGAACACTCTTGGGTAGATCCACGACGATTTCGGGACCTTCAGACCCATGAAGCCTGCCACGTCGGCCACGAAGGCGTTGCAGTTATTCAGTTGTAGACTCCACATCTTCGAATGAGCCTGCAGCTTCTTGATATGCGCGACAACCCTGTCGTACTCGGCCTTGTTCATATACACGCGATAGCGGGCCGATACTTCCTTTTCCTCGAGGTCGCCGTCGGTCGCCCCTGTCGTGGAGGGGACCGGGATGAAATGCCCGAGCACCCAGAGCGTCTCGCCATCGCCGGCCGGAGAAAGACCGGCCACATTGGCCGCGGTCAATCGCTCACCGACCCGGGCATGAATGAGGTAAGTGTGGCCGTCGTCCCAGGAGTAGCGTGAGCGAAACTCAATATAGTACCGGCCGCCGGCGGCGCGTTTTGCCGCATGTTTCGCCTTGGCGGCCGTGGCCCTGGGCGTGGCCGCTGCCGCGGCGGCGGCATGGGCGACCGCCGCAGAGAGGCTGAATCCCAACAGCGTAACGACCGCAAACACTCGCACGTGCCAACGAGCATGGCTCCGGTCCCTCAGCCTGTCCTGGATCATGGCCTTCCACCCAAACCGCCCAAAAGTACCTTCGTTAGCCGGATTGATGATTCGGCGCGGCTTTTTGCCCCCTGCTGTGATTCTGCGCGCCGTTCGTCTATGGTAAATACGCCATCGACCGTGGACATGTTTGGCAGCCTTGTGGATATTGGCGAGTTTTGCGCAGTTGCGGTATATTTGCAACACTCTCGATACCATCAAAAATTGCTTCCAATAAGCTCAATTTGAGCCTTTTCGTTCGAAAACAGCCTTAGTAACGGCTGCTGGCGAGCCGATCCAAACGGACGGCGCCCGCCGGCCAGGCAATGCTCGAAGAAATCAAATCACGATTGTGTCTTTTCTGCACTAGCGGACCACGCGGACCCCCTTTAGGTTAACGTCGCCATGATAAGGGGGGTCTTCCTTCATGAAAAAGCTCGCTTTCGCGATGGCTGCGGTGCTCGCTCTCCTGAGCATTGCCGGCTGTGCTGACATCGGCAAGGGCAAGGCTCCGCCGCCGGTGGTAACGAAGGGCTAATTGGCCTTTCGAGGCTATTGTGATTATGGGGAAAGGGCCGGCATCGCGCCGGCCCCTTTCTACTGTCGCGCAGGTTTTTGGGCACTCGCCCGCTTTGCGTACAACCTAGTATGCGCAGGCAGATTCTCTTGCACACCACGCCCTTGCTTGCGCGTCAGCAACTTCCATCAGCAAGCCACGCTCATCAGCGCGGGCGTGTGGGCCACTACCATGTTGCGACCGCGCCGCTTTGCGGCATAGAGAGCCCTGTCGGCGGCCTCGACCAGGTCGGCAGCCGATTGGTGCTTTTCCGGCACCAATGCCGCGACACCAATGCTCACGGTAACATAGCCGCGGGGTGCTTTGGCGTGCGGCATTAGCAGCTCTTCGACCGCCCTGCGCGCTCTCTCCGCGAGCGCCACGCCGCCCGTGCTGTCGACCATGGGCAGCAGCAGCGCAAACTCCTCGCCGCCATAGCGGGCAACCAGCACGGCAGCATTCAGCGTCACCACCGACAGCGTTTCGCTGACCGCGCGCAGGCAGGCGTCGCCGGCGACGTGGCCATAGCGGTCATTGAACAGCTTGAAATGATCAATATCGATCATCATCAATGCCACGGGCCCGCCGCGCTCGCTGGCGCGCCGCCACTCGTTGTCGAGCCGACGATCGAAGCCGCGCCGGTTGGCCAAGCCGGTCAAGCCGTCGAGACTGGCAAGCTCATCCAGATGGTGGTTGGCGATCCGCAATTCCTCCTCGCGCGCGGCAAGCCGGCGCGCCATGTCGTCGAAAGCTTCCGCGAGCGGGACAAACTCGACGGGCCAGCGTTCCTCGCTTGCGCGCGCGTAAAGATCGCCGCGGCCGAATCGTGCGGCGGTGCGAACCAGCGATCGAATCGGCTGCACGATAAGCTGCTCGCCACCGAACCAGGCGGCCAAGAGCACCAGCGTGCCGAACACGGCGAGCTGCAGGTAGGCGACGCTGATCTCGTGGTCGATGCCGCTGTGCACCGAGTATTCGTCGAGACCGACGGCGAGCCGCGCCCGCGTCCACGGCACGCGAATAAACGCAAAGATGCGGCGGACGCCGTCGAATCCGGCCGTCGTCGCCGCGCCATCGTCCGCGGCAAGCATATTCCGTACCAGGGCGTTCGCCGCGAAGTTCTTACCGATGAGCTGCGCTTCATCTGCAGAAGCGGCGATGAGCGTGCCGCTCCCGTCGATCAGGAACACCGCGGCGCCCGAGTGCCGTGCGGCGCGCGCTACGAGCTCGCCCATCCAATGCAGATTGATCGACGCCAAGATGACTCCTTTCGGGGTACCGTCGTTCGCCAATATGGGGAAAGTGGCGATGAGGCCAGGCGCATGATGGACTCGGCTGATCAGATAATCGCTCAGCGCAAAATCGCGCTCATGCAGGGCAGTTTGAAAATAACGGCGGTCGGAGACATTCAAGCCGATCGCGCGCGGGTCGGTTGCGCAATTGATGCGGCCATCGGGTGTGGCTACGTTTAGCCCCCGTAGCCACGGAACGTTGCCTTCAAAGTCGGCGAGGATGGCCTTGCAGGCGGCCGGATCGAGCGGCGTGCGCATATAGATGCGGGCAAAGACTTGAAGCAGTGGATGCAGGGAATCGATGACTTGGCGCTGTGCCTCAGCACCCTGGCGGGCCAGGGCCGCGGCCTCGGCATGGGCACGCGCGCCGACTTCGGCGCGGGTTGTTTCCAAGCGGTGCACGCGCTCGATCATCAGCGGCGCAACGGCCACGAGGGCAAGCACGATCAGTCGGGCGCGAATGCTGAGAATGGGCCGGCCGCGCTTCGCTGGCCGGGCGGACGATCCCGGCAACGTCCTCGGTAATTTGGCTGGAACGACCGACATCGCACACCCCTGCCCCGGTTCCCCAATGTAGCGGAGACGCGTAAAAACGGATTTGGCCGGGCCGATAAAATTTGAAGGTTGTGTGCAGCGGGTACCGGCCGTCGGGCATGAAATGGAAAACATGAAGGAAGCTTCAGGGCTTCTTACCGTGCGCGCGGAGATCGCGCGCGCTTGCCGCGAGATGGGCCGCGACCCGGCCAGCGTGACGCTCATCGCCGTCGCAAAGACTTTCGGCTCCGAGGCGATCGAACCGGTGATCGCTGCCGGCCAACGCGCGTTCGGCGAGAACCGGGTGCGGGAAGCCAAGACCAAGTGGCCGCCGTTGCTGGCGCGCCATGCCGGTCTCGAGCTGCACCTGGTCGGCTCGCTGCAATCGAACAAGGCACGGGATGCGGTGGCCCTTTTCGATGCCATACACTCGGTCGACCGCGAAAGCCTGGCACAGGCACTCGCCAAGGAAATTGCCAGGCAGGGCCGCCGGCCCCTGCTGTTCGCCGAGGTCAACACCGGCGCAGAGCCGCAAAAAAGCGGCGTGCTGCCGCAGGACACCGACGGCTTTATCGCCGCCTGCCGCGATCGCTACGGTCTCGTAATCTCGGGATTGATGTGCATTCCGCCGATCGAGGAGGCTGCGGCGCCTCATTTCGCGCTCACCGCCGAGATCGCCCGCCGCAATGGCCTCAAACTGCTTTCCATGGGCATGAGCGCGGATTTTCCGACGGCCATCGCGTTCGGCGCCACCCACGTGCGCGTCGGCACGGCCATTTTCGGCCTCCGAAAGTCGACTTCAACTTCGCCCTAGATCTGAATCCAGATTCTTGTCTTCGGACCGATCCGACTCAACAGCAGCCGGAAATCGTGCAGGGCAAGCGCGACGCAGCCCGCCGTCGGCGCATAAGCCGGCCGCGCCAAATGGAAGAAAACGCCGCTGCCCCGGCCGGCGATACGTGGCCGGGAGTTATGGTCGATCTCCATGACGAGGTCGTAGAGGCGGTCCTCGCGCCAGAGCCGGTCGCCGGGTTCATTGGCCGATCGCCGAAAGCGACGATTATAGCGCCGATCCGTCGGATCCTCACACCAGGCGTCGACGCGACCGATCGGGCGAAGGGGAAGGAATGTCCTGGGGGGAGCGAGGCGATCGGCCCGCCACCATAGCTGCACCGGATGGAATTTTCCGCGTGGAGTGGCGCCGTCGCCCTCGCGTTTGTTCGCGCGGATGCCGGCACGCCCGAGGGCGACGGAGACCGACAACGTGCCCGCCCGCAAAAGCCCTCTCGATTGCGCTGCGGGCCGAGCCCTGATGTGGATCAAGCTGAACGTTATTCGCTTCATGTGTGAACGGCTCCGCCTTGTGCGTCAACGGCTCCGCTTTGCCGCGGCGCGTTCGGCGGCGCCAGCGGCGCCGGTAATGGACAAATTCCCAACTCCTGCTTGCTCTTTTGCCGGCGAATGTTCTACTTCGCGGTAACGAGTGCCGCAAAATCGCGCCGAGGGTAACTCCAGTGGTCCTTGAGCGCGGCAGAACCACGGCCGCTAAGCCGGGGGTGCGAGCCGCATGGGGGTCTGGATTGATGCCGAACACGCGTAAGATTCTCATTGTTGACGACGATCCCGAGCTAGGCGAGGCGCTGAGCGAGCAACTGTCGCTGCACGAGGAATTCGAAGCGGTCGCGGTCGAAAGCGGCAGCAAGGCCGTGCAGGCGGCCAAGGCCGGACAGGTCGACCTCGTGATCATGGACGTCGGCCTGCCCGATATCGACGGCCGCGAAGCGGTACGCATCCTGCGCAAGAACGGCTTCAAGGCGCCGATTATCATGCTTACCGCGCACGACACCGATTCCGATACGATCCTCGGTCTGGAGTCGGGCGCAAACGACTACGTGACAAAGCCGTTCCGCTTCGCAGTACTGCTGGCGCGCATCCGCGCGCAACTGCGGCAGCACGAAGCGAGCGAGGACGCGATCTTCGCCATCGGCCCCTACACGTTCAGGCCTAGTTCGAAGCTCTTGCTCAACCCCAAGGGTAACAAGGTTCGCCTCACCGAGAAGGAGACCTCGATCCTGCGCTACCTCTATCGCGCCGGCCAGCGGCCGGTGTCGCGCGAGACGCTGCTGCAGGAAGTCTGGGGCTACAATTCCGGCGTGACGACGCACACGCTCGAGACGCATATCTATCGGCTCCGGCAGAAGATCGAGAAGGATGCCGCGGCGCCCGCCATCCTCATTACCGAAGCCGGCGGTTACAAGCTGGTGCCATGATCGCCGCCCGCCATGATCATCCGCCATGACCATCGAGGATGACATCGCGTTCCTGGAGCAAGTTCCTATTCTCCGCCGGCTCGGCGAGCCCGCGCTGCGCATGCTCGCCATTGGCGCCGAAAGCCGTGATCTCGACCCCGGCCAGATGCTATTTGCAGCGGGCGAAGGCGCCGACGGCGCCTATATCGTGCAGCGCGGCTCGCTCAATCTCAAACCCCAACGCGCCAGCGACGGCGAGGTCGTCGCCGGACCGGGCACGTTGCTTGGCGAATCGGCGCTGCTGGCCGAGACGATCCGGCCGGCCACCGCCACCGCTCGTGAAACCGCGACGGTCATGCGAATCTCGCGCGCAATGTTTCTAAAAGTGCTCGAAGGCTATCCGGAGGCTGCGCAGCGGATGCGCGAGGTGATTGCCGCGCGCGCCGACCAGTGGGCGCGCGACATCGAGAATGTACGCGCCGCATTCATCCGCGGCAACGAGCCGCGATCGCCGTAGCCGATCGAGCGGAGCATCACGAAACCGCTCAGCCGCGATGAAATGCCCGATTTGCCTACATTTCCGTCGATGTCGGGGGAAGATGACCTCAATTTTGCCCGATACAGGCCGTTTGTATCCGACGGGCATGAGGCAACTTGCAGCGATTTCTGCGGGGGACGTCCGTGGCGGACAAGATTTCCTATTTCTCGCGTTTCACCGCGAAGTTTGTCGAGATCATCGCCGCCGGCGTCGCCACCGCAGTCAGCGGCTATCTGGTCGCGCATCTCGGCGGATATTTGTCCACCCCGGCGCCGACGGCGGCTTCCACTGCGATTGATGTCGCTCCCCATGCCGGCGGAGTTCCTGAAAACTCGCCTGCTCATGCGGTCCAACTCCCCTCGGCCAAAATCAATGCGCGGAGCCTTGCCTCGGTGCAGCGAGGCAACCCCCCCGCCGCGCAGTCCGTGACGACGCCGCTCGGCGGCACCGGGGCAGCGCCTGCGGCCAAGACGGCCAAGCATGCGGCAATCGGCGCGGGGAGCACCGCGGCCGAGCCGCGCACCCCTGCCAGGATCAAGCGGCGCGAAGCTGCCGAGGCCAAACCGCGCGGGATTGTTGATGCAAAGCGGCGCGAAGCTGCCGAGGCCAAAC
Source organism: Pseudomonadota bacterium (assembly GCA_021811945.1). GTDB lineage: Bacteria > Pseudomonadota > Alphaproteobacteria > Rhizobiales > Xanthobacteraceae > BOG-931. Next base: position 28,452 of record JAKAPE010000009.1, on the reverse strand, counting down.
CGCGCGGGGTTGTTGATGCAAAGCGGCGCGAAGCTGCCGAGGCCAAGCGCCGCGAGGCCGCCGCCTCGCGGCGCTCCGCGAAGTCGGTCGCAGCCGAGGCTCGTGCCGCGCTGGCAAAGGTCGACGCCACTCGGCGGCCGCAACCCAACGCGCCGTCGCTTCAGACCGAAGTTTCGCCGCCACCGCCTCGCATCGAGACGCCATCACGATCGGTCAAGGCTCCCAGCGTCGCCGGTATTATTCCGGCAACGGCGCACGCGGCCGACGACGGCGCGACGCCGCACACCGCCAACGCAGCGCCGCAATCCGCCCCAACGCCACTCCAGTCCGCTCCTCTTGCTACGGTCGAGATAAAGTCGCTGCCGATTGCCGCTGTCGGGACATCGCCTGCGGCCCAAGACAACGTCTCCCAAGCGAACGCCCCGCAAGCGAGCGCCGTAAAGCAGAAGACCCAGAGCACAGGCCTGTTTTCGGCCATCGAGAAAATCCCCGACCTCTTGCGCTCCGACTCGGCGGTGCCGGCCGACAAAGCCCCGCGTCCGCCCCTACCGGTCGGCCAGTAGGATTGCGTCCCCAAGCCTCCTTCGCCAGCGATCGAACCCGCGAAGGCCGGGTACGCGCATACCTCGCGGCGCGACGGGCAAACAGCCCCGGCGAATAAGCTGGTCATCGTTCGAGGTTTGCGCGCTTATCGTCAGGCCGCTCTTTCGGGCGGGGACCCGTTGGCTCGCGCGTCAGGAGGGACAGTGCCGCGAATCAGATCATTCGCAATGACCGGTGGTCAAACCGAGCCGGTGATCCACTGCTCGAGCTTCGCCTTCGGCGCGGCGCCGATTTGGCGGGAGGCGAGCTGGCCGTTCTTAAAGAGCATGAGAGTGGGGATGGACATGATGCCGTATTTCGCCGCGGTAGCCGGGTTCTCGTCCACATTGAGCTTGACGATCTTGACCCTGCCGTCGAGCGATTTCGAGATCTCCTCCAGAGCTGGAGAAATCATCCGGCACGGACCGCACCATTCAGCCCAAAAATCCACCACGACAGGGGCATCTGACTTGAGCACGTCCTGATCGAACGTTGTGTCCGTAACCTTCTCAACCATGTGAAACCTCGCTTGTCGGGAGGACTGGCAAGGCGAACGTAGGAACGGCGCTCCCAGGCGTCAAGGGAGCGTCATCCGGGCGCGACGCGGCCCATGATCTCGGCAAGCGCCGTCGCCATGGCGTCGCCGGAGATTTCGATGATCTGCGGCCCGTCCATGAAGAGCAATGCGGCGCGTATCGCCTTTCCGGGACAAATGCGCGCGAGCACGGCGCGATAGAGCGCAAGCTGACCGACATAGGCTGGCACCTCGGCGAGGCTACGCGGAACGAGGCGGTCGGTCTTATAGTCGACAATGAGGACCGCATCGGGCTTCACCAACAAGCGGTCGACCACGCCTGCGATCGCCATGTCGCGATCGCCGGGACGCTTAAGGCGGCCGACGATCGGCACCTCGGCGCGGCTCCCCGGCGCAAACGCTTCGGCAAAGACCGGATCGCCCAGGACGGCATGGATTTGCCTTACGATCTCGGCACGCTCGGATAGGGGAAAATCGGCGGCGGCCCGATCGAGATAGCGCTCGGCGGCGGTCTTGCGGCTTTCTGGCGGAAT
>JAKAPE010000009.1:0-26792 GCA_021811945.1 Pseudomonadota bacterium | reverse complement strand
CGACTGCATCAGCCGATGCACAAGGCGTCCGCGCATCACCGCCTTGCGACGCTCAGCGGCGACGGTCGGCCGCGCGCCGCGGCCGATGTCTCCGGCAAAGGCCGCGGACGGCGACAGCGGCACCGCCCGCGGGATTGTGCGGAGAGCAGGCTCACGCAGCCAGTATGGAAGGGGACCGCGGTCGGGCTTGATTGCGTCTGCGCCGGCGTCGCCTGCCACAGGCTGGCGGGCAGCGGCTTCGGGCGCCGTTCTGTGGTAGCGCAAGACCTTTCCGTCGCCATCATTCTCCTCGACGAGGAAGGACTTAAGTGCGCCGCAGACCAGGTCGTACCAGCAGCCTTCCGGGCGTCCGCGTTCGCCCTCGGCGCCGCAAATGATCAGCCGGTCGGCCGCGCGCGTCATGGCGACGTAGAGGAGGCGACGATACTCGTGCTTGGCTTCGGCTAGCGCCGCCGCGCGAGCGTTCGCGACCGCCTCCACGTCGTCGTTCTTGCGGCCAGCCCAGATCACGGCGCCGCCGGCCAACTCGAGGAGCCGCGGCGGTCGCGGCCCGGCGGGCGGCGTCACCGTATCGGCAAGGATCACGATCGGCGCTTCGAGACCCTTGGCGCCATGCACCGTCATTACCCGCACCTCGTCGCGCGTGATTTCCATATCGCGCTTGATTTCCGCGCGCGCGACGCGCAGCCAGGCGACAAAGCCTTGCAGAGACGGCGTCTCCCGCCGCTCATAGTCGAGCGCGAGGTTGAGAAAATCGTCGAGCGCATCGTTGGCCTCGGCGCCGAGGCGGGCGAGAAAACGGCGGCGCCCTTCAAGCGCGCCGAGAAGCTTCGCAAAGAAGGCAAACGGCGTCTCGCCGCGCGCCAACTGCGCCAGCTCGTCGAGACGAGCGGCGGCGGCGGCGAATTTCTCATTTTCGGTGGCCCTGCGCCTAAGCGCTTCGCGGAGCGAACCGCGACGGTCCGAGGCGATCGCAAACAAATCCTCATCGGAGAAACCGAACAGCGGGCTGCGCAGCACCGCCGCCAAAGCCAGATCGTCCTCGGCCAGCAAGAGCGCGTCGGCGAGCGCGATGAGGTCCATGACCGCGATATGCTCGGTGAGCACGAGACGGTCGGCACCCGCCACCTCGACATTCTCGTTCTTCAAGGCACGGATGATCGCCTCGAACAGGGGCCCGCGCTGGCGCACCAGAATAAGCACATCGCCGCAGCGCGCGGCGCGGCGCTCGATGCCGACCGGCTCGCCGCGGTTGACGAAACCACGCACGGTGCGCGCGATCTTGCGCGCAAGCTTGACCCGAGGACTGGTCTCATTGACGGCGTCGAACGGCGCGTCCCAAGCTTCGATCTCGGTGCCCTTATCAGGCTTTTCCGGCTCCCAGATTTCCACGACGCCGGCCGGCGTATCCGAAAGCGCGATGTGCGGCGGGAAGCCGTCGCTGTCGGCGCAGACGCTTGCCGCGATCTCCTTCGCCTTGAACACTTCGTCCACGGCGCCGAGCACGCTCGCGCCGGAGCGGAACGAGTGCTTGAACTCGCGGAAGACGAAATCGAGCCCGCCGTCCTTGTGTGCGCGCTGGAAACGCCGGCGCATCTGCGCGAACGCCTCGGGTGCGGCGTCCTGAAACGAGAAGATAGACTGTTTCTCATCGCCGACAGCAAAAATCGTGCGCCTGACCTCGCGCGCGCCCTCTCCGGCGGTGAATTCGGCGGTGAGGCGGCGGACGATCTCCCATTGTTTCAGGCTGGTGTCCTGCGCCTCGTCGATCAGCACATGGTCGATGCCAAGATCGAGCTTGTAATGGACCCAGGCCGCATCGACACTGTCAAGCAGCGCTAAGGTCTTGTCGATGAGGTCGTTGTAGTCGAGGAGGCCGCGGCGCTCCTTCTCGGCACGATAGCGCTCAAGCACAGCGGAGGCGACGGCAAGGAGCGCGGCGCTGCGGTCGCGGCAGAAGACCGCGCGGCGACGTTCGAGCAACGGGCGGAGGCGGACCTGTTCGGCGGACAGGCGTGCGGCAAGGCGCGCGTTCTTGATCGCCTTGGTCACAATGGATTTGCGCGCGGTACCTTGGTCGGTAAAGAAGATTTCGAGATACGCGTCGGCGCGGTCCGTGGCGGAAAGTGCCGACAGCGCACCGAATCTCTGCGCTTTCTCGCAGTCGCTCTTGCCGCCCTCCGCCAGCGTCGCGGCAATGACCGGCCAATCCGCGGGCACGATTTCGGAGCCGCTAAAAAGCTCTGCGTCAATCTTGTCACGATCATCAAGCGGATCGATGCCGAGCGCGTTGGACAGACCGCCGATGGCTTCATCGACGCCGCCGGCGTCCGCAAGCCAGCGGGTGACGGCGTCGCGCCGCCCGATCGCTTCGCGCACCACTTCGCGGAAGGTGAGGTCGGTGCCTACCGTCATCGCGACAGCAAGGGAGCGGCCGAGCGCGCCGCCAGGGGCGGCGGCGCCTTCGAGCAGCACCGCCAGCGTCAGCCGCTCCAGAAGCTGCGCTTGCGCCGTCTCGTCGAGCACGTCGAAGCGGGCGGCGATGTCCGCCTCGAACGGAAACCGATGCAGGATTTGCGTGCAGAAGGCGTGAATGGTCTGCACCTTGAGGCCGCCCGGCGTCTCCAGCGCGCGGGCAAAGAGCCGGCGCGCCAGCGCCCGCCGCCCTGCATCTGGCGTCTTGCCGGACCGCTCGCGGACCGCGGCATCGAGGGCCCCATCGTCGAGCGTGGTCCAATGGCCGAGCGTATCGAAGACCCGCTTGGCCATATTCGCCGCCGCCGCCTTCGTGAAAGTGATGCAAAGGATTCTCTGTGGCGCGACACCCGCGAGCAGGAGATTGATCACGCGTTGTGCCAGGACATGCGTTTTGCCTGATCCGGCATTGGCGGCAACCCAGGCCGACCAGGCCGGATCGGACACTTCGCTTTGCAAGTGGCGTACGTCGGGAGGGATCACGCTCGGCGGTCTCATTCGCCGCTCCCGACTTCATCTTCGGCACCGCCGACGACCGACCATTCCTTCACTCGCGCCAGATGGTCGTAGTCCCCGTAGCGCGCCTTCCATAGCGGATGCGCGAGCGCGCGATAGGGCTCACCCTCGTCAGCGAAGCGTCGTGCCACCACGCTTAGCTTTTCCAGCGCCCGGTCGGCTTGGCTGTCCGCCGTGCCCTCCTTGAAATCGATCGATGTCAGGGTACCCGGCGGCTCGCCGCCTTTCAGCGCCACATAGGCGAGAACGGCAACCGAGGCACCTAATGCGATCGGCTTGAAGCCGCCGCGGCGCAGTATCGCTGCTTCGAGCGTAAGCTGCGGGGCGAGCCCGCTGCGCACTTGCTTCTCGGTGCGCACCGCACCGGTCTTGTAATCGAGAATCGCATAGGTTCCGTCGGCGCGGCGCTCGATGCGATCAGCTCGGCAGCGCAGCTTGAAGGCGCCGTCGGCAAGCGGGATTTCTATTTCGCCGTCAATCTCGGCGGCGATCGCGGCAATGCCGGGACGGCGCGTCGTCTCCCATGAGGCAAACCAGCGCGCGATGCGTAGAAACCGCGGCCACCAGAAGGCTTGCGCCTCCGGAAATTCCTCGAGGCCCGCGAAATACGTCCGCCCCAGCGCAACGAGCTCGCGCTCGGGATCGGCTGGCAAGCCGTCGGCGAAACGCTGGGTGAAGGCGCCGATGGCGGCGTGGATGACGGTTCCGCGTTCGGCCGCGCCAGGTGCCGCGTCGATCGCAGGGAGCGGCCGCAGGCGCAGAACGTGCTTGGCGTAGATCGTGTACGGGTCGCGCAGCCAGTGCTCGATCTCGGTGACCGAAAGGCTCGTCGGCCGCGCCGCGCGTGGCGGGGTTGGCGCCGGGCGCGGTGCTGGCACGACCACTTCGGGTCGGTCCAGCGCGCGCCCCCAGGCAAGATAACGGTTGCCGCGGTTGATCGCCTCCGGCCAGCGCGCGCCGGCGACGGCGGCAAAGCGCTGCAGAAAACGCGAGGGGATCGTTGGCGTGCCGGCGACTTTGGCGGCGCGTGTCAGGATCACTTCACGCGCGCCGAGCAACTGAGCAAAATCGTGGGCAGAAAGACCGATGCGGCGCTCCGGGAGATCAAGGGCGAGTTGTTTCCGCATCGGACGGCTCAGCCACGCGTCGGTTTGCGGTTCCGACGGCCAAACACCTTCGACCAGGCTGCCGAGTACTACGCGGTCGCTTTCTGTAAGGCGCGCCTCGAGCGGTCCAAGAATACGCACGCGCATGTCGACCTGTGGCGGCCGCCGTACCGCGCGGTCGACCAAGGCCGCAGCAAAAAGCTCGACATAGTCGGACGGCGCCACGATCAGGCCGCCTGCGGCTTCACTCATGGCAAGTTCGTCGAGCGCGTCGTTGAGTTCGGCGCCGCCGGTACCGGCGAAGGCGATTTCTTCGCGGCCGTGGCGCGACAGCGCGGCCAGCACGGCGCGATGGCGCGTGGCGATGTCGCTGAGCGGCCGCGGTTCTTCGCCGATCCCTTCGAGCGGCGCCAGCGCGTCGGCGAGCCGTGCGACGAGATCGGCGGCCGCGACAAGCTCGCTGTCGGAAAGATCGACGCGTGGATCCGAGGGGTGCAGATCACTCGCTTCCTTGCGCCGAAATTTTGTCAGTTGCGCGCGCAACGCTTCGAGCGCGCCCGCTAGTCCTGCGCTGCCGGGTTTGGGCCGCGGTCCGCGCAGCACCGCGCGCTCGAGCGCTGCGACGCCGTTGCCGGCATCGCGTCGACCGAGCCGCAGCAGCGGGTGCTTGATCAGGGCGAGCAATGTGACCGGAGCAAGACCGCCGAGCGCCGCCTCGGCGGCAAGGCGGGCAAAAATCCCTGCCGGGGTTTCGGTAAGTGCATCGCCGCCTGAATCCTCGGCGACGATATTCCAGCGCGCGAGCGCGGCGTTGACGCGCCGCGCCAGCGCCCGGTCGGGCGTCACCAGCGCTGCGGTTTTTTGCTCCTCGACCGCCTCGCGCAGCGCCACGGCGACGGCGAGCGCTTCTTCCTCGGGATTTGCTGCTTCGATCGCCGCGATCGTGTTGAGCGCTGCGTCGGCCTCGGTAGCGAAGACCGGATCGGCGGTGCGCCAGTGCCACAACTCCGTCGCCGCCGCCGGGCGCAGCGCCTCGGAGACGAAGCGTTCGCGTCCGTGCGGTTCGGCAAGAGATATGACGGCCTCGCGGCCGATGCCGATGCGCTTGAGCAGCGCCTGCAGGGCGAATTGCGGATGACTTGGCGAGCCCTCTTCCCCGCCCTCCCCGGCTTCGCCGGCGACGAGGCGCCAGGACTCCTCGTCGAGGTTGGTATCGAGGCCCGGGAGAACCACGGCGCCGCGGGGCAGACGCGCGATCGTTGCGATCAGCTCGGCAGTCGCCGGGATCGAGCCGGTCGAGCCGGCGACGATCACCGGTGCGTCGGCATTTTGCACAAGCCGCGCGGCTTCAGCCCTGATCAGCGCGTCGCGGCGCGCGGCCGGCTCCATCGAGCCGCGCTCGTCGAGGAGCGCCGGCCAGGCCTCGCGCGCGATGTGCAGGAATTTCAGCGTGAGCTGCCAATACGGATCGAGCGCGTCGGGTACGAGACCGTCAAGCCGGCGCCAGGGCACGCCGCGCATCGTCATGTCGTCGATAAGGCGCGCGAGATCGTCGGCGAGCGCACAAGCCGCCGCCGGCGTCTGCGCGACGAGCGGATGGCCGCCGGCGCCGCGCAAGCCGGGCGCCGCCGCCCATTCGCGGATCAGCCGCGCCAGCAAGAGGCGCCGTTCGAGAAAGCCGAGCGGCGGCGGCAAGGCGAGCGCTTCGGCAGCGGTCGCGCCGGAGGTCGCTTCGGCAAAGGCAATCTCGTCTTCGTCGATATCGCCGACGGCGACGATGCGCGGCAGGATGGTGGCGTCGCGCGCGAACGCTTCGAGAAAAACCCCGCGCGCGAGACCGCAAGCGCGCCGCGTCGGCAGGTAAATGGTGACGGCGGCGAGCTCGAGCGGATCAGAGCCGACGGCGAAGCCCAGCCTGCCGCTCGTCAACGCCGCGATCAGCGTCGGCAGAAATGGCGCCGACGGCGGTATCGTGAACACGCGCGGGGGCATATCGGGGTTGTAAGGCCGAAGACAGCATAGCTGATTCTGCAGGCAGCATAGCTGATTCTAAGGTTACGCTGACAGCGACACGCAAAAACATCCCCCCGCTCCGTTTCGCTCCACCGGGGAGGATAACGCGCAACCAGGCCTCTACCACGTCCCGGCGAGCGCCGCCTCGGCGGCGGCGACGGCATCGGGCGCGCCGACATGCATCCACACGCCTTCGAGGCGCAGGCCGAACAGCCGGTCGTGCTCGACGGCGCGATCGAACGACAGCGTGAGCGGAAAGGCACCGGAAGGCGCGTCGGCAAACAGCGCCGGAGATAGGATTGCCGCGCCGGCATAGGCGAACGGTACCACCTCGCGCTCGCGGCGGCGGCGCAGGCGGCCGTCGGGCAGCATGGAAAAATCGCCGCGCCCGGAATAGCCGATGCTCTCGATCGTCGGTGCCAACAACAAAAGCGCGTCCATGGCTTTGGCGTCGAAGGCCTCCGCAAGCCGCGCCAGATTGGGCTTGACACCGTCGAGCCAGAGCGTGTCCGAATTGACCAGAAAGAACGGCGCGTTGCCGAGCTGCGGCAGCGCCTTAGCGATGCCGCCGCCGGTGCCGAGTAATTTTTCGCGCTCGTCGGAAATGATGATCTCGGGGCGCGTGCGCGCAGCGAGATGGTGCTCCAGCGCGTCAGCGAGATGATGCACGTTGACTACTGCGCAATCGACGTCGGCAACGGCGAGGCGGTCGAGCACATGGTCGATCAACGGTTTGCCGCCGATCTCGACAAGCGGCTTGGGGATGTGCCCGTTATGGGCTCGCATGCGCGTGCCCAGGCCGGCCGCAAGTACCATCGCCCGTTTCGGCCTCATGATTTCCCCCGCTTCGCTCGCACGCAATTGCGTTCCGCTCCACGGGGAGGACGAGATAATGTCATCGTGGCGGATGCTGCTCCCGATTCGCGCCATCATAGCCCACCGGGCGCGGGCACGTTGACTTCGTACCAAGCCTTGAGTTCGGCCAGCGCCGGATGCTGCAGCGAACGCTGCAAATAGGTCCATAGGCGCGGCATGTGACGCAGATATTGCGGCTTGCCGTCGCGGCGGTCGAGTCGGGTGAAAATGCCCAGGATCTTGGTCGCCCGTTGCGCCGCCAGGGTGGCATAAAGCCGAGTGAAGGAGACCATATCGAAACGCGGATCGGCGGAGCGGCGGGCGCGCGCGTAGCGGCCGAGCAGCGCCATCTCCAGTGCCTCGGGGACGTCCACGCGCGCGTCCTGCAGCAGCGAGGCGACATCATAGGCCGGCGGGCCGAGCACTGCGTCCTGGAAGTCGAGGAGGCCGATGCGGGCAATGCCGTCGCGCTGCGGCAGCCACAGCAGGTTGGGCGAATGGTAATCGCGCAACACCCAGGTCGGCGCCATCCCGACAGCCGGCGCCAGCGCCTCGCGCCAGAGCGCGAGGAAGCTTTCGCGCGCCACCGGCGGCGCGGCGGCTTTGGCACGCGCGAGGTACCAGTCGAGTAATAGCCCGGCCTCGATCAGCAAGGCCTCCATGTCGTAGTACGGCAGGCGACAAGTGCGATCGGGCGCTGCCGGCAGCACCTCCGGCAAGGTCTGGCCATGCAGTGCCGCCAGGAGATCGACGGCGGCCAGGTAGCGTTCTTCGATCGGTGCCGGCGGCTCGCCGGCGACGACGCGTTCCTCGCCGAGGTCCTCCATCATGAGGAGCCCGCTCTCGAGATCGGCATGCAGGATCGCCGGCGCCGAAAAGCCGCGGTCGCGCAACCCGGCTGCGATAGCGACGAAGGGCGTGACGTCCTCGGCGAGATGGGCGATGGCGCTGTAGGGCTTGCCGTCACGCAGCGGCGGGCCGTCGGGGCGACGCGGCGAATTCATCAAGATCGTCGTCTGTCCATCAAGCGTGAGACGTTCAAAGATGCGGGTCGAGGCGTCGCCTTGCAGACGGACGCGCCGCGCTTCGCCGAAGCCGGCTTGGTCGAGGAAGGCGCGCACCTGCGCAATGCGCTCGGCACGCGGCGCAAAGGCGCCGTAACCGACAATGCGGGCATTGCGCACATCGGCGCCAAGCTGGGGGGCCACCGTCAAGGTGATGTCGAGGCGGTCGGGCGGCAGAAAGCCCGCGGCGCGGTCGGGCCATTCCAACAGCACGACCGCGTCTTCGGGCAAATCGTCGAACCCGAGCTCGGCGAGCTCGGCAGCGCCCGAGAGCCGGTAGAAATCTGCGTGCACCAAAGGAAAGCGCGCAAGCTCGTAGCTCTGCACCAGCGTGAAAGTCGGCGACGGCACCTCGATTGCATCATCACCGCCTAGGTAGCGGATGAACGCGCGTGCAAACGTCGTCTTGCCGGCGCCGAGATCGCCGGACAGCGTGACGAGATCGCCCGGCTCGATCGCGCAGGCTATGTCGATCGCAAGCCGCGCCGTCGCTCGCTCGTCCGACAAACTCACGGAAAAACTTGCGCCGCCTGTCGCGGTCAAAAGCATCGCGGCGCCCTGCTTAATCGATTTTTCGTCTGCACATGATCACTTCCGAAATCGTTTCCGAAAACCGCCATTCTTCATCACGCCGCGCGTCACGCCATTCCCTGCCATGGCCGGCGAGACGTATGGCGAATGTGAATGATCTGACGACGTCGTCGCGAACACGATAAAAAATCTTATGCGGATATCGGACCACAAACTTCACGCGCACGTTGGGAACGTTCGTTTTGTAGCCGCTGTCGGGATGCTCTGCGAGCAACCGCACTGCATCGCGGATGCGCGCCAGAACGCGGCGCGCACCGCTTGGCGAGCGCTCATGCGAATATTCGAAGATTCTCTCGCGACCGGCAAACGCCTCGGGGGTATAGCGAACCCTCATAGGTCGCGGCGCTTGTCGGCGTTCGAAACCATTTCGTCCGAAACGAATTCCCCGCCATCGGCTTGCGCCAATCCCCGGCGCACGGCCGCGCGTTCGTCGTCACTCATGGTGTAGACGCCAGTGCGCCGCGCCTCGATCTTGCCGGCGAATTCGGCCAATTCCTCCTGGTCCTCCTCAGGCCAGGACCCCACCTGCTCAAGCAGCCGTTTTGTATTCGGGCTCATGATAAACAATTTAGCAGACGAGTCGCTTCCCGGCTATGCCCTGCGGCAGCCGCTGATCCTAAATCCGTGAGTTGACGCTTCGCGGCGATTGCGAAAATCGTTGCTATCATGAGGGATGAGCGCCAATCGAGGAAGCTTGCCGGCGCTCCGGCGGGGTGAGCAACCGGTAGTGGAAACGGGTGTCTGCGAGGCCCGTGGTGGCGGACACTTTTGCGGGGCGGGTGCATGTGGAATGGGACGCCACGGCGGAGGTCAAACGTGACATTCGTTCGGCCAGCATCCTTAAGGATGGTCGGGTGGTATTTAATATCGCCGGCAACAAGTATCGTATCGTGGTATGGATCAACTTTCCCTGTCGCGTCGTTTACATAAGGTTCATCGGTACGCATCGGCAGTATGACGCTATCGACGCTCAGACCATCTGAGGACGAAGCCGCGCAGACCATCTGAGGACGAAGCCGCGCAGACCATCTGAGGACGAAGCCGCGCAGACCATCTGAGGACGAAGCTATGGAAATTAAGCCAATCAAGAGCAAGCGCGACTACCGCGACGCGCTCAAAGAGATCGAGGGATTGATGCGGGCTAAGCGCAACACGCCGGAAGGCGACCGGCTTGATGTGCTCGTTGCGCTCGTCGAAGCTTGGGAAGCAAAACACTATCCGCTTGCTCTTCCCGATCCTATCGAGGCGATTAAATATCACATGGAGCAGAAGGGACTTGGCCCAAACGATTTGATCCCATTCATTGGCGGGCGCAACCGCGTTTACGAGGTGCTCGCGCGCAAGCGTCCGCTAACGTTGAAGATGATCCAGCGTTTGCACGAGGGGCTCGGAATTCCAGCAGAATCGCTGATCAAGAGCGGACGGCAGCAGGCGGCTTGATGATCGCACGGTGGACGCGCTTTCATCTCTCGTTACGGCCTTCCCGAAGGGCAACCTCCGACGGCGTCTGTTTCCGACGTTTTGTCAGCTTCCGCAGTTCGGCCGCCAATGTCTCGAACGACGGCTCGATCTCGGTGAGAAGGGCCTGGCGGAGAATTTCCCGATGCTCGGCTTCGGTCGAACGGCCATGTCGCGCGGCCTGCGCAAAGTCGAATACGCGACAGTTCGGGGCGCAGCCGCCTTCACGTTTGGCATGCGGAGCCGGCGGGCTCTAACCGGCGGCTTTCATTTCCGCAGCGTCGCGTGGCGGTCGTTCAAGGGGTCGCGTCGGCGCGGCCAAGTTGGGCGTGGCGACCTTTCGGTAAAGGGCAAGCAACCAAACCCAATGTCGGGTGTTCCGGCCGCGAAGCCGGCCGGAACACTAGCCATGAATTGGCTTTGCGTCGTGGCTTCGACGTGACGTGCAAGCGACTCGCCCCATTTGACGATCGCGGAGCCGCTCCTCGATCGCGATCAACTTCGCGACCATCTCATATCGGCCTGAGGTCTGATGCCACCCGCTCCGCCACTTCGGGAGCCAGTTCACCGGGCGTGCGGACGTCGACCTTGCAGCCAACAATGCTCTCCAGCTCCAATTCGAGTTCGGCAAGGCCGTACAACGTCGTTTGCGGAAGCGGGTCGACCAGAATGTCGACGTCGCCATCTTGCCAATCGTCGCCGTCGCGCATATGCGCGATCCACACGGAAGAGTCGACGACGATCATCGGCCGCAATCGTGCGTGCGCTCGCGCCGCATCTCATCGAGGTTGCCCGTCCAGCCGACCCCCGCCAGTGCCGCGATGGCCCTCCGCGGATGCTGGCGCACCAGGCGGCGCAATGCCTCTTCCACTGCCGCCTTCTTGTCGGCAGCCCGGAAGTGGCCATCGCTTCGGCCAACATTTAAGACGAATCGCCGCCGCTGACATGGCGAAGGAGGAGTTAGCGACGGCGATCTCGATCGCGCGGCGTTGCGAGAGCATGGCCGGCTATGCCGCGCGGCGATCCTTTTTGCCTCGTGGTGAAGCGCGCCCCAGTTCTTGAAGGCGAACCGGGGGGCGGTCCGGAAAGCGTGCAATCAACTCCAACTCGCCGCCCATCGCCTTAAGGACGCTGCGCAGGGTGGAGATATACATGTTGCTTCGGGTCTCAAGCTTCGAGATCGCATCCTGACCGACCTTGAGCCGTCTGGCAATTGCCGATTGAGTCTTTCCGATAGCTTTACGAAGGTCCTGAAGCGACATCTCTTCGGCAACGAGTTCTCGCGCCCGCGCCTCGATCTTGACACGCTCCTTCTCAGGAAGAGAGGCGATAACCTCGTTGAGTGTCCGCGGCATTCCAACCTCCATGTCATTTTCGTGCCTACGCCGTTTGAGCCGTGCGAGATGGGCATCAAACCGCTTGTCAGCGACCGCAATCAAATGCCGGTAGAACGCCCGCTCCCCTTTCCCACTCTTGTCGCCGGCCACCAGTAAGACCGCTTTCCGTTTGGGGATCGAAAGCAAAGGCGACACGCCAGGCAGCTCCTTCCGCGTTCACATGCTATGGGGCGAGGGGCGAGGATGTGGCACCTTCGGCGCTGGTCAATGATCACCAATGGAGCGCCTCCATGTCGCAGGTATTTGAATCGAGCAAATCACTTGTCGCCCTTGAACAAGATAGCACAGTGATTGCCGTGATTGAAATGAGCCGAGCGAAGTGGCTCGTTACGGGTGTTTTGTACGCGTCCGGTGAAGGCCACGGGTAAGGCAGACGTGCGTGCATTTTCCGCGTCAAGCGCACGCCAGAGTCCGTGGTCAGCGGATTGCGGTATACGATCAGGCTGCTTCAGCAAGCTTGGGCGGCGGACGCCAATTCCAGGGCAGAAGCTCGCCGATGCGCTTTGCCGGGTGACCGGGCAAGCGCGCGAGAACGTCCGCGAGCCAGGCCTGCGGATCGATGTCGTTGAGCTTTGCGGTTTCGAGCAGCGTGTAGATGGCGGCAGCGCGCCGGCCGCCCTCGTCAGAACCGGCGAAGGTCCAGTTGTGGCGTCCGACCGCAACGCAGCGCAGCGTTCGCTCGGCGGCATTGTTGGACATGCACAAGCGACCGTCATCGAGGAAACGGGTGAGCGCGATCCAACGTTTGAGACTGTAGTCGATCGCCTTGGCGATCTCGTTCTTTGATGAGAGCTTTTGCCGCTGCCTGCGCGTTCCAGACGATTATGATCACGCATTCCAGCGGATCGTGATCGCCATTTCCAGCGATCGCGACAGGGGATAACGGGGGCGCCCACAACTGACAGTCTGCAACCCCGGTAGCTTGGCCTTTTGCCCAACAGCAGAGGACCGAGATGCCGACCGAGAGACTGTCCATGCGCCATATTCGCGAAGTTCTACGCCTGCACTACAGCGTCGGCATGTCGCAACGCTCCGTCGCCCACAGCCTCGGCTTGGCTCAGGGTACGGTCAGCAAGTATCTCAATCGAACGCGCCGCGCCGGCCTGACTTGGCCCCTGCCGCCGGAGCTCGACGACGATGTCCGGCTCGAGAACCGCCTTTATCCGCCACCATCCGATCTGCCCAGCGACGAGCGTCCGCAGCCCGATTGGGCGCTCGTGCATCGCGAGCTACGGCGCCCGAACGTAACCCTGATGCTGTTGTGGGAGGAGGACTGCGACAGCAACTCCGACAGCTTCAGCTACTCGTGGTTCTGCGAGCGCTACAAGGAATGGGCGGGCCGCCTCAAGCCGACCCTGCGCCAAGTGCATGAGCAGATAGCATCGCGTCTCGACCGTGGTTTTCATGTTTCGGCAGGCTCAGCGCCAAATTCTTGACGCTCAGGCGCCGCTTCATCTCATCGGATATTGCACGCACTTTGATCGCCGGCCCAATGGCGGCGACACAGCTGAGCTCAAGCGCAGCGATGCCGCTGCGCAGCGCAGGGTCCGTGCCGTAGCTCGTGTCCATCAGCACGGCACCGCGCGGGATGCCCGCAGCGCAGGCCCGGTGGATTTGCTCAATCTTGTTTGCATGCCAGATCAAACTCACATTCGGTCGTCGCGCGAGGCGAAGTACGCCAATATTCCGCTTGCGGCGAGCAGCATCGTCACCGGATGTTTGGCAGCTTTCTCGCCTGCAACCTTTGCGGCCTCGGCCAACAAGGCATCCTGTTCGGCCTCGACCGCCTTGATCTGTTCAAGCAAAAGTTCGAGCCGGTCGGAGCTCGCGGCTGATCTGCGCCTTCCCATGCGCCGGCAGCGCCCGCCCGTCTCCAGTGCGCAACGCCTCAAGCCGCGCCCGCCGGTTGCGCCGCAATGGTGCGTAGTCGGATATGCCTTGGGCGAACAGAAGACCCCTGATCCGGCTCACACGCACAATCCGCTCGGCGATCAGCATCCGCCGTTCGCGGCAAAGCCGCCGGCGGTCCTCGTCTTCGGGCGATGGCGCGACCACCATCGCGCAGACCCGCGGCTCGCCGCGTTTGTAGGCCAGAAGCGCCCGCAACAGCGTCTCGCCGTCCAGCCTTTCGGTCTTGGCTCGCCTTCGTCGCCGCGGCGTTGCGATCGAGGCCGGATCGACCACGTGGCTCTCAATGCCCTCCCGTTCCAGAACGCGGTGGATCCAGAACCCATCCAGGCCAGCCTCCCGGATCGTGATGATCGCGTAGTCCCGGCCGGTCCTGGCTTGTGCCTTGCGCTTGAGGTCTGCGAACAGCCTCGTCAGGGCGGCAACATCGCCGGCCCGCACGCCGTGCTTGGACATCTTCTCGCCCTTGCCGGGCGAAAGCGACGTAATCAGCCAATTCGAACGGCTCAGTTCCAACGAGACAAAAATTGCGCCAAACTGCGTGCGGATGGCGGCCGGTCCAAGCGAAGGATGATCAAGCAACATCGTCGTCTCCAGGTTGAGTGGGTTGAGCAACTCAGTCTGGCTTCAAGACTGGTCGCTATCCACTCCCCCATGGAATCTTCGCTTCGCTCGCAATGACTGTTCATCTTGTACGGAACCCGCTCTGATCTATTTATCGATTTATTAGGTGTAAAGAGTTCGGCGCTGCAAGGCTGTCGCTGATGTTAGCCGCCGCTGGTGTTATTTGATCTTAACTATTTGGCTGACGTTCGTTTTACCGTCCTGCAAGGTCGGACTGCTACGTACGCAAATCGCCGTTCGTGTAAAAACGACTGAGCAGGGGACCTGCAATGTCTCTCTCAGTGCCAAAGCGCTGGCGTTGTGCGTTCTCAGATCTTGTTCGTGACCGCCGGGCGGGGGTTGCCCCGCTCGTCGCATTGAGCGCCATCGCGCTTGTCGGAGCGGTCGGCGCCGGTGTCGATTACGGCCGCGCCAATGCCGCGCGCACGGCCATGCAAAGCGCGCTCGACTCGACCGCGCTGATGCTTGCCAAGGACGTCGAGCAGTCGCCGGGCAGCCAGGTCACGCAAAGCGCGGCGAGCTATTTCGACGCGAATTTCACACGCTCGGACATCAGCAATATTCAAGTCAGCGCCTCGGCTTCGCCGGGCAGCAGCGGTACCTCGCTGAGCCTTTCCGCGACCGGCACAATCGGCACCGTTTTCATGCAGCTTTTAGGTATTTCGTCGGTAAATCTGTCCGTGACGGCAGGCGCATGGGCGGCTACCAGCGGCCTGGGTTGCGTGCTGTCGCTTGATCCGACCGCGAACTCCGCGGTCGGCGCCCAGGGAAGCACCACGGTCAATCTCAACGGCTGCAATCTCTACGACAATTCGAGCGACGCGACGGCCCTGAGCGCCGGCGGATCGGCCAGCATAACAGCGCTTTCCGTCGGTGTGGTCGGCGGAGCGTCCGGAGCCAGCAACATCATCACGCAGGACGGTCTCTTCACCGGTCAGCAGCCGATCGGCGATCCCTACGTCGACGCAAGCATTCCGAGTTTTTCGGGATGCGACCAAAATAATTTCAAAGCCAAGTCGACCGTAACGATCAGCCCGGGCGTCTACTGCAACGGCATCTCGCTTAATGCCGGCGCCAACGTCACGCTCAATCCGGGAATCTACTATCTCGATGGGGGCTCGCTCAGCGTCAACGGCGGCGCCACCCTAACCGGCAGCGGGGTGACCCTTGTCTTTACTAAACAAACGGCCGCCTCCTGGGCGACCGCAACGGTCAACGGCAACGCAACCGTCAATCTGACGGCGCCGACCGACGGGCCGATGTCGGGGATCGTGATCTTCGGCGACCGCAGGATACCCGTCGGCACAACGTTCAAATTCAACGGCGGTTCTACGCAGAACTTCGGCGGCGCGATCTACATTCCGACCGGGGCGATCAGCTTTTCCGGCGGGAACGGCACCAACACCGGCTGCACCCAGATCATCGGGGACACGATCACCTTCACCGGCAATTCCTCGGTCACGATCAATTGCACCAGTTTCGGGACGCGGCCGATAAGCCCAACGCTGATCAGGCTGACCTATTGACATGGTGACCAGCATCATCCGTAACGCCCGCGACATATTGAACCGCGTTCGGCAGTTCCGCCGGCATGAGAGCGGCTCGACGGCCATTTATACGGCACTGACCGCGCTTCCCCTAATCTTCGGTGTCGGCGCCGGCATCGACTACAGCGCGGCCGGCGCGGCGAAGGCCAAGCTGGCTGCGGTCGCCGATGCCGCGGCGCTCGCGGCGGTCGATCATCAGGACATAACCGGCACCACGGCGGCGGCGCAAACCACGGCGCAGAACGTCTTCAATGCCGAAGCGGCCAACCTCCCCAGCGTGACCATCAACAACGTCACCGTCACCGTTACCGACAACGCCACCGACCGCACCGCCGTGGTCAGCTATTCGGCCACGAAGACCAACACCTTCATGGGATTGCTCGGCATTCCGACCACCACGATTTCCGGGCAATCGACTGCGGCCGCGGGCTTGGCGACGAACATCAACTTCTATCTGCTGCTCGACAATTCGCCGTCGATGAACATTGCGGCGACGACCGCCGGCATCAATACCATGGTCGCCAACACCTCGGCCCAGGGCGGCTGCGCCTTCGCCTGCCACGAGTCGGATCCGTCGGCGGACAGGCAGGGCAATCCGGGCGGCGTCGACAACTACACGCTGGCCAAGCAGCTGGGCGTGGTCACGCGGATGCAGAATCTGGCGACCGCGACCCAATCGCTGATGAGCACGGCGTCGTCGAGCGAGCAGCCGAACAGCGCGCAATACCAGATGGCGATCTACACCTTCAACCATTCCGGTCTCGACACCATCCAGCTATTGACCTCGGATCTCGCGACCGCCCGAGCTTCGGCGGCCAATATCGACGTGCTGGAAGTCTATCGCAACAACTGGCTGACGCAGGCGAACCAAAACAACGACACAGATACGGATTTCGAAACCGCGATGGCGCAGATCAACGGCATCATGCCAAATCCGGGATTAGGCACGCCGACGAGTACGCCGCGGGAGGTGCTGTTCATCGTCTCCGACGGCGTCGACGATGAAGTCTCGCACTCCTGCTCGGCGACACCCGACGGCAACCGCTGCCAGCAGCCGTTCGACACGGCGTGGTGCACGACGGTGAAGAATCGCGGCATCCTCATCGCCGTTCTCTATACCGTCTATCTGCCGCTGCCGACCAACCGTTGGTACAACAACTGGATCGCGCCCTTCGAAAGCAAGATAGGCCCGAATCTCCAAAGCTGCGCGTCCCCGGGACTTTTCTACTCGGTGACCACCGACGGCGATATCTCCGCCGCCATGACATCGCTGTTCCAGCAGGCGGTCGCCACGGCACGGCTGACGAAGTAAGTAAAAGTCGCCGGCTTGGCTGCGCCCGATATCCTGGCTGCGAAGAGAATCAGTCGAATGCTGCGGATCGGCTTAAGCGGCGGTTTGCCATCGCCGAACAAAAACCCGCCGACGGCTGGCGCGGCTTAGCAGGCTGTTCGCCGGCGCGTGGTGAGATGGGCGCGAACATCATGAGGCTTGCCGCATGCGTTCGATCGTCGTCTTTGCCGCTCTCGCCCTTGCCGCCGGCGTGCTGGTTCCCCCCTACGCCGCACGGTTTGGCACGAGGTCCGCGGAACCGCCCAGCGGGCCAGAGCGCGCGGCTCTTGCGGCGCGGCCGCCGGCGGCGGACGACGTCGCAGCAGTCGAAGGTTCGCGGTCGGTCGTCGTTTCCCCCGACGGCCGCGGACACTTTCAGGTTGACGCCCGCGTCGACGGTCAGCGGCTGAGTTTCATGGTCGATACCGGCGCCTCGGTAGTGGCGCTCAGCTCGCGCGACGCGGCCATGCTCGGCATTTATCCGGCGCCAAGCGCGTTCACCGTCGAGGTCAGGACCGCCAACGGCACCGTGCGCGCGGCGCCGACGCTGCTCGATGCGGTCGAGGTGGGCGACCTCGTCGTGCACAACGTCGCCGCACTCGTGCTGCCGGACCAAACGCTGAGCGACAATCTCCTCGGCCTGTCGTTTCTGTCCCGGTTGCGGCGCTTCGAATACAGCGAAGGCAGGCTCGTACTCGAGCAATAGCGATGCCCGCGCCTGTCGGCGCACAGAGCCCGCGATTAGCAGCTCTGAACCCCTGAGATTATTCGTTTCAGTCAACAAAAAATCAATTCCTATCGTTTATGCAGAATGTCAAGAAGCGCGCAGTTTGGCCGGCCGACAGGCGCGGAGGTGTAGGCGGACCGGATTGCGCGGCGGATACGTTCGGCAGGGGTCCGGTATGGGTCGCGATCTGAAAAGGTGTCTTCAGCGCTGCGCGGCGGAACTGTCTTGCTTCGTTCGCGCGCGGCGTGGCGCCATGGCCGTAGAATTCGCCCTGGTAGCACCGATCTTTATCGCAACTCTGGTCGCCGTCCTGCAAACCTCGGTTTTCGTCTTTGCGCAACAGGCTTTGCAAAACGCCGCGACGGAGGCGGGGCGCCTGTTCATGACCGGGCAGGCTCAGAACAGCGGGATGACGCAGCAACAGCTTATCAACGCCGTCTGTCCGACGATCAGCGCGCTGTTCGACTGCAACAAGGTAATCGTCATCGTACAAAACTACGCGGACTTTGCCGCCGCCAACACTTCAGAGCCGCAATTATACAACAGCCAAGGTCAGCTCAATACCAACTGGGCCTATGATCCGGGCACTCCGGGCGAGGTCATGGTCGTGCAGCTCGTCTATCAGTGGCCGGTTGTCAGCGCGCCTTTGGGATTTACGCTGGCCAATCTGCCGAACGGCGACGCGGAAATGATGGGGGTGAGCGCATTCCGGGTGGAGCCCTACGGAGGCGGCAACGCCGGCAACGCCGGCAACGGCAGCAATAACTGCATCGACGGCAACGGCCCCAATAACTGCAACGGGACCGGCAGCGGCGGCAGCAATGGCGGCGGCGCAAATACCGGCGGCGGCCCGCCGGGCGGCGGCGGCGGCTCGGGTGGCGGTAGCGGCACCGGCGGCAGTGGCTGGGGTGGCGGCGGTTGGGGCGATGGTGGCGGCGGCCGGGGCGATGATGGCGGCGGCCGGGGTGATGATGGCGGCGGCTAGGGCGATGGTGGCGGCCGCTAGGGCGGCTCGGAGGACTGATGATGCCGGGACCGGCGCGCGTTTATCGAAATTTCGCGGCATCGACGCGCGGCGTTGCCGCCATCGAATTCGCAGTCATCATGCCGGTTCTTCTGCTCATGTTCCTGGCATCGTTCGATGCCGGACGCGCGATTACGATCTACATGAAAGTGCGATCAACAACATTCACCGTGGGCGCCATCACCAATCAATACACGACAATCCAATCGAGCGACATGCAGGCGATTGTCGGAGCAAGCTCCGCGGTGCTCGCGCCCTATTCGAGTGCGCCGGCCGTCGTCACCATTTCGCAGATAAAAGTCAGTTCCGGCAACCAAGCAACCGTAAGCTGGAGCTACTCGCTTAACGGCGCGGCGCGCGCCCAGGGTTCCAGTGTGACCCTGCCGGGCTCCCTGGTCACGAGCACACTGTGCGGCTCATATCCATGTTATTTGATACTAAGCGAGGTGAGTTACCAGTATACGCCGTCATTCGGCTATTTCCTGACCGGCCCGATCAAGCTTTCCGACAGCCTATACGTCACGCCGCGCAGCAGCGCCTGCATCTTGTACCCGCCGGAAGGGGTCAATTCGCCTTCCAACTGCTGATCCAGCCTTGCTCGTTTCAGCATCTTAGGACAATATCGCTGCACACCGCGACTTTGGGCATCGCGCGGTGCACCGGCGTCGCGAACAGCGGCAGCATGCGGGCGGCAGAAGCGCCTTGTCGTTGACCCGGGTCAAGGCCGGCGGGCCCCGCGGCGACGGCTGCCGGAGCACCCGCTTACCTCATCGCCGCTTGTAATCTCGTGACATGGATCAAAAGAAGCCGCGGCCGGCGCGCGTAAAAGGCGGCGAAACGACACCGGAGGCAAGGCGATGCATGCGCCCTTTGCTTTTCGTGCAAAGGTCGGAACGGCCAAGCAAGGCAAGCAAGACCGTTCCCGATCGACATTGTTGGTCGTGGCCCTCGCGATCGCCGCGGCGGCCGCAGCCGGATATTATGAGAGAGGTCCGCTGCAAAGATTGTTCACCGGCCCGCAGGCCGCCGCCACCATCCTGGTTTCGGGCAACATCGAAGCGCACCAAGCCGTGCTCGGCTTTCAGATGGTGCAATCCCGCATCGTCGAGCTGCCGTTTGACGAGGGACAATGGGTGAACAAAGGTACACTGCTAGCCCGAGTGGACGACTCCGATTACCGCCAGCAGGTGGCGGTCAACGAGGCCACCCTCGCCACGCAGAAACACCAGTTCGCCGCCGCCGAACAGAACCTCACCGCGGCGCAACGCACGGTCGAATTCGATGCCGCCGACCTCGAGTTTCGGGAGAAGGAATACAAGCGCGCCGAGTTTCTGTTGCAGACCCATGCCGGCACCCAGGAACTGCGCGACCAGACCTACGCCGCCTTCCGGCAATCGACGGCCGCGCATCAGCGCGATGAAGCCTTGGAAAAGGCCGCCGAGCGTCAGGTCGAACTCGCGCAGGCCAACATCAAGAATGCCGAGGCAAATCTCAAGCTGTCGCAGATCGTGCTGGGTTACACGGTTTTGCGCGCACCCTTCTCCGGCGTCGTCGAGGTTCGCGAGGCGGAGCTGGGCGAGGTCATGCTGCCCGGCACGCCGGTGGCGACGCTCGCCGACCTCGATCACGTCTGGCTGCGCGCCTACATCAACGAGCCCGATATCGGCAAGGTTCGCTACAACGAGCCCGCCATCGTCACGACCGACACCTATCGGGGCAAGACATACAAAGGACGCGTCACCTTCATTGCGTCAAAGGCCGAATTCACACCGAAAAGCGTGGAGACGCACGCGCAAAGAGTGACGCTCGTCTACCGCATCCGTATCGACATCTACAATCCCACCCACGAACTAGTGCCGGGCATGCCGGCAGACGCGGTTCTCAAAGCGCTTCCTGCGGAAAAACCATGAACGCAGCGCGCGAATCCATTGTGACGGCTGATGGGCTGACCAAGCGGTTTGCCGAAGTCGCCGCCGTCGATGGCCTTTCCTTCTCGGTCAACCACGGCGAGATTTTCGGGTTGGTCGGTCCCGACGGCGCCGGCAAGACCACGACCATGCGGATGCTGGCAGGCGTCCTTAGGCCGGACGGCGGCGGCATCGTCATCGACGGCGTTGACGTGGTGGCGGACCCCGAGAGCGGCAAGCCGCATCTGAGCTACATGCCGCAACGTTTCGGCCTCTATGAGGAACTCACAGTCGATGAAAACATCCGCTTTTACGCCGATCTGTTCGAAGTCGCGCAGGATGTGCGCGAAGAGCGGGCGAGCCGCTTGTTGGCTGCTTCCGGCATGAGCCAATTCCGCGGCCGGCGCGCCGGTCAGCTCTCGGGAGGAATGAAGCAAAAGCTCGGCCTCACCTGCGCGCTGGTCCATACGCCGCAGATTTTGTTGCTTGACGAACCCACCACCGGGGTCGATCCGGTTTCGCGCCGCGAATTTTGGGGCATTCTTTACGGTCTGCGCGAGGAAGGCGTCACCATCCTCATCACCACCGCCTATCTCGACGAGGCCGAGCGGTGCAACCGCCTGGCGCTGCTGCATAATGGCCACCTGCTCTATTGCGACACGCCGGCCGCGCTCAAGCAGCGCATGTCGGGCGCGGTCGTCGCTATCACATCGAGCGCCGGCCGCGCAGCGCATGCGGCCATCGCCGATCTCGCCGGCGTGAGCAACGTTATCCTGGTCGGTAGCGGCGTTCATGCCGTCGTCGACGATGCCGCCTCGCGCATTCCCGCGTTGCGCGATGCCTTGCAGCGGGGAAATGTCGTTTTCGACGACATCGCCGTCACCGCTCCCAGCATCGAAGACGTGTTCGTGGCGCTGCTCGAAGACGAAAGGCGGCCGCGATGACCGCCCCCGTGGCGGCCGACGCCCAAGTCGACGCCCAAGTGGTCGTCGAGAACTTGGTCAAACGCTTCGGCGATTTCGTCGCCGTCGACCATGCGAGCTTCCGCATCGGCCACGGCGAGATCATGGGATTCTTGGGCCCAAACGGCGCCGGCAAATCGACGATCATCCGCATTCTCTGCGGCTTGTTGCGTCCGAGCGCCGGCCGCGTGTCGGTTGCGGGCATCGATGTGGCGCGGGATCCGGAACTGGTGCGCCAGCGCATCGGCTACATGTCGCAGAAATTTTCCCTCTACCGCGACCTCACGGTTGAGGAAAACCTGCGCTTCTTCGGCGGCATCTACCGCGTGCCGCGCGGCGAGCTTGCCGAGCGCATGCGCTTTGCGATCGACATGGCCGGGCTCGGCGGCCGCGAGAAAACGCTGGTGGGGACGCTCGCCGGCGGCTGGCAGCAGCGGCTGGCGCTCGGCTGCGCGGTGCTGCACCGGCCGCCGATCCTCTTCCTCGACGAGCCGACATCCGGCGTCGAGCCGAAGTCGCGGCGGCGCTTCTGGGACCTCATCCATGCGCTTGCCGCCGACGGCGTCACCGTGCTGGTGTCGACGCATTACATGGACGAGGCCGAATACTGCCATCGCGCCGCATTGATCAACCAGGGCCGCATCATCGCCACCGGCAGTCCGGACGCGCTCAAGCATACGGCGCTCGGCGGCGAGCTGCTCCTCATCGAATGCGAAGCGCTCGGACCGGCGCTTGCTGCCCTCCGACAACAGGCCCCGGGCGTGATCGATGCCTCCGTTTTCGGCAATGCCATCCACGTCCTCGTGCGCGATGCCGATCGCGGCATTGACGAGTTGCCGGCCTATCTCGAACGGCGGGCGCTGCCGCCAATCCGGATCGAACGCATAAATCCCTCGCTCGAGGACGTCTTCGTGCAGCTCATTGCCGCCGATGCGGCCAAGCGGAGGCAGGCCGCATGAGGGTGCGCCGGATCAAGGCCATGGTCGTGAAGGAAGTGTTGCAGGTCTGGCGCGACCCGCGCAGCCTGATCATCGCACTGCTGCTTCCTTTCACGCAGATGTTTCTATTCGGCTATGGGATCAACCTCGATCTCAAGCATCTTCCGATCTGCACCTTCGACCGCGAAGGCAGCCAATTCAGCCAGGATTTGCTCAAGCGCTTTCAGGCCTCGCTGTATTTCGCCATCGCGGAAAATGTCAAAACCTACCCGCAACTTGCGGCAGCGATCGATCGCGGCGATTGCCAGGCCGGCATCGTCATCCCGCCGGATTTCTCCGAGCGCTTGAACGATACCGGCAGCACATCGGTGCAGGCGATTCTCGACGGCACCGACGACAACACGGCCAACATCGCCTTGGGTTACGCCGCGACGGTGGTAACCGGCTATTCGAACGATGTTCGGATATCGGCGCTGGCCCGGCAAGGCCGCGCCCTGCAGCAGGTTCTGCCGTTGGCAGTGCAATCGCGGGTCTGGTTCAACGAGGACCTGGAAAGCCGCAACTTCATCGTTCCCGGCCTCGTCGCCGTGATTCTGGCGCTGGTCGGCGCACAGCTCACGGCACTCACCATTTCGCGGGAGTGGGAGCGCGGGACGATGGAGCTTCTCGTTTCTACGCCGGTAACATCGACCGAGGTCATGGTCGGCAAGCTCATTCCTTACCTGGTGTTGGGATGGCTCGACGCCGCCTTTTGCCTGATCGTGGCCGCGCTGTGGTTCGACGTGCCGTTCCGCGGCACGTTCGCCACGCTCTTTCTCACGACCACTCTCTTCCTCATCGTTGTTCTCGGCATCGGCTACCTGTTCTCGGTGTTGATCCACAGCCAGATCGGCGCCAGCCAGATCGCGCTGGTCGCCACTTTGCTGCCGGCGATGCTGCTCTCCGGCTATGTCTTCCCGATCGACCAGATGCCGGCGTTCATTCAGAAGGTCACCTACCTGATCTACGCGCGATATTACGTCACCATCATTAAGGCGATATTTCTCAAGGGCGCCGGCATCGCCGATCTGCTCGCGCCTATCCTGTTCCTTGCCATTTACGCCCTCGCGGTCGTCGCCCTCGCCGCGCGCGCCTTTCGCAAGCGCCTCGCCTGAGGCTCGGGACCGGCGATGTTCGCACGTATCATACCGATGGTGATCAAGGAGTTCCTCCAGTTGAGGCGCGATAAGGCGGCGCGCTTCCTTCTGGTCGTACCGCCGATC
The DNA here is from genome assembly GCA_021811945.1 of Pseudomonadota bacterium. Lineage (GTDB taxonomy): Bacteria > Pseudomonadota > Alphaproteobacteria > Rhizobiales > Xanthobacteraceae > BOG-931. The sequence goes on along the minus strand of JAKAPE010000009.1, from coordinate 3,088 downwards.
CTCCAAATGTTGCTCTTCGGTTACGCGGCCACTTTCGAGGTCTATCACGTGTCGACGGCGGTTCTCGACCTCGACCACTCCCAGGAAAGCCGCGATCTGATCGCACGCTTTACCTCAAACGGCCGCTTCAACGTCATGAAGCTGGCGCGATCGCAGCGCGGCATAGACAAAGCCATCGATTCAAGCGAGGCTACCGTCGCCATCGTCGTCCACGCCGGCTTTGCCGAACTGCTGCGCAAGGGTCAGGGCGCACCGCTGCAGGTCATTGTCGACGGTACCAACTCCAACACCGCGCTGATCGCGCTCGGCTATATCAACACCATCGCGGCGGGATTTGCGCAGGACTACGTGACTGATCTCATGCAGCGCGTCGGGCAAGAAACGCGGCCGCTTCAGGTAACGCTGGAGCAGTGGCCCTGGTTCAACCCCGACCTGAACGGCCGCTGGTTTTTCGTGCCGGGCGTGATCGGCACATTGACCCTCGTGCTCATCGTCAATCTCACCGCGTTCGCGATCGTGCGCGAGCGCGAAGTCGGCACGCTCGAACAGATCATGGTGAGCCCGATACGGCCCGCGGAGTTCATTCTCGGCAAGACCGTGCCGTTCTTCCTTGTCGGTCTTGGCGAAGTCGCGCTTGTCGTCGCCGTCGGGCTGCTGTGGTTCCGGATTCCCTTTGTCGGCAACCCCTTCGTTCTGCTCTTCGGGACTGCACTCTTTCTGCTCAGCAGCTTGGCCGTCGGTCTACTCATCTCCACGGTTTGCTCGACTCAGCAGCAGGCGTTCTCGACGAACTTCTTCATTCTCAGTCCGTTCTTCATCCTTTCGGGCTTCGCCTTCCCGATCGCCAGCATGCCGCAGGTGCTGCAGTGGTTCACTTTCGTCAATCCGCTGCGCTATTACCTTGTCGTGATCCGCGCGACCCTGCTCAAAGGCGTCGGCATCGACGTGCTGTGGCCGGACTTCGTGGCGATGGCAATCCTGGCGCTCCTGCTCCTCACGCTCAGCATCCTGCGCTTCCGCAAGACGCTCGAATAGCGACGTACCAGGATCGCCTATCACTCTGATTTACACTGACCGGCGCCTGACAGAGCGACGGCACTGTGTATGATCAGCTCGCCGGCGGCGGCGCCGGCCTGATCCGCCGATACCGTCGATATTGCCGCACCCGATACGGCCGCGGCGCCGGGACTGCCACAACCCGCCGCCACACGCTGCCGTTATCAAATTGAATCGCCGCCCCATCCGGGGAATAGACTGCTCCCTCGTGCCAGTTCCGCGCCCAGATGTGGCCCGGCCAGTCAATCCACGCTCGCGACGGCACGCCCGCCTCATTGACGAGATTCAGATCCCAGCCGTTCTGAGTCACGTAGGCCCATGCCAAAGGACCGGCCGCGCAGTCTTGCACGCACTGATACCGACCGGAAAGATTCGGCACTTGCGCGTCGGCGGCTGTCGCAAAGCCGGCGCTTGCAGCCGCGGCACTTACCAGGGAAAACACCATTAACGTCACCTTCATTGTCCTGCTCCGTATTCAAAGACTTCTTGTCCAAAAACTTGAAAACGTCTGAGCCCGTCAAAAGTTCATCCCCTTACGCTGCGCAGACGACCTGGCAGCAAGCGTTGAGCAAATCAACCCCGACCGACGACAAAACCCGCCGCCGGCCAGGGGTAACCCCGCAGTCCGCCCACAGTGGGCAAGAAGGTGGTTGCCATCTGGGGTGACATCGTGACAATGCCGCCTTCCGCCAGATCGGGCACAAGCATCGCCGCGTCGGCCGAGGGCAGCCGCGTCACATGCGGCGACGAATCGTATGGAAGGACGGCAGCATGCTGGAGACGAAGCGCATCGACGGCAAAGCGCGCGCAGACCGCCTGGTTGCCGAGGTCGCCGCTGCCGCGGTCGCGCTCAAGGCCGGATCTGGCGTCGTCCCCGGGCTTTGCGCGGTCCTCGTCGGCAGCGATCCGGCAAGCCGGATCTATGTCCGCAACAAGGGCAAGGCGGCGGCCTCGACCGGGATCACCAGCTTTCAGGAAAATCTGCCGGAGACCACTAGCGCAGCCGAGCTGTTGGCTTTGATCGCCAAGCTCAACGTTGACGATCGGGTAGACGGCATTCTGGTGCAGTTGCCGCTGCCGAAACACATCGATCCACAACGCGTCATCGACGCGATCGATCCGTCCAAGGACGTGGATGGGTTCCACGCCCAGAACATCGGCCGTCTGTGGAGCGGCGGGAAGGCCCTCGTGCCCTGCACGCCCTATGGCTGCCTGATGCTGCTCCGCGACGTGCTGCCCAGCCTCGCCGGTGCCGAAGCAGTCGTGCTCGGGCGCTCCAACATCGTGGGGAAGCCGATGGCGGCGCTGCTTCTTGCGGAAAATTGCACCGTGACGCTCGTTCACTCGAAGAGCCGCAACATTCCCGCCATCCTGCGCCGCGCCGATATTCTGGTTGCGGCGGTGGGACGGCCGGAGATGGTGCGCGGCGACTGGCTCAAGCCCGGCGTCACGGTTGTCGATGTCGGCATCAGCAGGATCGCTGCTGCGGACGGCAAGTCGAAATTGGTCGGCGACGTGGCTTTTGCCGAGGCGCAGGGCATTGCCGGCGCCATCACGCCGGTTCCAGGCGGCATCGGCCCGATGACCATCGCCTGCCTCTTGCGCAACACTCTGATCGCCGCGCATCGGCGCCGCGGACTTTCCGAGCCAGCAATCTGAATTCGGGTAAGCGGAGGTCTGCCGCCTCGCGATCGAGGGCAAAAAAAGATCCTGCGGCCGCTCCACGCCGCGCAGCGCGTAGCGGCCGACGGAAACAAGCTGCTTTTGTTGCGCACCGGCCGCGGGCGAAGAAGGCCGAGGACAGCAAAACCGGCATCGGGTATCTGAAGGGGAAAAGTTCGATCTGGATCGCGCAGAATGTGGAACGCAAGATGCGCAATTTCCCGGGCCATAAATTCTGCCTCGTCGCGCAATCGAGTGGGTGATTTCTAGACAATTTTGATCAGCAGCAGCTTCTGCTGTTGATGTCGCTGTCCAATCTCGTTCGTGACGGGATTGGTCGCGGAGACGCTGGCTTGCTCACCGCAGTCCG